>JBFGDZ010000147.1:0-8698 GCA_041580375.1 Candidatus Polarisedimenticolia bacterium
CGCTGGCGGAGAGAAGCCCCAGGTCGCCCTCGGGGAAGGGGACGATGGCGCTGAGGTTGAGCCGGGCCGGAGCACTGAAGATGTTCATGCAGTTGGGGCCGACGATGCGCATCCCGTGGGCGGCGGCGGCCTCCAGCATGTCGCGCTCCATGCGGCGGCCGTCGTCTCCGAGCTCCGAGAAACCGGCCGCGTAGACGATGGCGAACGGGATCCCCCGCCGTGCCGCGTCCTCGACGGGCCCGAGGACCCGATCGGCCGGCCGCACGATGAGGGCGATGTCGACCGGGCCGTCGGCCTCGTCGAGGGAGGGCAGGAAGCGCTGGCCGAGCAGGCTGCCGCCCTTCGGGTTGACGGCGTGGATGCGCCCGGCGTACCTCTCCTCGATGAGGGTCTTCAGGAGGATGTAGCCGTACTTGCCCGGCGTCTCGGACGCGCCGATCACCGCGACGCCGCGCGGATCGAAGAGGCGGGCGAGGGGATGCTCCGCGGACACGCGGTCAGCTCACGAGGCGGTCGAGGTCCCGCTTGATCACGCCGTTGAGGATGATGGTCCTCATGATCTCCGACGTCCCCTCCCAGATCCGGTCGACCCGCAGGTGCCTGAAGTGCCGCTCGGCGGCGAAGTCGCTGCAGTAACCCCGGCCCCCGAAGATCTGCACGACGCGATCGGCGACGCGATTGGCCATCTCGGAGGCGTACAGCTTCGCCATGGATGCCTTCGCGTGCAGCTCCTTCACGTCCGACCTGCCGGTGTCCTCCTCCCAGGCGATCTTGTAGGTCATCATCCGAGCGGCGAACAGCTCGGTCGCCGAGTCGGCCAGCATCCAGCCGATCCCCTGGTGCTCGTACAGCTTCCTGCCGAACGCCTCGCGGCCGATCGCCCACGCCTTCGCCTCCTCCAGCAGGCGCTGCGCGGCCCCCAGGCAGCGGGCGGCGATGTGCAGCCGTTCCTCGCGGAACCAGGCCCTGGTGACCTCGTTGGCCTGCCCGACGCCTCCCAGGATCTGAGAGGCCGGGACGCGGCAGTTCTCGAACACGATCTCCGGATGCTGATCCTCGGTCCGGGCCATGAACTTCGGCACCCGCTTGATCCGCATGCCCGGCGTCCCGCGATCGACGAGGAAGAGCGTCTCCGACCCCGGGCCCGTGACGGCGTGCACGATGATCGTCGGGCAGCGGTTCGCGCCCGTCACGAACCACTTCTCGCCGTTGATCACCCAGTCGTCGCCCGATCGCTCAGCCCTCGTCCTGAGGTTTGACGTGTCCGACCCGGCGTCCGGCTCGGTGATCGCGTAGGCCGCGCCCGCGTCGACCTCGCCGCGGACGCACGGTTCGAGATACTTCTTCCGCTGCGCGGCGTCGCAGCGGACGAGCGCGTTGTAAGGGCCGCCGACATACGCCCAGAGATCGTTCGTCGCCCGCCCCGCCTGCTCCTGGACGATGACCTGCTCCATCACGGTCGACCCGAGACCCCCCATCTCCTTCGGGACGTTCATCGGCCACAGCCCGTCCGCGATGGATCGCTTCATGAGCCGCCGGCTGGTCGCGGGCTCCAGGGCCTCGTTTTCCTCCACCTCCATCTCGAGCGGGATCAGGTCCTCGTCGGTGAACGCGCGAGCGCGCTCCTGCAGCGCCTTCAATGCGGGTGTCAGCTCGAAGTCCATGATGGCGGCGCCTCCAATCGGTGCGCGGATCCCTCAGCCGCGCCAGGGGTGGCGGAAGACCCCCTCGATGCGTGGGTCGTCGGGCGCGAACTCCGTGCGCTTCGCGAGGATTTTGCGGATCTCCTTCTGCACCTCGGGCGGCAGGGGCTCGACCTCGTGCTTGTCCAGCAGCTCCTTCATGCGATCGCGCGCGAGGGCCACCTCGTCTTTCCCCCGCCGCTTCCAGTCGCCGTAGGTGCCGCGGAAGGAGATGCGCGGCCAGTAGGCCTTGTCCGACTTGATGTACTTCATCGTGGCGGGCTCGGCGAGGTGATGGTTGGGCGAATGGCCGACGCGGTGGATCGAGTCGGTCATGAGCGTCTCGGGCGTGACCTCGATCCCCTTGCGGACGTACGTGAGCAGGTTGCAGATCTCCTCGTCGATCACCATCTGAGGGAACGACAGCGTGTTGCCGTCGTTCAGGATGCCGATGCCCACGAGAAGATCGCAGCCGGACAGCGCGCCCGACATGCCGGTCCCCATGTTCTCGTACGCCGCCTGGATGCCGGGGATCTTGGCGTCGGAGCAGATGCCGCCCGCCATGTACGGCACCTCGTAGAAATCGGTCATCTGCTTGAACGCCAGGTTGAGCACCATCCCCTCGGGCGAGGCGGTGCTGGCGAGGCTGGTCTTCATGTCGAGCGTCTCCGGCCCGGCCGGGTAGATCATCGGCAGGCCGGGCTGGACCAGCTGGTACAGGACGACCCCGCTGAGAAACTCGACGTTCGTGACGAGAAGCGTCCCGGCGACCGTGATCGGGCAGGTGGCGCCCTGCAGCGGCATGGGCCAGAACACGATCGGCACCCACTCCTTCGCCAGCGCGATGCACGACTCGGTCATCGCCTCGTCGTGCTTGAGGGGGGAGACGGGGCAGGTGACCATCGAGTAGATCGGCCGGTCGCGCTGCTTGCGGCGATCGCCGTAGACGGCATCGAGCATCTCCAGGAGAAATGGAACGTCCTCCGGGTCCTGAACGCCGCCGACCATCTGGAAGTGCTTCGGGGACCACATGAACGACGCCGCCATCTCGAACAGCGCCCGCTTGTCGGTCGACGCGTCGGTCGGGAAGACGGTGGACCACATGATCTTGATCGGCTCCAGGGCGTCGGCCAGGAGCGTGCTGAGGGTCAGGTCGGCCAGCGTCGAGCGACGGTGCTCGCCGGTCTTCTCGTCGATTGTGAACGACGCCTGCCCGTCGGTCATGTGGTGCATCTGCTCGCCGTCGATGACGGCGTCGTTCTTTCCGTCGCGCGACGCGAGCGTGAAGCGGCGCGGCGCCGTCCTGATGCATTTCTCCACCAGGTCGGGCTTGATCCAGGCGACGCCGGATTCCCGATCCACTTTCTGACCGGCGGCCTCGAGGATGTCCAGGGCGGTCTTGCTCTCGTACAGGACCCCCGTCTTCTCGAGGATCTCCAGGGAGGCGTCGTGGATCATCTTGACCTCCCGGTCGGTCAGCATGGTAAACCTGGGCGGGAAATACATCGGCACTCTCCCCTCGATTGAAAAACCAACGTGTTATGACGATCTGACCACGACGGCGCTCCGGGGGTCAATCGTTTTTTACCATTTTCTTCGTTGATTTGATGCTGTAATGGAATATCGGCGCGCGACCCGATGCTGTTACGGCCTGACATGCCGCGCCCCGCAACATCGATGCGCGGGACGGTCCACGATTCGTTCCCCGCGCCGCGACGGCGCTTGATCGGTCCCCGCGCGGGCACATAAGATGGCGTCCGGTCCGCGCGCAGGATCGCTCGCGGACGCGCTCCGCCTCCAGGCGGACCTCTTCAGTCCGGGTCGTGCGCGATGCTCGAGAGGCTGTCCCCCCGCGAGAGCGACGAGATCGACCGCGAGATCGCGCGCGGGGCCGCCTGGGCGCGCGTCATCCGTTTCGCCTTCGACGAGGGAGACGGGCGGCTCCGCCTCGGTCTCGAGCGCGCGCGGGGCGAGGACGCCATCGCGCGGCTCGCGGGCATCCCGGCTCGCGACGTGAGGGATGCGTGCGAGCGGGCGGGGCGATGGTGCCAGGAGCACGGGCTGCATCTCATGGGGTTTCCGGGCGAGGCGCCCGCGGGGGCGTGGCTCTACCTGATGGCGGTCGGCTGAGGCCGCAAGCACTGGCTGATCCGCCACGATCCGGCAGGTTGCCGATCGATCGACGAGGGAGACTGAGATGGCCGCCAGCCGCGACGTCGTGATCATCGGGGCGGGTCACAACGGACTCGTCACGGCCAATCTGCTCGCCGAGGCGGGCCATCGCGTCACCGTCGTCGAGGCGCGGCACATCGTCGGCGGCGCCTGCGTCACCGAGGAGCTGTTCCCCGGGTACCGGGTCTCTTCGACGTCGTACGTGAGCACGCTCCTCCTGCCGGACATCGTCAGCCGCTTCGAACTCCCCCGCCACGGCTACCGGGTCATCCGGCAGGAGCCCGCCTTTTTCGTGCCGCTCCCGGACGGGAGAGCGATGACGCTGTATGGGGACGATCGCGATCTCGACGAGATCGCGAAGTTCTCCAGGAAAGACGCCGCGGTCTATCCTAAGTTCCACGCCATGCTCGAGCGGGTCGGCGCGTTCCTCCGTCCGTTGATCCTCCGCCCTCCCCCGCGCGTCGACGCGCGCTCCCCGCGGGATCTCTGGTCGCTCATCGGGACGGCCCGCGCCGCGCGCCGCCTCTCCGCGTCCGATTTGAGGTCGCTCGTGGCCCTCGCCACGCGCGGCATCGCGGAGTATCTCGAGGACTGGTTCGAATCCGAGGAGCTGATCGCGTTTCTCTCGTCCCAGGGGATCATCGGCGCGTACGGGGGGGCCAACAAGCCGGGGACCGCGTTCCTTCTTCTGCACGACGTGCTCGGCGGGGTCGACGGCACGGCGGGCGTGTGGGGAGTCGTCGTCGGAGGCATGGGCGGGATCACCGGCGCCCTGGCCGCCGCGGCGCGCGAGCGGGACGTGGAGGTGCGGATCAACGCCCCCGTCCGGTCGATCGAGCTTCACGAGGACGGCCGGGCCGCCGGCGTCCGGCTCGCGAACGGAGAGGTGCTGCGGGCCGACGTCGTCGCCAGCAACGCGACGCCGCGCCGGACGTTTCTGGAGCTGCTGCCCCGGGGCGCGCTTCCGGATCCGTTCCTCGATCAGATGCGCTCCTTCAAGGATCTGAGCGCGTCGCTGAAGGTCCACCTGTCGCTGTCCGAGCTGCCCGATTTCACCGCGATGCCGGGCACGGCCCCCGGCCCCCAGCACCGGGGGCTGATCAACTTCTGTCCCACCGTCGATTTCATCGAGAGGGCCTGGGAGGATTGCCGGCGCGGCGAGTTCTCGCAGCGCCCCACGATCGAGGCGTGCATTCACTCGGTTCTGGATCCGTCCTGCGCCCCACCGGGCAAGCACATCATGTCCTGCTTCGTGCAGTACGGCCCGCGCCACCTCAAATCGGGCAACTGGGAAGCGATGAAGGGAACAGTCGCCGAGCGGGTCGTCGCCGAGATGACCCGCTACGCTCCGAACCTCCCGCGGGCGGTCATCGATCGCCACGTCTACACGCCGGAGGATCTCGAAAACGTATTCGGCCTGAGCGGCGGCAACATCTTTCACGGCGCGATGATCCCGGATCAGCTGTTCAGCTTCCGCCCGGCCGCCGGGTACGCCGACTACACGACCCCGATCCCCAACCTTTATATGTGCGGCTCGGGCACGCATCCCGGCGGGGGCGTCTGGGGCGCCCCCGGCTGGAACGCCGGCCACCGCATTCTCCGGGACATCGGGCGGGCCTGAACCGCGCCCTCCTCCCGCCCGCCGGCGGGCGGGATGGCTTGCGCCGGTGCGGCGGGGGACCTATTCCTTAGGGAGGGGGATCGGGTGGCCATTCTGGGGGCCGCACGCTCCCGCGGATGCAGGGAGGGATGACGTGACGGACCACGATCCCGGCGGCATCGGTCTCGAGAGAAGGATCGCGCTGCTGGAGAATGAGAACCGGTGGTTCCGGTTCGCGGGCGCGGCGGTGCTGTTGTTCGCGTCGGGAGTCGTGATCCTCGGTCAGGCGAACTCCAGGCCGGCCACGATCGAGGCGCGCGAGATCGTCCTCCGCGACGACGGAGGCAGAACGCGCGTCCGGCTGGCCGTGACGCCCGAGGGCCCCGTGCTCGGAACGGTCGACGGGCCCGAGCAGCCGCGCGCCGGCCTCGGGGCGTCCGCCGGGAGCGCGGGCGACCTGACGTTTTTCGACGGCACCGGGCGGGCCGGCGTGGGCCTCGGCGCCGGCGTCGGAACGGATCCCGGCATCCTCCTGCCGGGGGTCGACGGGAACCCTCTCCTCGCGCGTCCCTGATCCCGGCCGTCAGTCAGGGGGCATCAGCTCGAGGATGGTGATCTCGGGCCGGGCCCAGAAACGGACGCGGGGCGCCGGCCCTCCCTCCATGCCGATGCCGCGATTGACGTAGAGCCAGGTCCCGCCGACCCGGTAGAGCCCCGACTCGTAGGTCTTGTCGAATCTCGACAGCGTCACCAGGGCGCCGTAAATGGGGAGCGCCACCTGGCCGCCGTGGGTGTGCGCCGCGCAGTAGAGATCCACCGGGCGCCGCGAGATCTCCGGGATCAGATCAGGGTAGTGGTGCAGGAAGACCGTGAGGGCGCCCGCCGGGATCGATCGCAGGGCCTCGTCCACGCGGTCGTCCGAGCCGACCGCCACCCCTGCCACGAAGACGGGGACACCGTTGACCTCGAGCCGGGACGACTCGCCGTCCAGCTCGCGCACCCCGGTGTCCCCGAACAGATCGCGATCGGACCAGCGCCAGACGTCCCAGTTGCCGCGGACGGCGAACGTCGGCGCGATCTCGGCCAGCCGGGCCAGGAGTCGCTTCAGGATCGGCATCGCCTCGGCCGAATTGATCGCGTCCCCGGTGAAGACGATCAGGTCGGGCCGCTCCCGCTCCACGATGCCGGGGATCTTCTCCTCCAGCCGGGGGCGCGGATCGCAATGGAAGTCGGCGAGGTGCGCGATCCGGATCGGCCTGGAGCCCGCGGGCATCTTCTCCGTCGGGATCCGGACGCGCTTCACCTGCGGCCAGTAGGGCTCGACGTAGTATCCGTAGGCGAAGCAGAGGAGGCCGAGGATCGCGGCGGTGAAGACGACCCGGCGAGTCCACCGCTGGGTGAACGTGGGGCGCCTGCCGCGGATCCGGCCGGCCAGAGAGCGGAACAGCATCACCGCGGCCGCCAGGTAGACGGCGAGGATGATGCCGATGAAAATCACCAGGCGCAGCGCGGGGATGAGCTGCATCGAGCGCGCGTCCCTCCGGCGGATCCGGAAAACGCTCCAGAACTCGAGTCGGACAGGCTCCTAACGGCGCAGGTCCTTCAGGATCTCCCGCACCGCGTTGCGACCGGGGGTGCCCATGACGCCTCCCCCGGGATGCGCGCCGGAGCCGCACAGATAGAGGCCCCGGACCGGCGCGCGGTAGCGCGCCCAGCGCGGGGCGGGGCGCAGGAAGAAGAGCTGGTTCGGCGTCATCTCCCCGTGGAAGATGTTCCCTTCGGTCAGGCCGAACTCCTTCTCGAGGTCCCACGGCGTGAGCACCTCGCGCGCGATGATCGCCTTCTTGATGTTGGGCGCGTACTCGGCCATCGTGTCGATGATGATGTCGCCGACCTTCTCGCGGATGTCGGGCCAGGACCCCTCCTTCAGGTGGTACGGCCCGTACTGCACGAAGAGCGACATCACGTGGTGGCCCTTCGGGCACAGCGAGTCGTCCAGCACGGAGGCGATGTTGCCGTCGATCATCGGCTTCTGCGACGGTCGACCGTACTTGAGATCGTCATAGGCGCGCTCGAGATACTCGATGCCCGGGCCGATCTCGAACATCGCTCCCTGGTGCGGCGCCGAGGCATCGGTCCCCGGCATGCAGGTCCAGTTCGGCAGCTCCGACAGGGCGGCGTTCACCTTGATGGAGGAGCCCTGCATGCTGAACTCGCGGATCGCCTGGGTGAAGTCCTCCGGCAGGATGCCGTCGTCGATCATCCCGAGGAAGGTGCGCCGCGGATCGAGATTGCTGGCCACGAGCCGGCTGCGGATCTCGTCGCCGTTCTTCAAGACCACGCCCCGGCAGACTCCCTTCTCGATGAGGAACTTCGACACCTCGGCCTCCGTGCGGATCTCCACGCCGAGTTCCTCGATCGATTTGCGGAGCGCCTCCGCGATGCCGCTCATCCCGCCGCGCACGTAGCCCCATGCACCGGGCTGTCCCTCGATCGAGGAGCCGATCGAATGGTGCAGCATTACCTCGGCGGACCCGGGGGTCATGGGACCGACGCACGTGCCGATCATGCCGCTGATCGCGTAGAACGCCTTGATGGCATCCGACTCGATGCGCTTGTCGAGGTAGTCGGCGCACGAGAGAGTCATCAGCTCCATGAAGTGCTTGAGCTTCCTGTCGCCGAGCTTGAGCATCTTGCGGCCGAAGCGGGCGAACTCGAGCATCTCACCGATCCCCTTCGGCGGGAACATCGGCGGCGTCATGCGCATGATCTCGTCGATGAACCGCTGCAGCTCGGCCAGCCCGGCCTCGAATTTCTCGATGTTTTCGACGTCCTTCGGGGAGAACTTCGCGATCTCCTCGGCGCGCTTCTTCGGGTCGGCCCACCAGAGGATGCCGCGCCCGTCGGGGAGCGGCTGGAGGCTGTGCGGCTCCGGAACGAGGACCTCGAAGCCGTAGTCCTTCATGCGGAAGTCGCGGATCACCTCGGGTAGCAGTAGACTGCAGACGTAGGAGGTCCTGGTGACGCGGTGGCCGGGGATGATCTCTTCGGTGACGCAGGCGCCGCCGACGATGTGCCGGCGCTCGAGCACCAGCACCTTGAGCCGTTCCTTCGCGAGATAACCGGCGGCGACGAGTCCGTTGTGGCCCCCGCCGACGACGATGGCGTCGTAGCGCGCTGATTGCGTCATCCTGCCGACCTCCTCCCCCTCGTGGATCCGGCCGCGGCACGGCGCCGCGGCCCC
>JBFGDZ010000148.1:0-8680 GCA_041580375.1 Candidatus Polarisedimenticolia bacterium
CATCGCCGGGCTGTGGCTCGCGATGCCGCTCGTCAGCGCCCGCTCGGGCCCCGAGTGGGGCCCCTTCTCCGCGGAGGCGCTGGAGACGGCGCGGGAGGAAGGGCGCCCCGTGATCATCGATTTCTTCGCCGAATGGTGCCTGCCCTGCAAGGAGCTCGACCGTCACACCTTCTCCGACCCGCGCGTGATCGAGGCGACCTCCCGGTTCGCGCTGCTCAAGGCGGACCTGACGTCGTTCTCCTCGGAGCCGATCGCGGACCTGCGCGACCGCTTCGAGGTCGTCGGCGTCCCGACGATCGTGTTCATAGACGGCTCGGGCCGCGAGCGCGTCGATCTCCGGCTCTACGGGTACGAGAGCCCGGAGGACATGCTCGCGCGACTCGCGCAAGTGCCTTAATTGCCCGCGCCGGGGTTTCTGGTCCGGCTCGAGTGCTCGCGCTGCCGGGCCGCGCGCGCGTTCGCCCCACCTCCCGCCGCTCTCTGTTCCTGCGGCGCGCCGCTCCTGGCGCGCTACCGCCTGGCGGACGTCCGGGCCTCTCTCCGCCGCGAGGATCTACGGGGGCGGACTCCGACGCTGTGGCGCTACGCGGAGCTCCTCCCGCCGGTCGAGCCGATCAGCCTGGGGGAGGGGCTCACTCCGCTGATACCTGCACCGCGGCTGGGCGAGGATCTCGGGCTCGCGCGCCTCTATGTCAAAGACGAGTCGGTCAACCCCACCGGCTCGTTCAAGGCCCGCGGCATGTCGGTGGCCGTCTCGGTCGCCGCGGCGCACGGCGCACGGCGCCTCGGCGCGCCGTCCGCGGGGAACGCGGGGTCGGCGCTCGCGGCGTACGGCGCGCGCGCCGGGATCGCGGTGGATCTCCGCCTGCCTGAATCGACGCCGCGCCCGTTCGTGGAGGAGGCCCTTCATCTGGGCGCGAGGGTTGTCCTCGTGCCCGGTTCGATCGCCGACGCGGGCCGCGCCCTCAGGGAGAGCCTCGGTCCGCCGGGGGAGGACTGGTTCGACCTCTCGACGCTCCGCGAACCGTTTCGCTTGGAGGGGAAGAAGACGATGGGATTCGAGATCGCGGAGCAGTTGGATTACCGCCTCCCCGACGTCATCGTGTATCCGACCGGCGGGGGGACGGGGCTCATCGGCATGTGGAAGGCGTTCGCGGAGATGGAGGTGCTCGGCTGGATCGGCCCGGCCCGGCCGCGGATGGTGGCGGTCCAGGCCCGGGGGTGCGCCCCGATCGTGCGCGCCTTCGAGGAGGGGCGCGAGGAGGCGACAGCTTGGGAGGATCCGGTCACCGCGGCGGCTGGCCTGCGCGTCCCGGCCAGTCTGGGGGATCGCCTGATCCTCGCGGCGTTGCGGGAGAGCGGCGGAGCCGCCTTGGCGATCGACGATTGTGAGATGATGAGAGCCGCGGCGCGACTCGCGGAGCGCGAGGGCATCGACGCCTGCCCCGAGGGGGGCGCCGCGGTCGCGGCGGCGGCCGCGCTGAGAAAGCGCGGGGCGATCCGTCGGGACGACACGGTGGTGATCTTCAACACGGGCACCGGCCTCAAGTATCGGCCCTGAGGCCGGCCGGCCCGCGATCCCCCGGGATGGACGGGACCCGAACATGCCCTCTCTCAAGCCGGACCGCGCGACCCTGCGGCGCGCCGCCCGCCTGTTCCTGGCGGCCATCCAGGAGCCCGGGCTCAGGCGGGACCAACGCCGCACGCCCGATCGCGTCGCCAACGCCTGGGCGCGCGAGATCCTCGCCGGCTACGGCGCCGATCCGGAGCGCATTCTCTCGACCTCGTTCGCGTCCCGCGAGACGGGGATGGTGGCCGTGACGTCCATCCCGTTCGTGTCGGTGTGCGTGCACCATTTGCTTCCGTTTCACGGCCTGGCGCACGTCGCCTACGTCCCCGGAGGACGTTTGGTCGGCCTGTCGAAGCTGGCGCGCGCGATCGACGCGCTCTCGAGGCGCCTGCAGCTTCAGGAGCGGCTCACCCGGCAGATCGTGGAAGCGCTGACGCGATCCCTCCATCCCGCCGGCGTGGCCTGCAGCCTCGAGGCGGAGCACCTCTGCATGACCGTGCGCGGCGCCCGCAAGCGCGGCGCGCGCGTCGTGACGTCCGCCTACGCGGGCGTCTTCACGCGGCGATCCTCGCTGCGCCTGGAATTCCAGCGGCAGTGCGCCGGGGCCGCCCCCCGGCGCGCCGTCCGTCGACGCGGCTCCCGCCGCGTGCCCCGGCGCCCGGGACGGCGGCGCTGAGCCGGTCGAGCCGCGCGCGCTGTGCTAGACTCGCGTGCCCGATGACCGTCGCCGCGCGCCGCGCGCTCGTTCCGATCCTTCTGCTTCTAGCGCCCGTCGCGCCGGGCGCGGCCCGGCCGGCCGCCGAGGACCCGTCGGCGGCGAAGCCGCTGCAGGTGCGCATCGGCCTGACGACCGACGCCCTGAAGGCCCGCATTTTCGCCGACGGCGGTCTCGTCATCCGCTCGCCCGAGGACGGCTCCAGGATCTGGAAGAAGCAGTTCGACGCGGGCGTGTATGTCGTGAGCGACGTGGAGGGGGGCGAGACCGGTCTCGTGTACCGCGTTCAGGTCGCCTCGTACGCGTCCAAGGATCAGGCCCAGGCGAGCAAGCGCGAGCTCGAGCAGCTTCTCCCCGGCGAGAAGACCGTCCTCGTCTACCATCCCGATCGCCGCTCCTGGCGCGTGCGCGTGGGCGAGTTCCAGAATCGCGAGGACACCTCCGCGCTCGTGCAGAAACTCAGGGACGAGGGCTACACCGAGCTCTGGGTGGCGGAGGAGGGGCTGGCGGTGCAGGCGCGGCGCCGGATCCGTCTAGTCGACGATCGCTGGCAGAACTTTCTCACCAAGCACGATCGGGTCCTCATCGAGGCCGTGCGGCCCGGAAACCTTCTCCAGGTCGACGATCGCTCGTATCGCGGCCGCATGGAGGCGCAGGTCGATCGCGGCGGGAGGCTCCGCCTGATCAACGAACTCGACGTGGAGCAATATCTGAGGGGCGTCGTGCCGAACGAGATGGGACCCGGCGTCTATCCGGAGATCGAAGCGCTGAAGGCCCAGGCGGTCGCCGCGCGGACCTACATCTTCGCCAATCTGGGCCAGTTCTCGGACGACGGCTTCGACGTGTGCGACAGCCCGTCCTGCCAGGTTTACAAGGGGGCGGGGACCGAGCACTCGATGACCGACCGTGCGATCGAGGAGACGCGGGGCCTCGTGCTCGCCTGGGACGGGTCGCCCATCAACGCGATGTACACGTCGACCTGCGGCGGGCACACGGAGGACGGGGTCCTCGTGTTTCACAACGAGAAGGGGCCCTATCTCAAGGGCGTGCCGTGCTACCCGGAGGCGGAGGCCGAGACGCGGACCGTGAAGGGGCGGAGCTGGGGGGCGCCCGTCACGCTGGAGGACGGTTCCACGATGATCCAGGAGATCGTGTTCCTCGAGCGCCTCGGGATCGTGCGGCCGGGCACACTCGACGGCGTCGATCTGCTCGCGCCCTGCGCGGCGGGCGACGCGGAGCGCTGGACGTCGCTCACGCTCGGGCGTCTCGGGAAGAAGCCCGCGGGCCGGCGGCTCGGCGAGGGCGACCTCACGCTCCAGGGGTACGCCGCCTATCTGGTCGGCGCGCTGGACTGGGACGAGAAGATGGATCTCGCCTTCCACGAGCGGGACCTGCCGTATCTGCTGGCCTTCCGTGACGGCGGACAGGTCGCCGCGGAGGCGCGCCGGGCGTTCGCCGTCCTGATCCTGGAAGGGATCCTCCGGCCGTTTCCCGACAACACGCTGCGTCCGGCGCATCGTCCGTCGCGCGGGCTCGTGTTGAGGACGCTGCACCGCGTCCTGGAGTTCTACGAGGGGCTCGGAAAAGTGCGGGGGCGCTACCGGGGCAGTGAGGACGACAGGATCCTCCTCGAGGTGGACGATCAGGTCGCCCCCTACGTTCTCAAGCCCGACGTGGCGCTCTTCCGATCGTTCCGCGACGTCACCTATCCGGCGCCCGAGATCCCGCTCACGCTGGGGGATCGCCTGTTCTTCCATGCGGCGCCGGACGGCGCCATCGACGTGCTCGAGGTGATCGCGAATCAGCGCGGGGTCGCCGACGATCGGTACTCGTCCGCGTTCCGCTGGGAGCAGCGGTACACGCGCGAGGAGATGGAGAAGCGCATCAGGCAGCGGATCGACGTCGGATCGCTCAGCGACATCCGGCCGACGCGACGCGGGGTCAGCGGTCGGGTCGTCGAGGTCCGGATCATCGGAAGCCGCGGCGGTTTCACGATCAGGGGGTTCCCCATACGGACGGCCCTGGGAATCCGGGAAAACCTGTTCACGATCGATCGCGTCCGCGACGAGAAGGGCCGGGTCCAGTCGTTCATCTTCAGCGGCAAAGGATGGGGGCACGGCGTGGGGCTCTGTCAGGTGGGAGCCTACGGCATGGCGCTCCGCGGAAAGAAGTACGATCAGATCCTCGCCCACTATTACACCGGCGCGTCCCTGACGCGCGGCAGCACGATCATTGACACCCGTCGTGCCGCGGACCATAATCGCGCGGCGGCCGGTCCCAGGTAACCCCCCGCGTCCCGGCATAGCGAGGTGACAGCGCATCGTGGCGACGGATCCGGACAGCATCCGTGGTCGGCTGAGACCCCTGAGCATCGTCGACGTTCTCGAGTTCCTGGGCTCGCTCAACCGCGTGGGGCTTCTGACCCTCGGCTCCGGCGGCGTGTCGGTCCGGATTCATCTGCGTCGCGGGAGGGTGGTTCACGCGGCGTCCACTCGCGATGCGGATCGCCTGATCGACTTCCTCGTCCGGCGCGGGATCCTCGGCGACGAGGACCACGCGCGCTTGCTGCGCCTGGTGGCGGAGGGCGAGCGCGTCGGGAAGGCGCTCGTCGCGTGCGGAGCCCTGACGCCGCGCGTCCTGATGGAGGAGCGCCGGCGCCAGGTCCGGGAGATCGTCCTCTCGACCTTCGAATGGGGCGACGGGACCTATGAGTTCGCCGAGGGCGAGGAGCCCGACCCGGAATCCGTCGCGGTCGAAATCGACATTCAAGAGATCGTCGTGGAGGGGATCCGATCGCTCGCCATGTCCACGCTCTTCCGGGCGCGCCTGGCGACACGGGACTGGATCTACGAGCCGGTCGCGGCGGCCGACCGCAAGGCGGAGATCGGGCTCGAGCCGCACGAACAGTACGTGCTCGATCTCGTCGACGGCCGGCGCGACATCGGAGCGCTGATCGCGCTGTCCGAGTTTCCCGAGGAAGAGACTCTGCGCGTCCTGTTCCTTCTGGATCGGACCGGCAGGGTCGCGCGGTGCCCGGCCCACGCCGCGCACGAGTCCGGGCAGGACGAGGCGACCGGCGAGATCCTCCTCTACTACAACCGGATGTTCGAGAGGATCCACGGCGCGCTCATGACCGAGGCCGGGCCCATCGCGCGGGAGCTTCTGGAGCGCTCGCTGGACGATCTGAGGCCCGGTCATCCGGCGCTCCTCCGGCACGCCCGCATCGGGGGAGACGGCACGCTGGAACCCGGGGTCCTGGAGGAAGCGCTCCTGGAGGTGCGCGCGCCGGCGAGGCGGGAGACCCTGGTCCGCGTGCTCAATGAGGTTCTCTACGCGCAGCTTCTCGTGCTCCGCAGGACGCTGGGCGAGGCGGGCGAGCGCCGCGTGCTCAGGACCTTTCCCCGCACCGGTCCGATCATGGCCGTCGCGGGGGGCTCCACCTGATGGCGACCTTTCTCATCCGCGGCGGGTTTCTGATCATCGTCGGAACCGTCGTCTACCTCGCGGTGGCGGAGGCTCTTCTGGACGGAGCCGACGAAGTCCTGGTGCGCCGGCTTCTGTTGGCCGGCGGAGGCACTCTCGCCGGCGGGATCGTTCTGAAGATCGTGGGGCGCCTCATGGCGGCCCTGGTCGCGCGTACCTGCCCGCGCTGCGGTCGCACCGTGGCGCGCGGCCGGGTTTACTGCGACGATCATCGGGCCGAGGCGATCAACGAGTACCGTGACCGAGACCGGGAACGCCGCGGAGGCGGATGACGCGCCGGGGGTGCGGCCGCCGCCGGAGCCTGTGGTGCTGGTCGTGCTCGGGCCCACGGGCGTGGGGAAGAGCGAGTTCGCGCTGCGCGCCGGCGAGAGGTTCGCCGGGGAGATCGTCAGCGCCGACTCGATGCAGGTGTACTGTGGCCTCGACCGCGCGACCGCCAAGCCGGACGATGCGACGAGGGACAGGGTGCCGCACCACGGGATCGATCTGGCGGCGCCGGGCGAGGACTTCTCCATGGGTGACTTCGTCCGCGCGGCGGAGCGCTCCATCGAGGAGATCCGCCGGCGCGGGCGGCTCCCGGTCCTGGTCGGGGGGACCGGGCTCTATCTCCGGGGTCTCCTCAAGGGGATCGTCGATGCGCCGCGGCGGAATGAGGCGATCCGGCGGCGACTCCGGGCGACGGAGGCCCGGCGCGGACCCGGTCACCTGCATCGTATGCTGGCGCGCGTCGATCGCGACGCGGCGCTGCGCCTGCCGGCGCGGGACCGCCAGCGGATCGTGCGCGCGCTCGAGGTGTATTTCAGCACGCGCCGGGGTTTGAGCGAGAGGATCCGCGAGGCCCCCTTCGGGCCGGACAGGTACAGAACCGTCAAGATCGGGCTGAAAATGGATCGGAAGAAACTGTACCGCCTGACCGACGCGCGCGTCGTGAGATTCTTCGAGTCGGGGCTTGTGGAGGAGGTCCGGGATCTGATCGCTTCGGGCCTGCCGCCGACCTGCCATGCGCTCAAGGCGCTCGGGTACCGGGAGGCGCTCGCTTTCGTTCAGGGAACGATCTCGAGGGAGGAGGCGGTGGCGCTCACGCAGAGAAACACGCGGCGATACGCGAAACGCCAAATGACGTGGTTCCGGAGGGAGGAGGGCGTCGCCTGGTTCGACGTCGATCCGGATCGGAGCGATCGGTTCCGTGAGGCGCTCGACTTCGCCTCGCGCGCCCTGGGCGGGGAGCATTTCTGATGGAGAAGACGCCGGGCCCGACCGGCATCCAGGACAACTTCCTCGGCAGGATGAGGAAGGAGCGATCCTGGGTGACGATCCTCCTGATCAGCGGCCGTAAGATCTCCGGGCGCATCCGGTCCTACGATCGTTATACGGTGCTGCTGGAAAGCCGGGGCCTCGAGCAGATGGTGTTCAAGCACGCCATCGCATCCATCTCGATCGCGCAGAAGTTCTCCAACACGATCGATCTGGAGAAGGAGCAGGCGCGGCCCGCGGGAGGCGAGCCTGAAGAATGAGACTGACGCTGGCCAATCAGCTCACCATCGCACGGATGGCGGTGATTCCGCTCCTGATCACCCTCGTGCTCTCGAACAACAGCGGATGGGCCTTCGTCGTCTTCATACTCGCCGGCCTGAGCGACGCGCTGGACGGCATCATCGCGCGGAGATACCGTCAGCGATCCTCCCTCGGCACCTTCCTGGATCCGATGGCCGACAAGCTGCTCATGACCGCCTGCTTCATCGTGCTGTCGATTCCCGACCACCCACAGACGTTCCCGGATTACGCCGTCCCGAATCACATCCCGATTTATCTGACCATCGTCACGATCAGCCGTGACGTGTTCATCGTCATGGTGGCGCTGGTCATTCACCTGTCGACGGGGGTGAGCCGGTTTCCGCCCACCTTTCTGGGCAAGGCCACGACGCTCCTTCAGGCGGCGATGATCGGCTTCGTCCTCCTGTTCAACGCCCTCGGCCGCGAGGCCGCCGTGTTCATCCAGGCCCTCGGCTGGCTGACGCTGGCGGCCACCCTCGCCTCGGGTCTCCACTACATCCACTACGTGACCGGCGTTGTGGCGCAGGCGGAGGCCGGGGCGAAGCCTCCTGACGATTCCTAGGAAACCGCCGCGGTCTCCGGCCGGACCGTGCGCCGGGATCCCCGGGCCGCATCGCTGAATCCACACCGCGGGCGGGAGCCCGGATCCGAAAAAACCCTTGCGGCAGGCCGATAATCGCGGTAAGTAGAGTAGCGGTTCCCTATCGATCGCCGCGACGCCCGGACCGGCGGGGCGTCGCCCTTCGCGCCCCCCGAGTGGCGCTCATCGAAGCGGAGTACAGAATTGAAACCTGCTGCCATCGCTCTGACCCTCGCCCTGCTGATCCTGGCCCCCGTACCGGCCGCCGCGGCGGACGCGGATCTCATGACGAAACGCGAACTCCTCTTCGGTCTCGCCGCATCGGCTGGTTTCGACATCGACGCCGGGAGGCCCCTCGCCACCCGTGAGGCGCTCGCAGCCGCCGCTCTCGAGCGGATCGGGATCCGTCTTCCGGGGAGGCCCGACGACCCGGTGAGGGAACGGGATCTCGTCTCCGTGGGAAGCGCCGTGGGCGCCACGGTCGTCAGCGGCAAGCCGGACGACAAGGTGAGCGAGAAGAAAGGGAACGTCTTCGCTCTCGATCTGAAGCCGGCGATGCTCCGGGCGCGCGCGAGAATGGAGGAGATCCGCGTCTCCTGCCAGGGGCGCCTGTCGCGCGCCGGACGCAAGGGAACCCCGGCGAGTCCCGCGAACCCCAACGCCACGGCGCCGCCCTGCCCCTGACCTCTTTCAGGCGGGCTTCTGAAAGGTGCCGTTCTCGCGGGCCAGGCGCTCGAGCAGCGGGGCCGGTCTCCAGTGCTCCGCGCCGCTCTCCTCA
>JBFGDZ010000149.1:0-8679 GCA_041580375.1 Candidatus Polarisedimenticolia bacterium
CTGCGCATCGTGCTGCCGCCGTCGGAGGAACTCGAGGAGCGCGTCGCGGTCACCGCGCGCCCGCCGCGGATCGACCTGCAGGAGACCCGATCGGCGACGCGGCTGGGATCCGAGATCATCGACATCCTGCCGATCGCCGGGAGAAACTACCAGGACATCCTGACCCTCGCGCCCGGCGTGGACGACGCCGACGGCGACGGCAATCCGAACATTCACGGCGCCCGCGAAACCAACGTCATGACGATGGTGGACGGCGTCTCGACGACCGATCCCCTCAGCGGGACCGTCGGGGCCCAGCTGAACATCGAGTCCATCGCGGAGATCGAGATCGTCACTTCGGGGGCGGGCGCGGAGCACGGACGCGCGCAGGGAGGATTCGTCAACATCTTCACCAAATCCGGCGGGAACGACTTCGAGGGGGCGTTCAAGTTCGTCTGGCGCGGCTCCGCTCTCGACGGCGACGGGGCGGGATTCGACGATCCACGCCTCCATGGCGGCCGCGTGGACGCCGGATCCGGGAGCCTCTCCTTCAACGACGTGATGCCCTTCGTCTCGCTGGGAGGCCCGATCGCCAGAGATCGGGCATGGTTCTTCGCCGCGCTGGAGTCGATCCGCCTGGAGGAGCCGGTCAACACGCTCCGCCAGGCCTTCCTGCGCCGCACCGAGGAGACCCGCGCCTTCGGCAAGGCGACATGGCAGGCCAGTCCGAACCACCGGCTGACGTTCACGATCAACCACGATCCGCAGATCCTGCACAACCGCGGGATCGAGACGAGCACCCTCATCGAGAGCGGCTTCACGGATCGGCTGGGAGGAACGATCCTGACCGCGCGGAGCGTGTCCGTCCTCAGTCCCGTCGCCGTCCTCGAGACGTCGGCGTCGCTGTTCGATCAGGGGCCGGCACGACGCCCGACGCTCGGGCCCGACACCGACGGCGACGGTCTGCTCTGGATCGATCGGAACGACAACGGATTCGTCGAGGCCGCGGAGCGGGATGTCGGCGATCTCGAGTATTCCGTCGATCGCAACACCGGGATCACGAGCGGCCCCTACTTCGAGAGCCTCTCCGACGAGCGATCGCGCGTGACGTTCCGGCAGGATCTCAACGTCTTCCGGGTCACGCCGGGGGGAAGTCACGATCTCAAGATCGGGGCCCTGATCGAGCGCGAGGAGTTCCGGCGGGCGTTCGGCGCCCGCAACATCGTCTCGCCATTCATCGACCGGTGCGACGTCGTCTTCTGTCCGCCGGGCGACCCGGAGGATCCCGACGACGAGATGGAGATCCCGCCCAGCACGATCAGCGCGCTGATCCCGGTCAGGAACGAGGGGTCGAACGAGGCGACGGGACTGTCGGCCGGGGTCTACGTGCAGGACAACTACCGGCCGGTTCCGAACCTCAGCCTCGGCCTGGGGCTCCGGTTCGATCGGGAGGCCGCCCACGCGTCCGGCTGGTCGTCATTCGATCCGGGTGTCGAGAGGGACGTCTACGACCGCCTGCTCCTCATGGGCGGGGCGATGCCCGGGCCGCTGCGGGGCATTCCGAGCGATCCCCTGTTCGCGCGGAGTCACGACATCCGCGAGGCCGCGAGGTTCCTCACCGATCCGATCGTCGACGCCGCGCTCGCGCGCCTCAGCCGGCACCACGACAGCATCACGTTCGACGCCGAGGGTCTGCTGGCGAAGGGGTTCCTGCCGCCCGGCGGGCTCGAGGATCCCTCCGACCTGCTCGCGCAGGGGGTGTCGATCCAGACGCCGGAGAAGGTGTCGATCACGAACGACAACATCGCCCCCCGTCTGAACGTCTCATGGGATCCCTGGTCCACCGGCCGCACCAAGATCTTCTCCTCCTGGGGCCGGTACTACGACAAGCTGTTCCTGAGCACGATCGTGGGGGAGCAGGGGCCCGATCGCGTCAACCGGTACTATTTTCTCGATCTCGACGGAGTGACCGACACCGGAGACTCCAACCACGGCATCGGGCGGCTCATCGCCAGGGCCCCTCCCTCCGCCACGCAGGTGGATCGTGGATTGTCGACGCCGTTCAGCGACGAGTGGACCATCGGCGTGGAGAGGGAGGTCGCCCCCGAAGTGGCCCTGCGCATCACCTTCATCGATCGCAAGTTCAGGCGGCAGCTGCAGGACGTCGACGTCAACCACCAGGTGCGGTTCGACGCGGACGGCCGGCCCCTCGACGTGCTGGGTCTCCTCGACCCCTTCCGGCTCGCCTCGGGGCTCCAGGTGGAGTTTCCCGACGGCCGCCCGGACCTGTACATCCACAATTTCTTCTTCAACCAGGTGCTGCGGGTCGGTAACTTCAACGAGGCGCGCTACAAGGCGTTTCAGCTCTCGCTGGTCAGGCGGCTGGCGCGCCGGTGGAGCTTCCAGGGCTCCTACACCTATTCGCGGGCCAGGGGGTCGGCGGAGGACTTCCAGTCGCGTCTGGGCAACGATCCGTCGACCGTCGAGTCCGAATTCGGCTATCTCGACTTCGATCAGCGGCATGTCGTCAAGCTCAACGCCGCCGTCTTCCTGCCGCGCGACTGGCGCGTCGGCGCGACGGTGACGTGGGGATCGGGCCTTCCGTATTCCGTCATCTCCCGGTTCTTCGCCCTCGACGACGTCAGATACGAGCAGTTCCGGACCCTGTTCGGCCGCACGGTGCGGGACCCGGGCGGCGCCTTCCGGTTCGTTCCCGAGCGCAGGAACAGCGGCCGGAACGATCCGGTCTACGACGTCAACCTCCAGGTCCGCAGGAACGTGGTGCTGGGGAGGCGGGTGGCCGCCGTGTCGCTGGAGATCTTCAACCTCCTGAACACGGACGACCTGAGAGTCTTCGCGCTGGAGAACGTGGTGCCGGATCTGGCGGGGCGCAGGCTCGATCCGACGGCCCCCGCCGTGAGGGGGCTCGTGATCGACGGCGAGAGGCGGTTCGGCCGCCGATTTCAGGTCGGCTTCGAGATGAGCTTCTGATCCCTTCTTGACTTTCACCTGATTTACACCTATCTTCAGATCCCCCCCGGAAGACGAGCGGGAGCGCCGGTATGGGCCGGAGCGTTCTGTACGTCGACATCGCCGCCTTCCCGATCGCCGTGGAGCGGGTGGTCGAGCCGGCGCTCCGGGGCCGGCCGGTGGGGGTGGCGCCGCCGGGATCGGCGCGCGCCCCGATCCTGGCCGCGTCGCTGGAGGCGGAGCGCGAGGGGATCCGCGCCGGCATGCCGGTGCAGGCGGCGCTGAGGCTCTGCCCGGCGCTGCGCGTGCTGCCGGTCAACGAGCCGCTCTACGGGCGCGCCGCGGCCGCCGTGCTGTCGCTCCTCGACCGGTACTCGCCGCTGCTGGAGCCGGCGATCCCGGGCCAGGCCTTCCTCGATCTGACCGGGACGGGGCGTCTGTTCGGCGACGCCAAGGACACGGCCGCCCGCATCCGGGCCGAGATCGACCGCCGCCTCCGCCTGCCCTCCACCGCCGGCGTGGCCACCAACAAGCTGGTGAGCCGGGTGGCGGCGCGGGTGATCCGCCCCGACGGCCTGTGCGACATCTTCCCGGGCGCCGAGTCGTCGTTCCTGGCGCCGCTGCCGGTCGGGCTCCTCCCCGAGGCGGAGGCGACGACGCCGGGGCGGCTCGAGGATCTCGGCATCGACCGGGTGCGCGATCTGCTGGTCCTGACGCCGCCGCAACTGCGCCTGGCCTTCGGGTGGCGGGGGGAGCGGCTGCGCCGCCAGGCGCTCGGGATCGACGAGGCGCCCGTCCGCCCGCCCGCGGCCTCCCCCTCGATCGCGGAGGAGGAGACGCTGGCGGAGGACTCCAACGACGAGGCGGTCCTGCTGCGGGCCCTGTGCCGCCTGTGCGAGCGGGCAGGGGCGCGCCTGCGGACCCTGCGGCTGCTCCCTGAGCGGCTGCGGGTGACGCTGCGCTACGCCGGATCCCTCACCGCCGGCCGCGAGGCGCGGCTCGATGCCCCCACCGGCGCGCCCCTGAGCCTGTTCGGAGCGGCGCGCGATCTCATGGCGAGGGTCCGGACGCGGCGGGAGCGCGTCCGCTGGATCGAGATCCGCCTGTCCCGCTTCGCGCGCGGCCCGCGGCAGCTCTCCCTGTTCGGCCCCGAGGCGTTCGCCGCCTCCGGCGTGGACGGGCCGGCGCCGGCCGGCCGGCGCGTCGGCGCGGCGGAGACGCTGGCCGGGGCGATCGATCGGATCCGGGGGCGCTTCGGCGAGGCCGCGATCGTCGTCGGCCGGCTCTTCCCGGAGCGGAGGGCGTCCTGATGCCGCCCTCCGGCTTCGTGCATCTTCAAGTGCGATCCCACTACAGCATGATGCGCGGCGCCGCGGCGCTCGAGGGCCTCTGCCGCGCCGCCCGGGAGCGCGGCATGCGGGCGCTGGCGGTGACCGACCTGAACGGCCTGTACGGGGCGGTCCGCTTCTGGGAGATCGCGCGCGCCGCGGATCTGCAGCCGATCCTGGGGGCCGAGGTGACGGCGCCCGACGCGCGCCGCGCGGCGATGGGGGAGCGGGCGACGCTGATCGTCCGGGAGCGGGCCGGCTTCAAAAACCTCTGCCGCATCCTGACGCGCCGCCATCTCGATCCGGGATTCTCGCTCGCGCCGTCGCTGGCGGAGGGATCGGAGGGGCTCGTCGTCCTGTGCCCCTCGCCGGTCGTCCTGGAGACGATCCGCGACGGGCGCGGCCCCCGCAATCTCCACCTGGCCCTGGGCGGCGCGGCGTCGGACCCCTCCGCCATGGGCGGGCTGGAGCGTCTGCGGCGGGCGCGGCATCTCGGGATCGAGCCGGTGGCGGTCAACGACGTCCACCTGATCGAAGCGCGCGACTTCGATCTGCACCGGCTGCTGCGCGCCATCGATCTCAACACGACGCGCGATCGCGTGCCCTCGGAGGAGCTCGCCTCCCCGCAGGCGTGGCTCAAGCCGGCGGCCGAGATGGAGCGCTCCTATCCCCACTGTCCAGAGGCGATCCTTGCGACGGAGCGGATCGCGGCGGACTGCGCGCTCGACCGCCCCCCGTGGGGCGATCCGGTCTTCCCGCGCTACGCCGATCTGGCCGCCGCGGAGCGGGGCGGGGAGGAGGACGGGGCCGATCCGTTCGCCCTGCTGCGGGCGCGATGCGAGGAGGGCGCCCGCGCCCGGTACGGCACGGTGACGCCGGCGGTGCGCGCGCGGCTCGAGCGCGAGCTCGGGATCATCCGGAACAAGGGGTTCGCGGAGTACTTCCTGGTCGTGCAGGAGATCGTGCGCCGCTCGCCCCGCACCGCCGGGCGCGGATCGGCCGCCGCGTCGATCGTCTCCTACTGCCTGGGGATCACCCACGTCGAGCCGATCCGCCACGACCTCTACTTCGAGCGCTTCCTGAACGAGGGGCGGGTGGATCCTCCCGACATCGACGTCGATTTCCCCTGGGACGAGCGGGACGACGTCCTCGACTGGGTGTTCCGCGCGTTCGGCCGCGAGCGCGCGGCGATGATCGCCAACCACGTGACCTTCCGCGCCCGGGCGGCGGTGCGCGAGGTGGCCAAGGTGTACGGGCTGCCGGACTCCGAGATCGCGCGCGTCACCGCGCGCCTGTCGCATCACTGGCGCGCCGACGCCGCCGCCGAGGCGACGCGCCGGCATCCGCTGTTCCGCGGCGCCTCGATGGATCCGGCGCGGGGGGGCCTTTTGGGGAGGCCGCCGTGGCCGGAGATCCTCGCGTGGGCGTCACGCCTCGACGGATTCCCGCGCCACCTGTCGGTGCACTGCGGGGGGGTGGTGATCGCTCCCGACGGCATCGGCGCGCACGTGCCGGTCGAGCGGGCGGCCAAGGGGGTGAACGTCATCCAGTGGGAGAAGGATCAGGCGGAGGAGGCGGGGCTGATCAAAATCGATCTGCTCGGCAACCGGTCCCTGTCGGTCGTCCGCGACGCCTGCGCCGCGGTGCGGGAGGCGGGGGGGCCGGATCTGCGTTACGAGACATTCGATCCGATCGACGATCCGCGCACCCAGGATCTGATCCGGGACGGCCGGACCATGGGGGTGTTCTACGTCGAGTCGCCCGCCATGCGGCAGCTGCAGCAGAAGACGCGCCGGGGCGACTTCGATCACCTGGTGATCCACTCCTCGATCATCCGCCCCGCGGCCAACGAGTACATCCGCGAGTACATCCGCCGGCTGCGGGGCGGGACGTACGCGTCCCTCCATCCGATCCTGGACGAGGTCCTGCGCGAGACCTACGGCATCATGTGCTACCAGGAGGACGTGGCGCGGATGGCGATCCGGATGGCCGGCTTCACCGACGCCGAGGCGGACGGCCTGCGCAAGGTCCTGTCGAAGAAGTGGGCCGGCCGCCGGGTGGAGGACTACCGCATCCGGTTCGCGCGCGGCGCCGCCGCGCGGGGCATCGCCCCCGACGTCGTCGAGGCGGTCTGGCGGATGATCCTGAGCTTCTCCGGATACTCCTTCTGCAAGCCGCACTCCGCATCGTACGCCCTGGTCTCGTTCAAGGCGTGCTACCTGCGGGCGCACCATCCGGCCGAGTTCATGGCCGCGGTGCTGACCAACGGGGGCGGTTACTACTCGACCTTCGCGTACATCTCCGAGTGCCGGCGGATGGGGCTCGCGGTCCTGCCGCCCGACATCAACGAGAGCGGGGCGGGTTACACGGGGCGGAGCGCCCCGGCTCCGGGCGGAGGGACGGCCGGGGGCGGTGTGCCGGGCGATGCGAGCGACGGAGGAGGCGCGGGCGTCCGGGGCTTCGTGCGGGTCGGGCTGGCCTCGATCAAGGGGCTGCGCGAGGAGGCGCTCCGGGCGATCCTCGACGAGCGGCGGCGGGCGGGCCCGTTCCGGTCGTTCGGCGATTTCCTCCTGCGCGTGCCGATCGATCCCTCCGACGCCCGCGTCCTGATCCGCGCCGGGGCGTTCGATCGCGTCGGCGCCGGCCCGGAGGGGTCGGACGATCGTCTGGCCGTCCGGCCGCGACTGCACTGGAGGCTGCAGGAGTGGGAGGCGCGGACCGCGGGGGGGCGGGGGCGGATCCGATCCCTCTTCCCGGCGGAGCCGGGGCCGCTGCCGGAGCCGCGCCCGTACGGGACGGCGAGGCTGCTGCGCGACGAGGCGGAGGCCCTCGGATTCCTCGTGAGCCGGCACCCGCTCACCCTGCACCGCGACCACCTGCTGGCGCTGCGGCGATCGGGGGTCGTTCCCGTGCGCGGGATCGATCTGCCCCGGTGGGCGGGGAGGCGCGTCGTCGCCATCGGCTGGCTGATCACGGGGAAGGTGGTGACGACGAAGGACGACGATCCGATGGAGTTCATCTCCTTCGAGGACACGACGGCGATCTACGAGACGACCTTCTTCCCCCGCGCCTACGAGCGCTTCTGCCGCATGCTGACGGTGGCCCGGCCGTTCGTCCTGAGAGGGCGCGTCGAGGAGGATTTCGGGGCCGTGACGATCAACGTGGACGACGTCGAGTATCTGGATCGCGCGCGGGCGGCTCGTCCAGCACGAGATCGACCTGGACACGCCGGCCGTCCCGCACGACCTCAAGCGTGATCGCGTCGCCCGGCTTGAGCCGCGACAGCCGCGTGCGCAGCTCCTCCACCGACTCGATCGCGCGGCCGCCGGCGCCGGCGATCACGTCCCCGGGCCTGAGGCCCGCGCGCGCTGCCGGGCCCCGCGGGTCGAGGGACGAGATGAGCGCCCCGCGCGTGTCGGGAAGGCCGAAGGCGCGCGCCATATCGGGGAGGATCCGCTGGACGCGCAGACCGGCGTATCCGCGCACCACGCGGCCGTGCTTGAGGATGCTCTCGAGGACGTCGCGCGCCATGTTCGACGGGATGGCGAAGCCGATGCCCTGGTACCCGCCCGAACGCGACAGAATGGCCGTGCTGATCCCGACGACGTCGCCGCGGGTATTGATGAGCGCTCCGCCCGAGTTCCCCGGATTGATCGCCGCGTCCGTCTGGATGAAGTCCTCGTAGTCGGCGACGCCGATGTTTCCGCGGCCGATGGCGCTGACGATCCCCATGGTCACCGTCTGTCCGATCCCGAACGGATTGCCGATCGCCAGGACCACGTCCCCGACCTCCAGCGCGTCCGAGTCGCCGAGAGGCGCGGCCGGCAGCCGTTCGGACGCCAGTCGCAGCACCGCGAGATCCGTGCGATCGTCGGCGCCCACGAGGCGGGCGGATGTCTCGGTCCCGTCGGCGAGCGTGACGCGGACCTCGGCCGCGCCCGCGACGACGTGATAATTGGTCAGCGCGGTTCCGTCCGAGTCGACGATGACGCCGGAGCCGAGGCTCAGCGATCGCCGCTCGCGCGGCACGACGAAATCGTGGAACTCGCCCCCGAAGAACCGGCGGAAGAACGGATCGGCGCCGAACGGCGAGAGGTGCTCCAGCGTGCGGATCACCTGCACGGACGAGATGTTGATCACGGCCGGCATCACCGATCGGACGACGTCGGCGTATCCCGTGGGGGGCGGCGAGGCGCGGCTCGGGGCGGCCGGGGAGGGTGCGGGCGTCGCGGCACTTCCGGCCGCGCCGCTCATGACGAGCGCCGTGAGCGCCGCGCCCATTAGGAGCCTGTCCGAGTATTGCGTCGGGCCGCGTTCGGAGCGCCGTGGCGCCAAAGGCGAGGCGCCGCGACGACGCGATGGGGATCCATCGCGGAGGAGCGGGAACGAAGCAGGCGGCGCC
>JBFGDZ010000150.1:0-8655 GCA_041580375.1 Candidatus Polarisedimenticolia bacterium
CGCTGAACGCGCTGCTGGGATCGACGGCGACGACGCCGAGCGACCGTCCCCGGGCGCGGTAGAGGCCCAAGAGACGATTCACGAGGGTGCTCTTGCCCGCCCCGGGGGGACCCGTGATCCCGATCACGGACGCCCGGCCTGTCCGCGGATAAAGATCGGCGAGGATCTCCTCGCCCTTCGGCGAGCCCGACTCGATGAGCGAGATCGCGCGCGCCAGCGCGCGCGCGTCCCCCGCGGCCACGGAGGCGGCCAGGTCGGCCGTCACGGCGTCTGTCCCCGCGCCAGCCCCAGGAGTTGCCGCGCGATCACGAGGCGCTGGATCTCCGACGTTCCCTCGCCGATGGTGGTGATCTTCGCGTCGCGGTAGAAGCGCTCGACCGGATAGTCCTTCGTGTAGCCGTATCCCCCGTGGATCTGCACGGCGCGATCGGTCACCCGCATCGCCGTCTCGGAGGCGTACAGCTTCGCCATCGAGGCCGCCGCCGTGACATCCTGGCCGGTGTCCTTGAGAAACGCGGCTCTCTGGACCAGCAGGCGCGCCGCCTCGACCTCGACGGCGGAGTCGGCCAGCATCCACTGGACGGCCTGAAAGGTGCCGATCGGCTTGCCGAACTGGTGCCGCTCGCGCGCGTAGGCCGTGGCCTGCTCGAGGGCGCCCTGCGCGATCCCGACCGCCAGGGCGCCGATCCCGATGCGGCCGCCGTCCAGGATGCGCAGCGCGTCGATGAACCCCTCCCCGGCCTTCCCCAGGAGGTGCGAGTCGGGAACGCGGCAATCCTCCATCACGATCTCGGCCGTGTCGGATGCCCGACAGCCCAGCTTGTCCTCCTTCTTGCCGGGGCGGAACCCCTTCATTCCCTTCTCGAGAATGAACGCGGAGATGCCGTGCTTGTTGCGCGCCGGATCCGTGACGGCGAAAACGACCGCGACGTCGCACACCGATCCGTGCGTCGCGAACGTCTTCGATCCGTTCAGCATCCATCCCCCCCGCTCGCGCATCGCGGTCGTGCGGGTCCCCGAGGCGTCGCTTCCGGCGGTCGGCTCCGTGAGGCTCCACGCGCCGATCTTCTCGCCGCGGGCGAGCGGCACGAGATGGCGCTTCTTCTGCTCCTCCGTGCCCGCGAGGAAGATGTGATTGGAGCAGAGCGAGTTGTGGGCCGCCACGGACAGCCCGATGGCCCCGTCCACGCGCGCCAGCTCCTCGATGATGAGCGCGTAGTCGACATGGCTCAGCCCCGCTCCGCCGTACTCCGGAGGAAAGACGATCCCGAGCAGGCCCATCTCCCCCAGCCGGCGCATCAGGTCGATCGGAAAGGTCTGGCACTCGTCCAGCTCCCGCGACCGGGGCGCGATCTCCTTTTCGGCGAACTCCCGCACCGTGCTGCGGGTCAGCTCCTGCTCCTGGCTGAGCCGGAAATCCACCTGGATCCTCCCCGGGGCCTCGTCCGCTGCCCCTTTCGCCGCGCCGGGCGGGCGGCGAGGGTGATTCTAGTGCAGCCATCGGGGCTGGTCAAGGTCTAGTGAAATCAATGGGATACGCCATATCCCCCGGCCTGCGGCCCGCACCCGGTGGCCTGCCGGCGCCGCCGGGAGCGTCTCGATCTCCCCGATCTGGGGCGCTTCATTCCGGGAAGGAGCCGGCCGCCGGGCGAAAACCGGCAGATCCGGAGCTCAACGCCGGCATTATCAACACACTAAGATATTAATAATAAATACTTTATAGTGACTTATAATATTTTTATAAGAAAACTTGACATGATAAGACTCATATGCTACATTACTCATCGAAAGCGCCGGGGGGCTGGAGACCCGCGGCGGATACTGTTGGAGATGAGTTCAATCCATTCGTTTGAAGGAGGAAGACAGATGAGTATCACGGCACTGACCCGATTTGACGCGTTCCGCGATCTGCTGTCGATGCAGGATCACGTCAACCGGATGTTCGGCGACTCGCTGAGCCGCTTCACCGGTGGCGAGGCGGTCGGCACCTGGTATCCCCCGGTCGACATCAACGAGGAAGTGGACCGCGTCGTGCTCCGCGCCGAGATCCCGGGAGTGAGCCGGGATGACATCGACATCAACGTGGAGAACGGCACGATCACGCTGCGCGGGGAGAAGAAGCACGAGAAGCAGATCGATCGCGAAAACGCCTATCGCGTCGAGCGATTCTACGGCACCTTCTCGAGAAGCTTCGTGCTGCCCACCACGATCAACGCGGAAGCGATCAAGGCCACCTACAAGGATGGCGTCCTCGAGGTGATCCTCCCGAAGGCCGAGGAGGCCAGGCCCCGCAAGATCCAGGTGAGTTGAAGGACGCGTCGTATGTTCGGCACGGGGGCGCCGGCGCCCGGGAGGCCCGGCGCCCCTCTTTTCTTTTCGGGGGTCCCCTCCTGACCTTCGGGCTTTGCTGCCCGAGTTTCAGCCGGAAGCCGTCATGATCCGGGCGAGGGTCTCGCCGGCGGCATCGATTTCCCGCCGCCCGACATCGTAGTGCGTCACGGTCCGGATCGAACGCTCGCCGATCGCGAGCGCGAGAACACCCTCCTTACGCCAGCGATCGACCAGATCGGCGGCGGTCGGCCGATCGCGCGTGATCTCGAAGATGACGATGTTCGTCTGCACCCGGTCCAGTTCGACGGCCAGCCCGTCGATCGCGGCGATCCGCTCCGCCAGGCGCCTCGCGTGAGCATGATCCTCGGCCAGTCGATCGACGTGTTCCTTCAGAGCCACGAGCCCCGCCGCGGCCAGCACGCCCGCCTGGCGCATTCCCCCGCCCATGCGCTTGCGGGCTCTCAGCGCCTCCTCGATGAACGACGACCGGCCCGCGACGATCGAGCCGACCGGCGCGCCCAGCCCCTTGGACAGGCAGAACATGACCGAGTCCGCGGGCCGGGCCAGGTCGGCGGCGCTCCGGGAGAGGGCGACCGCCGCATTGAAGATCCGCGCGCCGTCGAGATGAACGGGCACTTTTCGCTCGCGCGCCAGCCGCGCGATCGCCTCGATCCGGGCCTGCGGATGGATCTGTCCGCCGGCCATGTTGTGAGTGTTCTCGAGGGCGATGAGCCCCGTCTGGGCCAGGTAGTAGACCGGCGGCCGGAGCGCGGCGCGCACCGTCGGCTCATCGAGGAATCCGTCGGCGGCGTGCAGCGGCCGGGCGAGGGCGCCCGAGAACGCCGCCATCATCCCCATCTCGTAGTTCAGGATGTGGCTGCGCTCCTCCAGGATCACCTCCTGGCCCGGCCGGATCCAGACGTGGATCGCCACCTGGTTGCCCATCGTCCCGGTGGGCACGAACAGGGCCGCCTCCTTGCCGATCATCCCGGCGGCCAGGTCTTCCAGGCGCCGCACCGTCGGATCCTCACGGAAGACGTCGTCCCCGACCTCCGCCTCGGCCATCGCCCGCCGCATGGCGGCCGTCGGACGGGTCACGGTGTCCGAACGCAGGTCGATCACGTCGTTCTCCCGGGGCGCCGCCGGCGCGCGGCGCACTCCATCCCACCGCTCCGGCGCGCCGGACAACGCCATCCTACACGACCGCGGCGCGCCTCGACGATATAATGCCCGCCATGACGGTGGCGGCACGCACCTGCCTCGCGACCGCGCTCATCCCGATCCTCCTGCTGGCCGCGTGCGGAGGAGGCGAGCGACCGGTCAGCGTCCTCCTGATCACCATCGACACGCTGCGGGCGGACCACCTCGGCTGTTATGGCTACGGTCTTCCGACGTCGCCCCACATCGACGCGCTCGCCGGACGGGGCGTTCTCTTCACCCGGATCTCCGCCAGTCTGCCCCGGACGACCCAGTCGATCGCCTCGATCCTGACCGGACGGTACCCCAAGCATCACGGCGCTCGCGGCCTCTTCTCCCACCTGCCGGACGCGAACCTGACGCTGGCCGAGATCCTGCGGCGCGAGGGGTACGCCACCGCGGCGTTCGTCTCGAACATGTTCCTGAGACCCGGCCAGGGCTTCGAACAGGGCTTCGCCCTGTACGACAACCCCGAACGCCGCTGGGAGGGAAACTCGGCCTCCGAGATCACCGCGTCGGCCCTGTCCTGGCTGGATGGACGGGATCGAGGCCGGCCGTTCTTCCTCTGGTTGCACTATCTCGATCCGCACTGGACATACGAACCCTCTTCTCCCTTCGACACCCGATTCGGGGAAGCCGGGGTGCCCTTTCCCGTCTACGACGATCTGGCGTCAAGGCGGGTCACGAAGGGTGAGATCATCTTCCGGAACGCCCTCGATCCGCCGCAGCGACGGCGCGCCGTGGCGCTGTACGACGGCGAGATCGCCGGCGTGGACGACGCCCTGGCGCCGGTTCTGGAGCGCGCGGCGAGCGAAGCCGATCCGATCCTGATCGTGCTGACCAGCGATCATGGCGAGAGCCTCGGCGAGCACGATTACTATTACGCGCACGGGGAGTATCTCTACGAGCCGGGTCTGAGCATCCCCCTGATCATCAGCCTGTCCGGGCGCGTTCCCGCCGGATTGCGCTCCGATGCCCTCGGCCAGAACGTCGACGTGGCGCCGACGATCCTCGCCCTCGCCGGCCTGGACGGGCTCCAGGGCGCGGACGGTCGTCCGCTCCTCGTTCCCGAGGAGCGCGGCGGGACCTTCCGGCCGGCACCCGGTCGCCCGAAGGTGTTCGCGGAGAGCGACTACCAGCTGATCCATCCCGAGAACCGCCGCTATCACATCCCGGGTCCCCGCGGCCGCTGGTCGTCCGTGTCGGACGGCCGCTACAAGCTCATCCACATCCCGCGGCCGTCGGGAGAATCGATCGAGATCTACGATCTGCAGGAGGATCCCGGCGAGCGCGTGAATCTGCACAAGTCGCGGGGCGGCCCGGGGGCCGAGATCCGGGGCGATCTCCTGCGCGCCCTGCGCCGCTTCGTCGATTACGAGGCGGGCGTCGGTCCGCGCGATCCGAGGGGGCTCTCCCCGGAGGATCGGGAGAGGCTGCGCTCGCTGGGGTACATCAACTAGTGACGGCCGGGGCCGCGCTCGTCTCGCGCAGCAGATCCACGAGGATCTCGTTCGACACGAGGAACGCTGCCGGCGCGATGCGGAGCCGCGCGCCCTCCCGGATCACGAGTCCGCGCTCGAGGAGCGGGGCGATCCGGGGATCCTCCGGCCCGGGCAGAGACGCGCCGTACCGCGATCGGAGAGCCTCCAGGTCGACGCCCTCGCGCAACCGCAGTCCGGCGCACAACGCCTCGTATCCCCTCACCGTCCGCGTTTGCCGGTCCTCGATCCTCACGATCCCGGCGCCCCCCGTCCTCACGTAACCGCGCAGGTCCGGAGCGTTGGAATAGCGTTGCCCGCCCACGTACGAGTGTGCCGAGGGGCCGAAGCCGGCGTACTCCTCATCGGTCCAGTACTTGACGTTGTGCCGGCTGCGATGCCCCGGGCGGGCGAAGTTGGAGATCTCGTAATGTTCGAAGCCCGCCCGCGACAGCACGGACGACGCGCGCTCGTACAGACCGGCGGCCGCGTCGTCCGGCATCGGCGACGCGCGCCCGAGATCCACCTCGCGCCCCAGCCGCGTGCGCCCGTGGATCTCGAGCAGATAGAGCGAGACATGGGATACGTCCATGGCGATCAGGCGTTCGAGATCGTGAACGGCGCGATCCGACCGCTGCCCCGGCAGACCGAGCATCAGATCGATCCCCACGCCGGGCACCGGCGAGCGCACCGCATCGGCGACGGCCGCGAGCGCGCGCTCGGCCGTGTGCGGCCGCCGCATCCGACGCAGCATCCCCTCCTCCAGGCTCTGCACCCCGATGCAGATCCGGTTGACGCCCGCCGCGGCGATCCGGTCCAGCCAGGCGGGCTCGACGTCCTCGGGATTCGCCTCCAGGCCGATCTCGGCTCCCGCCTCGAGCCGGAACGACCTCCCGAGCCCCCTCAGCACCGCATCGAGATCGTCCGCCGACAGCAGGGACGGCGTTCCGCCGCCGAAGTGGACGCTGTCCGCCCGGCGCCCCCGCAGCGGCGGTCCCGCGCCCTCAATCTCCCCGCACAGGGCGCGCACGAATTCCGGGATCGACGCCCGGCGCCCGGCGACGAGATAGAAGTCGCAGTAGCTGCACCGGACCGAACAGAATGGAACGTGGACGTAGATTCCGATCACACTTCCTCCACGTCCGCGGCCGGCACCCAGCCGCTCAGGGCGTTCGGGAGGCTGATCTGATACCAGTCCCCGAGCCGGTTCCGGATCTCGACACGTGTTCCCTCGTGCACGGTGAAGAGGACCGTATTGTCCTCGGCCGGTCCGCTCCTGACGTCGAGACGCTCTCCCAGCACGATGGCGTGTTCGCTGCTCGCCTGGCTGGTCTTGTAGTACAGGGCCGCGCCCGACAGCGCGGCCACCAGACCGGCCGCGATCGCGCCGTAGGCGAGGACCCTCCTGCGTCCGGTCGATCGCGTCAGGGGCAGCGCCCCCGCCAGCCCCGCGGCGGCCAGATAGACGACGAGAAACACCGCCGCCGTCGCGTCGGTCGAGCGGCGATCGAGCCAGTCGCGGGCAATCCGAAGCGGATACGGGATCTCGGGCTCGGCGACCCGGTCCAGGATGAGACCGCGCGCGAACTCCAGATTCTGCCGCGCCTCGCGATCGGTCGGATCGAGACGGAGCGTCCTCTCGTAATGGAGGATGGCGCTCCCCAGCCGCCCCGCCTTGAACAGGGCATTGCCCAGGTTGTAGTGCACGCGCGGGTCCTCGAGTCCGTACTGGAGTATCTGCCGGTACGCGGCGGCCGCGTCCTCGAACCGTCCCTCCTCGTAATCCGTGTTGCCCTGTTCGAACAGCTCCGCGGGCGTCGAGGCGAGGACGCTGCCCGCGCTCACGACGGCGGCGGCGAGGGCCAGACCGAGCGCGGGACGGCCCACCCTCATGCGGCCAGCGCTCTCTCGAGGGCGACAATCGTCTCCTCGGCGCTCTTGATCGCACGCGTCATGTGGGACGGGTCGGCGGAGGCGGGGGCGAATCGCGCGTAGTCGCAGGCCTCGAGGCACCGGTGGTAGGTGCGCCGCAGATGATCCGGCACGCCGCGCCCGGCCAGGAGCTCCTCGATCTGCTGATGCGTCAGGCCCGCCGCGGACGTATCGAACTTGTCGGCCACGTACTCCGTGAGCGCCAGGGCCACCGAGGCGTAGAACGCGCGGGAGGAGCCCGGGTTCATCGACCGGCGCGCCTCCTTGAGCCTGCGGCGCGCCGAGCGGCGCGCGCGGCGCTCGCGCCGCGTGCGCGTATCGCTCCGGCTCCGCTCCCGCCGGAGGGCGAAGGCGAGGATGCCCAGATCGGCGGCCACCGGCATCAAGAGCAGCGCCACGAACCAGGAGCTGCGGTAGAACGGCCTCGAGCGATCCTGGAGGCCCGCCGGAGCCAGCTTGATGTAGTGGATGTCGTCGCGCAGACGCCGCACGTCCTTCTGGGCCACCGCTCCGTACGGGGAGCCGCCCTCTCCCTCCCCGCGCGCCACCTGGATCGCGATCGGGCCGCTCCAGACGGTCCTGTATTCGCCAGCCCTCGGATCGAAGAACGAGAATCGCACGGGCGGTATGGTCTGCTCGCCCGGGGCCATCGGGATGAGAACGTAGTCCCACACCTTTTCCCCGCGGAGACGATCGCGGCGCACGTTCGACGCCGACGTCACCTTCGGCGCGTACTGCTTGAACTCGGGCAGATCGGGCAATGAAGGGCCGGTCACCGCGTTCAGATTACCTTCTCCTGCCACGCGCACCTTGAGACCGATGGCGTCGTTGACCAGGGACTCGGTCCGATCGGCGAGCACCGAGAGGGCGAAATCGCCCACGGCTCCCGTGAAGTCGGGGGGCTTCTTCTCCTCCGGCAGCGGCTTCACCTGAATCGTGACGGGCTGGGTGCTGCGGGTCAGCGTGTCGATCGGAGAGAAGAAGAACGACTGCACCGGATCGGAGGAGCGCCGCCGGATCTGGATCTGATACGTCACTCCGGGAATCGTCAGCTGTCCGGGGCGGGTGGGAAACAGCGCCCGCTTCATGAGCGTATACCGGACGGTGGGCACTCCGCCCACCTGAACCCGACGCGCGTCGTAGTTGTCGGGCAGCCTGATCTCCTCGGTCCAGAAACCGGGGAACGACGGGGAATCCTGCATCGAAACCCCGAGCAGGTCGGGCTGGATGTCCATCAGGATCGACAGGGTCACCTGCTGCCCGACGTACACCTCGCGCGCGTCGACCTGCGCCCGGACCCGGACGTCTCCCTCCGCGCCGGCGCCACCCTCGACGGAGCGCCGGTCGGGTCCCGGCCCCCGGGGAACGGGCGCCGGAGCGGGCACCGGCCCGCCGCGCGTTCCTCCGTGCACCACCTCCACGGCCAGGGCCCGCGTGGAGTAGGTCCTGCCGGCCACGAGCAGGCCGATCGGGGGAATGCGCAGGCGGCCGATCCTCCGGGGCCGCAGTGCGTATCGGAAACTCTTCGAGGCGGTGCTACGGCCGTTGATCCACTGGAAACGGCTCGAAACCGACGGGCCCTGGACGATGTCGAAATCCTCGATGCGGGACAGATCGGGGGGCGACGCACGATCGGAAGAGCCCCCTTCGATCTCGATCGTCAGGGTGAGGCGATCTCCGAGCTGAATGCGGCTGCGGTCGACCGAAGCGCGCACCA
>JBFGDZ010000151.1:0-8637 GCA_041580375.1 Candidatus Polarisedimenticolia bacterium
CCCAGCCGAGGCCGAGCGATCGGTACAGATCGCGGTCGAACGCCGTGTCGAAGCGCCTGGTGTCGATCCCGAGATCGGCCAGCAGGCGGCGCGACTCCGGGCTGAACGAGGACGGCCCGTCGATCGACTGCGTGCCGCCGTAGCCGATGCGCAGCCGGCCGCCGGATTGAAACTCGTTGCGCTTCGCGTGCCCGCCGAAATCGTCGTGATTGTCCAGGACGAGGACGCGGGCCCGGGGGCCCGCCTCGCGCCGGAAGAAGTGCGCCGCCGCGAGGCCGCTGATCCCGCCCCCCACGACGATCAGATCGAACGTCTCCCCCGTGCCGGCGGCGGAGGCGACATCGAACGAGGGCCCCTCCCACAGCCGGTGCGCATCCTCGAACGATCCGGCGTGACTGCCCCGCAGGCCCGTCAGGGCCGGGGGATAGTAGGAGGGGTCCTTCTCCGGCGCGAGAGGGGCCGGCCCGGGGCAGGCGAGCCACCCCGCGCCGACGAGCGATCCGGTCACGGCGACCGAGACGCCGTTGATGAAATCGCGGCGCGTGATACGGCGGTCCATTCCGAGATCGCGATCGGATCGGCTCGGCATCGGGCCTCCTCGAGCGGGGGGAAGTCGATTCTATCCGGCGGGCCGGAACTCTGTCCCGGGCGGCCGGGGCGGCGCCCGGACGCCGTTGCGCATCATGGGACAGCGCCGGCCCCGCTTCGCAGAAAAGAATGCGCGCGGGCCCCGCGGACCGTGGATAATTAACCCCTGACTCCACAGACAAGTTCGCGCGCAGGCGGACCCGTGCAAGGAGAAGAGACGATGGCGACCAACAACGGCTATGACGCGATCATCATCGGGGGAGGGCACAACGGCCTCGTTGGCGGGGCGTACTGCGCGCGCGGCGGCGCGCGCACCGTGGTGCTGGAGGCGCGCGACAAGGTCGGAGGCGCCGCCGACACGAGCGCGCCGTTCCCGGACCATCCCGAGATCAAGGTCACGACCTACTCGTACGTCATGTCCCTCATGCCCCCGACGATCATCCGCGAGCTGAAGCTGAAGGACTTCGGCTACAACGTCACTCCGTTCGGCCCCTACTACCAGGCCTACCCGGACGGCCGCGCCATCAAGATCTTCGCCGACGACGCGAAACGCAGCTACGACTCGATCGCACAGTTCTCGAAGAAGGACGCCGACACGATGCCCAGGTGGGGGGACTGGCTGAAGGGGGTGGCGGACGTCCTCGGACCGCTGCTCCTGCAGGTGCCGCCCCGGGTCGGCTCGATGGCGCCCGGCGACCTGCTGCAGCAGGCGCGCACGGCGTGGAAGGTCCGCCGCCTCGGCGTGCGCGGGGTGGCCGACGTGACGCGGCTGTTCAGCATGAGCGTGACCGACCTGCTCGATCAGTGGTTCGAGTCGGACGCCGTCAAGGGGATGCTCGCCGTCAACGGCGTCATCGGCACCTGGGCGGGACCGGACGAGCCGGGCACAGCCTACGTCATGCTGCACCACTCGATCGGCGACGTCGGCGACGGCCACCTCGGCTCCTGGGGCTTCCAGGAAGGGGGCATGGGAGCCGTGTCCGACTCGATCCGCCGCGCCGCGGAGAACTTCGGCTGCCAGGTGCGGACCGGCGCGCCGGTGGCGAAGATCCTGGTGAAAAACGGCCGCGTCACCGGCGTGGCGCTCAAGAGCGGCGAGGAGCTGCACGCGCCGATGGTGATGACGACCATCCACCCCCAGATCGCGTTCCTGAAGCTGATCGACCGCGCCCAGCTCCCGGAGGATTTCGTCCTCGACATCGAGCGCTGGAAGACCCGATCCGGCGTCGTCAAGATCAACGTGGCGCTGTCGGAGCTGCCGAGCTTCAAGGCCGACCCCGGGACCAAGCTGCAGGAGCACCACACCGGTTCGGTCGAGCTCTGCTTCTCGCCGCAGTACGCCGAGCGAGCCTTCCAGGACGCGCACATCGAGCGCAAGGGAGCGACGGCCCCGTTCGTGGACGGCACGATCCCGACGTCGCTCGACACGACGCTGGCGCCGAAGGGGATCCACGTCTTCTCGATGTTCTCGCAGTGGGTGCCGGACGACTGGAACAAGGAGCCGCACCGCGAGGAGCTCGAGGCCTACGCCGACCGCGCCATCGACATGTACACGCAGATCGCGCCGAACTTCAAGAGCGCCGTCATCGACCGCCAGGTGATCGGCCCCTACGACATGGAGAAGGACCTCGGCCTGATCGGCGGGAACATCTTCCACGGAGAGCTCTCCGTGGATCAGCTGTTCCACATGCGCCCGGCCCCGGGCTACGCCGACTACCGCACCCCGATCCGCGGCCTGTATCACGGCTCCTGCGCCACGCACGCGGGGGGCGGCGTCAACGGCATCCCCGCCTGGCAGGCCTACCGCCAGGCGCGCAGGGACAAGATCATCTCGCTGCGCTGAGCGGTCCGGAGGCGGATCGCTTCTAACGCGATCCGGCCGCGGGAGCGGGAGGTGAGGTCTTCGAGTCGGCGTGCAGCGTCAACATGAAGCCGTTCGTTCCCCTGTACTCGAACGCCCTGTCGCCCACCCTGTAGGCCACGACCTCGTTCGGCATCAAGATGAAACCGTCGTTGGCGGCGGCTCCCCAGTATCTGACGTTGTGCAACACGACCGGCTCGGCGGCTTTGTTGCGATTGAGCTGACTGGTCGTCAGCTTCACCTCGGCCGTCTTTCCGTCGTCGAGGAGCGCCTGCGCCGTGCCGCCGGAGGCCTTCCAGGTGATATCCCCTTCCGCGGTGGACAGCGAATTCCAGTGAACGGGGAAGAGCCGCGCCACGATGGCCTGGATCGCCTCGCGCTGCGCCTTGCTCGTGGCCCGGTCGAAGGTCACGACGGCCCAGTCCATCTTGCCCTGGGAGAAGTCGCCCCCGAGATCGCCCGAGATCCAGAACTTGGCCCCGTCGAGCGGCACGTCGCCGTAGCGACCGGCGTCAACGCGATAGACGTTGTTGAATCGGCAGAAATGCCGGCTCTCGCCATGGCCGCCGTGACCGCCGTGCCCGCCCTGAGCGTGCGCAGCCGGCTTCGGGTTGAAGTAGCACTGACAGAACATCGGGCAGGAGCATGCCTCGATGACGGTGGCGCTCATCTTCCAGTCCGGGCCTTTGGGGGCGTCCGTGCCCGCCAGGCCCGCTCCCGAGGCCGCGATCAGCGGAATTGCGACCGCCAGAATGACGATGCTCGCGTATGAGTGTCTCATCGATCCCTCCTCGTTCCGGTCCACGGGGGCCGCGCCCCCGTTGGCCGGAGATCGAAAGCTGGTGGAGAGGGATCTGAGCCCAGGAAGGCCTAGAAAGTCAACCGGGAGTTGTGCCGATCCGCGAACGGTCTCTAATCGTTCTTCCGTTTCTCGAACAGCGCTTCGACGCCCTTCTGGATGGCGCGGTGGGCACCGAGGCCGACGGCCAGGGCGAACGCCGCGCCCATGGCGCCGAACGCGATCAGAAATCCCGACAGGACGATCTGGCGCGCGAAGTTCAGCTGCCAGAGCGCCAGGGCGCCGACGACGAACAGGAGAGAGCCCTTCAGGAGCCGGCTGACGAGCCGGGCGCGGGCGAACTCCTCGTCCTCGAGGGCGTCCTGCACGCGGTCCGCGAGCAGGTTGGACAGCAGGACGCCGATGGCGACGATGAGGGCGACGAGTCCCATGTTCGGCAGGTAGAAGACGAGACGGGCCAGGAGGTCCGAGAGGACCTTGAGTCCCAGGATCTCCACCGAGTTCTCGAGGAAGACCAGCACGATGAGGACCATCGCGACGGTGCCCGCGACGTTGTAGAGCCCCTCCCGGATGTCCCCCTTGCGGAAGGCGGCGCGCCAGCCGACGGCCCGCCCCAGGCGATCGAGCCGCAGCCAGGTCAGGATGCGGACGACGGCGCGCTTGGCGACCCAGCCGACGAGAATGCCGAGGGCCAGGACGAACAGGCCCGCCGCGAGAGAGGGGAGGTAGTCGGCGAAGCGCTCGCCGAATTCCGCCAGGGCGCCCGGTTCTTGCTGTGGCATGGTCCGTCTAGCTCCTGCTGAAGAAGACGCGTTCGAATCGCTGCGCCCGCCGTTCCTCGACGTCGCGCACGACGACGATGGGATTGCGCCCGACGTTGCCGATGATCTCGGGGATCGAGTCGACGAGCAGCGTGGCCACGGCGCCCGCGCTCGGGCCGCCCATGACGGCCAGGTCGCCCTTCTGCAGCGTTTGCACCATGCCCCGGGCCACCTCGCGGCGGCGCAGCACCTCCAGCTCGACGTCGAGTCCGGCGGCCTTCAGCGTCTCGCGCGCCTCGGCGACCTGCCTGTCGCGCTCCGCCGGCTCGGTCCACCACTCGATCAGCGTGATGGCGCGCAGCGGGGCGCCGTAACGCTCCGCGAAGGCGGGCGCCAGCTCGGCGGCCAGCTCCGAGTGGGCGCCCTTCGTGACCGGCACGACGATCCGCTGGATCCGCTCGCCGTCGACGGAGCCGTACACGACGCCGACCTGGCAGGGCGCCCCCATGACGACCCGCTCGACGACCGAGGCGACGAGACGCTCCAGGATCGACTGCGGCCGCGGCTGGCCGAGCACGAGAAAGTTGCACTCCTCCTCGCGGGCGGTCTCGACGATCCCGTGGCTCACGCGCCGGGCGATCTTGACGACGGCGTGCGCGGGCACATTCTGCTCGGAGGCGTACTTCACCGCCTCGCCCAGGAGCGGCTCGATCTGGCGGACCATGCGGCGCCCGGCGAGAAGCGTCTCGCCCCCGGGGACCTCGGCGACTCCCATGACCACCAGCTCGCCGCTGTGCCGCCGGGCGATGGCGCAGCCCACCTCCATGAGCGACTTCATCTGCCGCGGGGCGGACAGGGCGACGAGGACGCGGTACTCCTTGCGCTCGATCCGCTCCATCCATTCCTCGCGCTCGATCGAGGCGGCCTCGCGCTTGCGGCTGTAACCGTAGTAGACGAACGCTCCCGCGACGATCCAGCCGCCCGCCGCGACCCACGCCATCGGATAGTGCGTGAAGAGGAACACGGCGAGGAAGAGCATCGTGCCGATGGCCAGGATCGGGATGAGCGGCATGAGGGGGATGCGGAACCCGCGCTCGACCTCGGGCCGCGTTCTGCGCAGCCGGATGGCGGCGATGTTCACCTGCACGAAGAGGAGCAGGAACATGATGTCCGCGGCCGCGGCGACGTCCTCGATCGGCAGCGTGACCGCCATCGTGACGATGAGCGCCGTCGAGCAGAGGATCGCCCAGTGGGGGGTGGCGCGCTTCGCGTGCACGCGCCCGAGGACCTTCGGCAGGTTCGCGTCGCGCGCCATGGCGAACGCGACGCGGGACGTGGAATAGATGGTGGCATTGAGCGCCGACAGCGTCGACAGCAGGCCGCCGAACAGGATCACGATCCCGCCGCCGCGGACGAACTGTCCCGCCGCCGTCACGAGAGCGGTCTCCTTCTCGCTGCCCAGGTACTCCGTCACCCCCATGCCGGCGGGCGCCGTCACGGCGCCGACGGCGACCAGCGCCACCAGCAGGTAGATCGGCACGACGATGAGGAGCGATAGGAAGACGGCGCGGGGGACGTTGCGCTTGGGATTCTCGACCTCCTCGCTGGTCTGCGCGATGATCTCGTACCCCTCGAAGGCGATGAAGGTCAGCCCCATCGCCGCGAACACGCCGCCCCACCCCTGCGGCATGAACGGATCGAACGACGCGATCCACTCCGTCTTCCCGAACATGACCCACAGCCCCATCGCCACGAACGCGCCGATGATCAGGACCTTGCCGACCGTCACGACGTTGCCGGCCTTGACGGTCTCGGAGGCGCCGCGGAAGTTGATGAACGAGAAGAGGACGCAGACGATCACGGCGAACCACTTGTCGAGCGTCATGAATCCCGACGCCGCCTCGGGCACGCCGAACGAGCGGAGCATCAGCGCGAAGTAGGCGCCGAATCCGAGCGAGTAGAGCGAGCAGGCGACCGCTTGGGCGAACCAGGACATCCAGCCGCTGAGGAAACCGTTCGGATCGGGGAGGGCCGACTTGACCCAGACGTACCCGCCGCCGGCGCTGGGGAAGGCGCTGCCCAGCTCGGCGTAGGCCATGGCGGTGAGGAGCGCGACGATGCCGTTGAGCAGGAAGACGAGCAGGAGCGCCGGGCCGGCGACGCCCGCCGCGAGGCCGGTGAGGACGAAGATGCCGGCGCCGATCATGGCGCCGACCCCGATCATCGTGCTGTCGATGAGCCGCATCTCGCGGCTCAGCCGCACCTGCATCGCCACGGGGCGTCCTCCTCCCGCCGGGTCCGGCCCTGTCGAGGCGCCGTCTCCGGGCCGGCGGAGGCCCGGGAGTTTAGCACCACCCGGCCGGCGGGGCGAGAGCGGATGTCCGCCCGCGGGCGGGGGCGCGCGCGGCGGGGCTCCGGTCAGGACCTCGAGCGGGATCGCATCAGCGCGACGGCGTACCCCGCGATGAAGCCGGCCGCCGCCGTCAGCAGGATGAGCAGCACGCGCGACATGCTGAACTCCCAGAACAGCAGCCGCACGCTCACGACCTCCGTGTTCTGGAGGATCAGGATCAGGACCAGCGCGCCCGCGATCATCGCGAGAATGGCGCCGGGTTTTCGCAGCGGACTCGCCATGGTTCACCTCCCTCGAGGGCCGCGCCACGCATCGACTCCCGTGACGGGGCCACGCGCGATCCTACCCCCGGACCGCGTCGATCCGGCCGGCGAGCCCGCACGCGAGGGGAATCGGCTATGATGAACGCTCACCGGGAAGGATCGCCATCGAGGGGCAGGCCGATGAAGCATGAATACGACCTCGTCTGCATCGGCAGCGGGCCGGCCGGACAGCGGGCGGCCGTGCAGGCGGCCAAGCTCGGCAGGCGCGCGGCGGTCGTCGAGAAGCGACGCGTCGTCGGAGGCGTCTGCATCGAGACGGGAACGATCCCGAGCAAGACCTTCCGTGAGGCGGTCCTGCGCCATGCGCTCGCCGGACGGCGGGCCGAGGGCGGGGCGGCCGCCAGGCGGGCGCCGCCTCCGGCGGGAGCCGATCTTCTCCAATGGGTGCAGGAGGTCGTGAAGCGCGAGGCGGCGGTGGTCGAAGATCAGCTCTCGCGCAACGGCGTGCGACTCCATGCAGGCGAGGCCTCGTTCCTGGATCCCCACACGCTGCGGGTGAAGGGGGACGACGGCGCGACCGATCTGAGGGCGGCCAACATCCTCATCGCGGTCGGCACGCGACCGGCGCCGCCGCCCGGGGTCCCGGCCGACGGCCGGACGATCATGACGAGCGATCAGATCATCCAGTTGCAGCAGGTGCCGCGCAACATGGCGGTCGTCGGAGGCGGCGTCATCGGCATCGAGTACGCCTCGATGTTCGCGGCGCTCGGCACCGAGGTGACGGTCGTCGATCGGCAGGATCGCCCGCTGGAGTTCCTTGACCGCGAGATCGTCGACGATCTGATCCACCAGATGCGGGACCGGGACGTGACCTTCCGGCTCGGCGAGGCGGTGAAAACGATTGCGGTCGAGGAGAAGCCGATGCGCCGGGCGGTGCTGCTGCTCGAGTCCGGCAAGCGGATCGTCGCGGATCTCGTCCTGTTCTCCGTCGGCCGAATCGGATCGACCGATGCGCTGGATCTTCCGAAAGCGGGCCTCGAAGCCGACGGGCGCGGCAGGCTGAAGGTGGACGATTCGTTCCGGACCGCCGTGCCGCACATCTTCGCGGCCGGGGACGTCATCGGCTACCCGAGCCTCGCAGCCACCTCCAGCGAGCAGGGACGGCTCGCGGCGTGCCGCGCCTTCGGCGTGAAGGCGGCCGCCGTGCCCGAGCACCACCCGATCGGGATCTACGCCATCCCGGAGATCTCGATGGTCGGCGCGACGGAAAAGGATCTGACGGAGAAGAAGATCCCGTACGAGATCGGCATCGCCCGCTACCGCGAGATCGCGCGCGGGCAAATCCTCGGGGACGACAGCGGACTGTTCAAGATGCTGTTCCACCGCGAGGACAGGCGGCTCCTGGGCGTTCATATCATCGGCACTGGCGCCACCGAGCTGCTCCACATCGGCCAGGCCGTCATGCGCCTGGGTGGCGGCCTCGATTATTTCCTCGAGACGGTCTTCAACTACCCCACCCTGGCCGAGTGCTACAAGGTCGCCGCACTCGACGCCTCCAACAAACTGGCGATGTGATCCGCGGCCGACCGCTGCGGCGCGGATCCCGCCCGCTCAAATCTTTCCGAGCGCCGGCCGCGTCGCGGCATCGGCGAAGAGCGGCCGGGCCGTCTCCAGCGCTGCGCCGGCGCGGAAGACGGTCGCGTCGTCGAAGGTGCGCCCCACGATCTGGATGCCGGTCGGCACGCCGTTCTCCGCCATGCCGGAGGGGACCGCCAGGACGGGGCAGCGGCTGAGCATGTTGAACGGGTGAGTCAGGGCCACGCCCAGCTCCGGCTCGACCTCGCGGCCGTTGATGAGGATGCTGTCGCGCAGGTGGTTGAAGTCGGCCTTCACGCGCGTCGTCGTGGCGCAGGGGCAGATGAAGACGTCGTACCGTTCCATCAGCGGACCGAACGTCCGGTACATCTCGCCGCACACGTCGAACGCCTTCAGCAGCCGGGCCGGGCGCACGC
>JBFGDZ010000152.1:0-8518 GCA_041580375.1 Candidatus Polarisedimenticolia bacterium
CGCTCGACCGGGTCGTAGTCGACGAGGAAGACGCCGCCGCTGACCGCTTCGGGATCGCTCAGCGCGCTGCTGATGTCCGACGTGCGCCGCAGGCGGAAATCCGCCGGGTTGAAGACGCCGCCGGTGTCCGCCCAGTAGCCGTAGACCGGATTGATCCCCGGGATCTCCCCCGCATTGCGGTAGATCGGATGGGCCAGCAGGGAGGTGCGGGGCACGCCCGATGCCCAGGAGAACCGGGCCCCGACCCTCAGGCCGCTCATGGGGAAGGTGTACGAGGGATAGACGTTCAGGACGTGGGTGGAATCGGTCGGCAGGACGCCCCGGGTGAACTGCCCGGACGTCAGGGGCGACTCGGGGAAGTCGTACAGCGAGCTGAAATTCGCGTCGCTCTGACCGTTGTCGTTGCGGAACAGCCCCTCGTAGTTCCCCTTCAGCCGCGAGAAGCGATAGTTGGCGAACAGCGACCAGTTGTTGGAGAAGCGCTTCGTGTAGATCACCTCGAGCGCCTTGTACTCGCGCTCGCCCTTCGGGAGATCGAACAGGCCGCCGGACGGCACGGCGCTCGTGCCCGGGTTGGCCATGAACGAGGAGCCGAACGGAGCCGCGGGGAAGGTCGTGCTCATCTCGCTCCCGGGCGTCAGGCTGCCGCCGAAGGGATCGTACGGGTAGCCGTAGGTGTATCCGTAGTAGAAGTTCAGGATCTGCTCCACGGCGTTCAGCTGCACGTCCTCGAGGACCCGCCCCTGCGTCCGGAAGATCGTGCGCACTTCAACGGCCGCATCCGGCCCGACCTCGAACGCGAAACCGGCCGACAGCTCGTCCTCGTAGGGGAGCTTCGTGCCCGGCACGACCGAGGTCTGATCGACGCCCTGGACGAACGCGGGGAAAGATGGCGAGCACGCGGGCGCTCCGGCGCCGGCGCTGTCGACGCAGGGCACGGAGAACGGCAGGTAGCGCGGGCTCGTCAGGTCGCGGTCGTTGAACTCGCGGAAAGCCACCGTGATGTCGTTGCTGAACGCCCTGATCGCCAGGATGTTCGGGACGCGCTGAAAGTAGCGGCCCCAGTTCGCATACAGGCGGCTGCGACCATTGCCCAGTAAGTCCCAGGAGACGCCGAGGCGCGGCGCCCAGTTGTCCTCGAACGTGTAGCCGCTGGGTGAGAAGGTCGTGCTCTCCAGGCATCCGCCGCTGCCGTCGGGCGTGCAGGTGAAGATCCGGCTCGTCGTGCCGAAGAAGGGATCCACGACCTGCTCGGTGCCGAACGGCAGGGTGAACGTGCCGGCCCCCGTCACCTCCTCCCGGGTCCAGCGCACCCCCGCCTTGATGGTGACGCGCGGGTGGACCGACCACGAGTCCTGCACGAAGAAGTTCAGTTCCTCGGCCGTGGTGGCCTCCGGTCGCGGACCGATGCTCGCCCGCGTCACCTGGAACCGGTTCGCCCCGTCGTAGGCGAGCGAGGGGGTGCCGACATTGTTGGAGACGTTAATGAGCACGCCGCCGTTGCTCGGCGCCGCGATCAGGTCCTGGAAGCCGTCGCCGTTGTCGTCCACGGGATCGGTCGTCCCGGTGAACGAGATCGGCAGCCCGATGTCGGCGGACGGGCCCGTGTACGTGGCGTTGTCGCGATAGGTGATGTCGTCGAACTGCACGCCGTACTTCAGCTCGTGCCGGCCCAGGACATTGGTGAACTTCAGCTGATACGAGATGTTCTCCTCGTCCTGGTTCGAGATGAATCCGATGCCTCCACGGCCCGTGGTCACGGGCGTGATCGTCAGCGGCACGGGACCGCCGCCCGGATCGTAGCTGTCGGCGCCCCGGAGAAACTCCAGGCTGTTGCGCAGGTCGGTGTACTGCCACTCGTTCAGCGCGGAGCTCTCGCGGAACGTGCCGTCGTGGCGGGCGATCTGCGCCTCCATGAAGAACCGCGGCGTGAAGACAGCGTTCCACTTCAGCGACTGATTGTGCGAGCCGAAGCGGATGTCGCTCGCGCCGCCGTTGATGTCGAACTGCTGGTTCAGGGCCTGTCCCACCGCACCGCTGATGTCCCTCTGGGGGCCCCGGCCGCCGCGTGCCGGATCGCCGAACAACGTCAGCTCGACCTGGTGACGTTCGGAGGCCTGCCACGTCAGCTTGGCGGCGTAGTTGTGGGCGCGCCGGGTGGCCTCGAGACCCCGCCCCGCGGAGGGAAACGCCAGAGAATTGGGCGCGGAGAAGCCGTCGGCCATCGACTCGTCGAAGGCGGGCAGGCCCGCGCTGTCCGCCACGAACGCGGGATCCGCGATCGATTGCGCCCGCACGGTGCGGGTGCGGAGCACCGGGTTGTAGGCGAAGAAGTAGAACAGTTTGTCCTTGACGAACGGTCCGCCGAGCGAGAGGGCGAAGTCGTTGACTCTCTCGTCGGTGAGGTTGGCGAAACCGGTGTCGAGGCTCACCTGTCGACCCGACGATCGCAGCCCGGCGGGGCTCGAGTACCAGGCGACGCTTCCCTGCATCTCGTTGGTTCCGGACTTGACGATGGTGTTGACGATCCCGCCGAGAGCCTGTCCGAACTCGGCCTCGAAGCCCCCCGTCTTCACCTGCACCTCGTCCAGGAACTCGCTGGTCACGCCGGTGCCGAGGGAGCCGTAGACGATGTTGTACGAGCCGATGCCGCCGTAGCCCGTATTCGTGATGTTGACCCCGTCGATGAGGTAGGTGTTCTCCAGTCCGGAGGCGCCTCCGATCGAGACGTTCCCCGGTCCGGACCCCTGGCCGCTCACGACGCCCGGGCCGAGCGCGAAGGTGTCGGTGAACGATCGGCCGATCGGGACCGTGTCCGCGAAGTCGGAGTAGCGGATGTTGCTGCCCGACGAGGTCGATTTCACGTCAACGAGCGGCGTGGCGGCCGAAACCGTGATCGATTCCCTCACGCCGGGCTCCAGCGTGAACGCCAGCGTCGTGCGGCCGTTCAGGCCGACGCGCACATCGTTCTGGATGATGGTGTTGAACCCGCCACTGGCCTCCACGCGGATGGAGTAGGAGGCGGGCCGCAGGAAGGGGAGTATGAAGAAGCCACCGACCCCGGTCTGGGTCGAGCGCGATCCGAACGGGGACGTCGCGATCACCATGGCTCCGGCGATCGGGTTTCCCGCGGGGTCGACCACCTGGCCGGAGATCGTTCCGGAGGTCAGCTCCTGGGCACGAGCGGCGCCGATTGCAGCGATCCAGGCGATGAGGAGTAATGCGAACAGTTTCGCTCGGCGATTCATCGGCGTCCGCTGCCTCCGGTTGACCGGGGGTGCATGGCGTTCCCGCACCCCGGATGCGAGCCGTCCCCGCGGCCGCACCGAACCTTGGACCCGCGGGGATTCGATCCGATCTCTGAGCCGGAATGGAATATATGTAATCGCGATAATCTGGCAAGGAATCTCGAAATAAATCAGGATTCAATTTACAGTTTTGTAATATGGAGATCCGTGGCCCGGCACCATGCCTCGATCAGGAGTGCGGGCGGGGGCGTCAGAATCCGAGGAGGGTTCGCAGCTCGAGGGCCAGGTCCGGATCGCGCTCTTCGAGGAGGGCGTGATCCCGCCGGGCCAGATCCGGCCGGAGGGCCGCCTGGTGAGCGAGCGCCAGGTGGTAGAGGGCGCGTGGCTGCTCCGGATCGACGCCGTGGGCCCGCTCGAACGAGCCGGCCGCTTCCTCGTACCGCCCGATGGATCCGAGCGCGATGCCCAGGTTGTAGTGCGCGAGATACAGATCCGGCCCGAGACGCGCGGCCTCCCGGAAGTCGGAGACGGCGGAGTCGGTGCGGCCGAGCTGGAACCGGCGCACTCCACGCTCGAGCAACAGCGCCGGGAACTCTCCGGCAAGGGCGGCGGCCCGGTCCAGGAGGGCGATCGCACGATCCGCCTGGTCCGGCCGGGTGAGCACGAGCGCAGCGGCGATGGCGTGGAGCGGCGACTCGCTCTCGGAGGGATTTCTTCGAGCAATCGCCAGCCGTGAGACCAAATCGGTCCCCACGACCTCCGTCTCAAACAGGTTGGCCCGAATCGGCCGCGCGCAGGCGAGAGCGGGGTCGGCGTGCGGACCCCGGGCGAGGATGCTGCCCACCAACCGGCCCTCCGCGTCGAACACGAATCCACTCTCCGCGCCCGCACCGTCCTCCACCCTCAGGAGCAGGAGCGGGCCTTCCTCCGGGATCGGCATGATTCGCTCGAGCCGGATGTCGAACAGGCGGGAGCGGTAACCGTTCCGATCCCGAAGCCCCGTGAACCGGGTGCCCGAAGCGGCCGCCACCGGCGCGTGACAGGCCGGAAGCCCGGGCGCGCGCAGCCGGACGAGGTTCGCGCCGGCATCGATCCCCACGACGGCGGTCACGGCCAGCGACAGCTGCCCGAGATCCGGCCCCCGCAGATCGGGATCCGCCCCGAGGGTCAATCGATCCAGGTGGGGCGAAGCGGCTCCCAGGGCGCTCAGGCCGGCGAGAGCATCGCCGGCGCGATCCATCGCGTAGGCCGTCGTCTGCAGTCGGATCCGGCCGTCGGAGTCAAATCCGGACAGCTCCAGGGCGCAGGAGGCCGGCGAAAGCGCCTGAGGCGCGGCGGCCCGGGCGGAGAGCCGGAATCCCGGCGACGACAGGGCGAGGATCAGCATGAGCGCCGGCCCCGTCCCGATCCTTCTCCTCCGATATGAGCGCACCCCTGCCTCCCGGGCGATGCCGGTGACGGACGGCGGTGCACCGGCATGGGACCGTCCGGCCGAAACGCGCATCCTGTGCCGATTTGATGGGATTCAGGTACGGCGCGCTGGGGCCCCGGTCAAGGCCTTTCTCGGCCGCGGGGCGGTGGATCGGGCCGGCCGGTCGCGCACGATCCCGAGCAGGCCGGGAACTCCGATGCCCAGGAATCCGGTCATGAAGAGGAGCAGGAACGGCAGAGATGCGAGGTGTCCCCGTTCGAGCGCGTGGAGCGCCGCGCCGGCGAAGTACAGCCCGCACAGGGTCTCGACCGACGCCGCCAGCACGCCGCGCCGCGCCGCATAGCGCGAGCCGCGCCATGCACCGCGCCGGCCTCGCAGGTCGTGCTTGGGCGTGCGGACGAACTCGCCGCGGCGCCCCGTCAGCGCCGCCACCACGCCGACGGCGTTGTTCAGCGACAGCCCGATGCCGAGCGCCAGAAGAGGCGGGAGAAGGAGACACGTCGAGCGGCGCGAGCGGCCCAGCGCGGACTGGGAGCGCAGATAGAAGGCGGAGACCGACACGGTCGAGGCGATGAAGAGCGGCAGATCGACCATCAGCAGCGCCAGAGGCCCTGCGCCATGACGGATGATCAGGGAGGGCACGATCAGAGCCGCCAGCAGCACCATGAGCACGTAGGACGAGTTGTTGGTGAGATGGATGAGGCCCTCCATCTTGACGGAAGCGGGGATGCGCGCCTTCAGGAGTCCCGGGAGGATCCGGATCGCGGTCTCGATCGAACCGCGCGCCCACCGGCGCTGCTGCGACTTCAGGCCGCGGATGTCGGCCGGCAGCTCCGCCGGTGCGACGACCTCCGGCGCGAAGACGAATTGCCAGCCCTTCAGCTGCGCGCGGTACGAGAGATCGAGGTCCTCGGTCAACGTGTCCGATCGCCACCCGCCGGCCGATTCGATGCAGGCGCGGCGCCAGAGGCCGGCCGTACCGTTGAAGTTGAAGAAGCACCCCGCGGCGTGGCGCGCGCCGTGCTCGATGACGAAATGGCCGTCGAGGAGGATCGATTCGAGGTTCGTGAGCAGGGAATAGTCGCGATTGAGATGCTCCCAGCGCGCCTGGACCATCCCGACCCGCGGGTGCGCGAAGTGGTGGACCAGATCGGCGAGGAATGCCGGTGGCGGGAGGAAGTCCGCGTCGAAGACCGCGACGAGCTCGCCGCGGGCCCGGCGCAGCCCGTGGTCGAGGGCGCCCGCCTTGTATCCTTGCCGCGCGCCCCGCCGAAGGTGCACGATGTCGATGCCGCGATCCCGCATCTCCGCAACCGTCGCCGCGGCGATGCGCGAGGTCTCGTCGGTGGAGTCGTCCAGCACCTGGATCTCCAGGAGGCCGGCGGGATAGTCCAGCGCGCAGGAGGCGCGGATGAGCCGATCCACCACGTACATCTCGTTGTAGATGGGGAGCTGCACGGTGACCCGGGGCAGCGGGTCGAGACGGCCCGCGGGCGCCGCGACGCGGGCACCGTGCCGTCGGAGCAGCAGAAGGAGATGGAGCCGGTGGCAACCGTAGGCGGCCAGAACCCCGAGCGTGGTCAGATAGGCGGCGACGATCAGGATCTCGACGGGCGACATGGGGCGCGGTCATCTCCGGGGCGCATGCTGGCGCTGTGCGGGGGCCTCATGGCCGCCGGCTTCGCCCTCCTGCCGTGGACGGCCGCCGGGGGCCCCGGCGCGGGCCTCCTCATTCCCGCCGCCGCTCTGTTCGCCGCGTACGGCGCCGCGGTCCGGACGGTTCTGAGAGCCGGAGGCCCGCCGGATCGGGCGGTCCCGCGGATCATCGTGGGGCTCGCGATCCTGTTCAGGGCCGTCCTGCTGTTCGCTCCTCCGGTCCTCAGCAACGACATCGAGCGCTATCTGTGGGACGGGCGCGTCGTCCTGTCGGGCGAGAACCCCTTTCTTCACCCCCCCGAGGCCGACGCCCTCCGCCACCTGCGGGACGAGTCGTATGAGCGGCTCGATCACCGCTCGATCCGGACCATCTACCCGCCCGCCGGGCAGGCCGTGTTCGCGGCGGCAGCGGGCCTCGATGCGGGATGGTTCGGCCTGAAGCTGCTGCTCATCCTGGCCGATCTGCTGGGCCTCGCCGCGCTGCGGCACGTCCTCGCCCGGCGGGGCCTCCCGCCGTCGCGGCTCCTGATCTACGCCTGGAATCCGCTCGCCGTGATCGAGATCGCATGGAGCGGACATCTCGAGCCGGTCGGCATGCTCTGCGTTCTGGTCGCGGCGGGCGCGATTATACAGGAAAGGGATCTGCGGGCCACGCTGGCCCTGGCGCTCGGGGCGCTCGTGAAGATCCTCCCTCTGCTGCTCTTCGTTCCGATGCTGCGCGCGATCCGGCGGCGCGTCCTCGCTCTGGTCCCGCTGGTCCTCGCCGTCGCCTACTGGCCGTTCCGCGACGCGGGCGCGCACCTCCTCAGCGGAGCGCGCGAGTACGCGTCCAGGTGGGTCGCCAATGAGTCGATCTTCGGACTGGTGCGCGCCGGCCTCGAGGCCATCGATCCCGCGCCGGCGCTGAAGGGCGCCATCGCCCTCGCGAGCCGGCTGCTGCCGGGCGGTGCGTCGCCGGATGTCCTGTACGGATTCGTCCACCCGGGGGAGCTCGCCCGCGGAGCGTGCGCGCTCGCGGCGGCCCTCGTCGGCGCGGCGCTGGTGTGGCGGCGCGTGGAGCCGTTACGCGGCCTGTTCGTGATGACCGGCGCGCTGCTCCTCCTGTCGCCGACGCTGCATCCCTGGTACCTGCTGTGGATCCTCCCGTGGCTGTGCCTGTTCCCGTCGCCGGCCTGGCTGGGCCTGAGCGGACTGGTCCTCCTCTCTTATCTGAACGCCGGCGTCCCCCGCGAGGCGGAGCCGTATCCGTGGATCCGGTGGATCGAATACCTGCCGTTCTACGCGCTGCTCGCGCGGGAGGGGATCGTCGCGGCCCGCGTGAGGCGGCGCGCGGCGGCCCTGTCTCGTCCGGTCCCGGATCGGATGGTAGACTCGCCCCGATGAGAGACAGCGCCGGGCCGCGGGCGGACGCGCGCGCCGTGATCACCGGGCTGGGGATCGTTTCGCCCTTCGGCCAGGGGGTCGGTGCGTTCGCCGCCGGAATCCGCGAGGGGCGCAGCGCGACGCGCCGCATCTCGCTGTTCGATCCTTCGGAGCTGCCGAGCCAGGTGGCGGCCGAGGTCCCCGGCTTCGATCCGGAGGAGCATCTTCCCCGGGAGGATCTGCAGCGGGTCGGCCGGATCGTCCCGATGGCGCTCGCCGCTTCGCGCGAGTGTCTCGCCGACGCCGCGCTCGGCGGGGATCGTCTCGAGCCGGATGTCCGGCGGCGGATCGGCGTCATCGTGGGGAGCGGAGCGGGCGCCATCGATTTCGCCGAACGGCAGTACGAGGCCTATTACCGTGACGGGATCCGGCGCGTCAACCCGTTCGCCATCTCCTCCTCGGTGGTCGGCATGGTGAGCAGCGAGGTGAGCATCCGCCTGGGCTTCACCGGTCCCTCGCACGTGCTGAGCAACGGGTGCACGAGCAGCACGGACGCCATCGGCTACGCGCTGCACGCGATCCGGAGACGCGAGCGCGCCCTGCTTCTCACAGGGGGGGCGGAAGCGTGCATCACGCGCGGCATGATGGAGGGCTTCTGCCGCATGCGCGCCGCCGCGACCGGATGGAACGATCGCCCGGAACGGGCGGCGCGCCCGTTCAACCGCGATCGCACCGGCTTCGTCCTGGGCGAGGGAGCCTATGTCCTGCTGCTCGAGGAGCTCGAGCACGCCCGCGCGCGCGGCGCCCGCATCTACGCGGA
>JBFGDZ010000153.1:0-8480 GCA_041580375.1 Candidatus Polarisedimenticolia bacterium
GGTCCGTCGGCATCCGCGAGAGCCTAGTCGCGGCGCGGCGCCGGGGTCAAGAGAGCGGAGCCGGAGCGGCTCGCTGCGACCCGCCGGGTCAGGCGTTTCGCTGCAGGGTCAGGAGCGTGGCGTCGTCCTGGCGGGCCTCTCCCCGAAACTCGTCGACGCACCGGAGGATGCGTTCGCACATCTCCGCGAGCGGGGCGCTGGCGTGCTCGCGGAGCATCGTGATCAGGCAGTCGTCCCCCAGAAACCTTCCGTCCGGCGTATGCGCCTCGGTCACGCCGTCGGTGAAGAGGAGCAGCCGCTCGCCGATCCCGAGCGTCTCCTCGCGGTCCTCGTATCGTCTCACGTCGAGGATGCCCAGGATCGGCCCGGTGACCTCACCGAATCGGGAGATCCCGCCGTCGCGATCGATGCGGTAGGGGTGGGGATGGCCCGCGTTGGCGTAGCGCAGCGACCCCGTTCGCGTGTCGTACCATCCGAGGAAGATGGTGACGTACATCGGCCCCAGTCCGGCGTCGTAAAGCATGCGGTTGACGCGGGTCAGCGTGTCCCCCGGAGAGGGGCTGTGGATCGACACGTTCCGCACCATCGACCGGAGGAATCCTCTCAGCAAGGCCGCCGGGACGCCCTTGCCCGAGACGTCGGCGATCACGAAGACGAGGCGCGTCCCGTCCAGAAGAAACGCATCGAGATAGTCTCCCGAGACCATCCGCGCCGGCGATTCGGCGGAATGGACGTCGAACTCGGATCGATTCTCGAACGGCGGGAAGTCGGGAACGGGAAGTCCGTCGGCCGCTGCGGCCGCACCGTCCTGCCGGGGATCGTCACCCCGTTCCGTGAGGGCGAGACGGGCCAGGGCCTCGACGTCGTTCCACAGGCTGTCCGGCCTCCTGCTCATGCGCCCGTCCCCCGATCGGATCGTACGCGGCGCCCGTCCCGAGGTTGCATCCAACCGCGATCGATCGCGCGCAAGCATAAGGTGAGTCCATGTCAATGTCATTTCGGCTTCCGTAAAAAGTTGTTTACGTTGTCAAGGCCGTGTAAAGCGGGTAGGGTGTCCGGGCCGATGGATGGAGACGAACCGCTTCCACCCGGGCAGGTCGATCACGCTCCGGGCCGGCCGGACGGACGACTCCGGTCGCACCCCCTCTACGTTCTCGGCGAGATGGCCGCCGTCGCCCTCACCATGGCGGCCGTGATGGCGATCGCGCTGCTCACGGGGCGCCTCTGGCTGGGTCCTCTCAGCATCCTCGCGGCCGTGATCGTCATCCGGATCGCGCTGGGGCTGCGGGGCCTCGATTTCCGGGAGCTCGGGCTCGTCCGGCCGCGCCCGTGGATCCGCACACTCCTCCTCGGCATCGGGTGCTGGTTCGTCGTCTTCCTCGTCAACGGCGTCATCATCAATCCCGTCATCTACGGGCTCCTCGGGGAGACGCCGCGGCTCGAGATCTTCGACGGTCTGCGTGGCAATGCGGTCTTCTATGCGCAGCTTCTTCTGCTGTCCTGGACGGTGGCCGCGTTCGGCGAGGAGATCCTGTTCCGCGGTTACCTCCTGACCCGCGTCGCCGGCCTGTTCGGAGGCGGTCCGAGGGCGCGCCTGGCCGCCCTGACGCTGCAGGCGGCCGCCTTCGGCGCGGCTCACCTGTATCAGGGGCTCGCCGGGGTCCTGGTGACGGGATCGGTCGGCTTCGTCCTGGGGGCGCTTTATCTCATGACGCGGCGGAACCTGTGGGCCGTCATCGTGGCGCACGGTCTCGTCGACACGGTGAGCCTGACGGCTCTCTATCTCGGGCTGGACGGCTCCGGCCTCACTCGACCGTGATCGCCCGGACGACCCGGTGCCACGCCACGCGGCTGCACCGGGCGTAGAAGTCGAACTCGCCCAGGGCCATGTCGACGGCCTCGTGCGCGTCGCGCGCCCCGGCGCAGTCGAACCAGGCGGTGTAGGCCTCCGGACAGCGGGGATTCCGGCGGTGAAACTCGGGCTCGGTGTAGTCGATGCGCACACGGAACCCGGGGCGGGGTGATGGTTCCTCGCTGGCTTCCTTCGCGCGGGTCGGATCCCCCACGATCGACCTTCCTCCCCCATCGGCCGGCGCGCTCGCCGTCGGACCGGTGGCGTCATGATAGGGCTCCCCGGGCCGTCGCGCCAGTGCCCCGCCGGAGCGCACCCCGCCGTGCGGGACCGCCGCCGATCGACCGGATCCGGGCGCTACGGTAGAATGACGGGCCGGCGATCGTGACCGGCCACCCCGTTCATCCGCAGGAGGACCTCATGAGCATGAACGCCCACCACGCGGCTCCCGGCCGCGCCGTCCGCACCGCCGCAGCGACGGCCGTTCTGGGGCTCGCCGCAGTTCTCATCGCCTCCGGATCGATCGGCTGCTCCGGGTTCGATCGAAAGCAGGAAGCGTCCCGCCCCGCTCCCAGGACGAGCGAGGAGCTCCTCACGCAGTTGCAGGAACAGAAGGATCGACTCGATCAGGCGACCAACCGGATGCTCCGGACGATCGCCGAATTCAACGAGACGCGTGGCGAGGGCGAGCGCAAAGTCCAGTTCGGGGAGCTCTTCACCGGGGACCTCAGCGACGAGCAGCGGGACGTCCTCAACGAGATGTTCACCGAGGAGCAGGACATCTCCTATCGCTCCCTGCTCGGGCGCATCATCGCGGATCGGGATCTGATCCGGAACATGCAGAGCCGGATCCTGGAGCTCGAACGGGCGCTGCCCGACAGGTACGTCACGGTCCGCAAGGGAAACACCCATTACAGCCTGGCGCGCGAGTACCTCACGAACGAGGCGCGGCTCCCGAAGGGCAAGGTCGGCTCACTTCTATCCCGGGCGGACCTGACCGACGAGCTGGTACCCGGGAACCGGGTCTGGTTCTTCTTCGACGAGAAACGGGACAATCTCGGCACCTACGTCACCCAGGGGGAGGCCGACAAGACGCCGCTCGCCGTGCGCCGTGCCCTGAAGCGCAAGCTGATCACCGAGAGGGACGCCGCCCTCGCGACCGCCGGGGCGTTCAGGTCGGAGCGGGACGCGGCGATCGCGACCGTGGAGGATCTGGAGCGCCTCAAGGCCGACCTCGAGGCCGACATCGCCATCCTGCGCCGCAACAAGGCGGCGCTCGAGTCCCAGGTCGGCCGGCTCGGCGACGACCTCTCGTTCCAGAAAAACAGCCTCCTCTACCACGCCGCGACGGTGAGGGAGCTGAAGGAGCAGGGAGTTCTCACCCGGATCCTGAAGCGGTTCGACGACGTGAAGGGCATCGACTTCGACGAGGCTCTCGATCTGCGACGGAGCAGCACGATCACTCTCGACCCGAGAACCTTCGGGCTGGAGCGCATCCGCCGCGTCCGCCTCCTGCCGCGCATCTACGAGGAGGGCCGCGACTTCACCATCGAGACCTCGGAGGAGACCGGCGACGCCCGGATCACGATCCTCGATTCGGGGCTGTTCCGCGGCAAGGAGGTCCTCGTCGCCGTCGGCGGCTGAGGCCGATCGGGCGATCGCCGCGTCCGACGTTCGTCTCGGCGCAGCACTCGGACCCTCCGTAACCGGTCGAATTCGACGTGGCCCCGGGGCCGCCCTCGCGGTAGATTTCCCGACCGGGCCCCCGGGCCCTCCCGTCCTGTCGACGACTCGAAGGAGGCCGGTCGCACCATGAGCGGATTTCTCGCCGGAGCAGCCTCGCGCACGGTCCTGGCGGCTCCCTTCCGCGCCTTCCCCATGATCGCCGCTCTCATGATCGCCGCCCCGGCGATTGCGGATGTCGCGGTCGTGCCAGCCGCGCGCGACAACACGCTCATCGAGGACTCAGGCGGCGCCCTCAGCGATGGCGCGGGCCCGCACGCCCGCGCCGGTAGGACGGGTCAGCGGTTCGGCTCGATCCGACGCGCCGTGATCGCGTTCGACGTCGCCGCCGCGCTCCCCCGCGGAGCGATCGTGACGGGCGCCTTTCTGACGCTGCACATGTCCGATGCGGGGGGAGGACCGGCGCGCGTGAACCTCCACCGGGTCGCCTCCGACTGGGGGGAGGGAACGTCGGCGAACCCCGGAGGCATGGGCGCGCCCGCCACGCGAGGCGACGCCACCTGGATCCACACCTTCTACGATGACCGGTTCTGGAACACCCCGGGCGGGGATTTTTCGATCGCGAACCGAGCAAGCATCATTCTGGACCAGCCGGGCTTCTATACCTGGGGGCCGTCGGAAAGCATGACGGCCGACGTTCAATCCTGGCTGGACGATCCGGACGGCGACTTCGGCTGGATCCTGATCGGGGACGAGCGGATGGAGCGCACCGTCAAGCGGTTCGATTCGCGCGAGAACCCGGATCCTTCTCTGCGGCCGGCCCTCACGATCGAGTTCACGGCTCCCTGCCCGAGACCGGGCGGCGCGCCGGGCGCGGGATTCTGGCACCGGCAGTGCCTTGCGGCCGGTTCCGTGGACGGGGGGTTGGATCCCTCGCCGAAGGGCCGCGGACCGGATCGATTCAGCGTGCCCGGCTTCGTCGACGCGATCCTCCCCTGCGCGAATGACGGACTCAGGGACCTCGGCTTCCGGGGCGTGACCGCCTGCGGCGTGTTCGGCCCCCGTCCCCTGGCCGACTGCCATCCGAACGCGATGCGGGGGCTGGTGGCCATGCTGCTCAACGTCTGCTCCGGACTCATGCAGTCCAACTGCCCGGCCAACGCCGGCGCGGGCGGCTGCGGCGGGGAGACAATCGCCGGGCGGATCGAGACCCTGGCCGCACTGATCAGAGCGGGCAATTGCCTCGACGCGATCCGCTGCTCCGGCCCCTGATGCGCCCCGGCGCGTCCGCACCTCGCCGCGATTACGAATCCGTCATCTCCCTCCCGATAACTTCCTGAGAACACTCGGCGATCCGCTTGACGGGCCGCCGTCCGGGCACGATTTTTATCCACGGACGAGTCCGATCACGGAGGTCCGCCATGGAGCCGTTCCGCGTCCTCGTCGTCGACGACGAAGAGACGATCCGTCACATTCTGATCAACGTCCTGGAGGAGAACGGCTGCGAAATCCGCGAGGCGGGGACGGCCGAGGACGGCCTCCGGATCGTGCCGGACTTCAAGCCGGCCGTCGCCCTGTTGGACATCGTGCTGCCTGGAATGAACGGACTCGACCTCCTCGAGAAAATCAAGAAGATCTCGCCCGACACGGAAGTCGTGATGATGACCAGTCACGCCTCCGCAGAGACCGCTCTGCGCGCCATCAAGCAGGGCGCCTACACGTATCTTCAAAAGCCCTTCGAGGATCTGGACGAGATCTGGACGACCGTGCAGCGGGCGATCGAGCAGCGCGAGCTCGCGCAGAAGAAGAACACGCTGCTGAGGAACAAGGAGGCCCGGAGCAAGGAGCTGTCGTCCGACGTCTCCCTCGTCGAAACCGTGGCTCCGGATGGCGACTTCGGCTCGTACGCCGAGATCCTGGAATTCTTCATCGACCTGGCCACGAAGGAACTCGACGTCGATCGTGCGAGCCTCATGCTCATCGACGAACGGACCGGCGACCTGCGCGTCGCCGCATCCCGCGGGCTCGACACGGTCGATCCGGCGTCGGTCACGATCAAGGTGGGAGAGGGGATCGCCGGGGGCGTCGCCCAAACGGGGGAGCCCTTCCTGCTTCCGGCCGGCCGCGCGTCGAGAAAGGCGATCCGGACGGGCCCCAACGGCAGTTCCGTCGCCGCCGGTGTGATGCCGATCGCTCTGAGCGTCGCCATCCGGACCGATCAGAGAATCCTGGGCGTCTTCAACGTCACGTCCCGCCGCACGGGCAAGGCGTTCAATGAGGGCGACGTCGCCCACCTCACCGCGCTCTGCAACCAGCTGGCGTCGGCGATCGAGGGGTCCCAGCGCGCCGATCGACTGCAGAAAGCCTACGAGTCGCTGAAGACGACACAGGAGCAGCTCGTCCGCACCGAGCGGATCAAGGCGATCGGCCAGATGGCCGCCGGCGTGGCGCACGACTTCAACAATGCTCTCAGTGTCATCCTGGCGCGGGCCGAGTTCATCCACCGGAGTTTTCAACACGGGACGATCGAGAAGGCCAAGCTGGCCTCGGACATCGAGACCATCATCAAGACCGCGCTGCAGGGCGCCGAGTCGATCAAGCGCATCCAGGACTACACGCGGATCCGGAAGGACGAGCCTCGCGCAGCCGTCGATCTGAACGCCGCCGTCAAGGACGCCGTCGAGATCACCCGGCCCAAGTGGAAGCCGGAGGCCGAGGCCAGGGGCCAGCAGGTCGAGATCCAAATCGACCTGAACGATGTGCCCCAGGTCAACGGGAACGTCTATGAGCTCACTCAGGTGATCGAGAACCTGATCTTCAACGCGGTGGAGGCGATGCCGGGCGGCGGCCGCATCGCGATCCGCACCTCGGTTCGCGACGACGTCGTCGTTCTGGAGGTTTCGGATACCGGCAAGGGCATGGACGAGGAAACGCAGCGCCGGCTGTTCGAGCCGTTTTTCACGACGAAGGACTCGGGCCAGGGCCTCGGCACCAGCATCATTTACGGCATCATCGCCCGTCACAAGGGCACCATCACGGTGCGCAGCGAGCCGGGACGGGGAACCACCTTCACGATCTCGCTCCCCCCGTTTGTCCACTGCGAATCGACCGCCCCTGCGCCGGCGGAGGTCGAGCCCGGGGAGGACCGCAGGGCGCGGGTCCTTCTGGTGGACGACGAGGATCCCGTCCGTTCCGTGTACGAGGAGATCCTCCAGATCTCGGGACACGACGTCGTGGCGGCCTCCGGCGGCGAGGAGGCGCTCGCGCGCTTTCAGAAGGGGCGGTTTGATCTTCTGATCACCGACCTCAGCATGGACGGCATGTCGGGCTTCGAACTGGTCGAGAGGGTCAAGCAGGTCGACCCGGAGGTGCCGGTCATCCTCCTGAGCGGCTGGGCCATCGAGCAGGAGGAGGACCGCGTCCGGAGCGCCGGGATCGATTCCGTGCTCATCAAACCCTGCCGCATCGATGCGGTCCGGCGCGCCGTGCAGCAGGCGCTGCGCAAGCCGGCCGGACGCTGAGGTTCGAGGATTGGCGCAACCGATGCGCTTTCGACCGATTCGGCGCGAACGGCGGCGGCCCGCGGCGCACCTCGCGACCCGGGCGGATGGTGGAGCAGGTGAGGATCGTCGTTTACCTCGCAGAGCAAACGCGCTTCGACGAGCGGCGCGACATTCGAGCGCCGGCGCGCCGATCCTCTGACGCGCGCCCGTCACCTCCTCGACACGATCGGACCTCTCTTCTGAACAAACCGTCCGGGACGGACCGTTCATGACCCGGCGTCCCGTCCGTCCGTCTCCGATCCTCTTCGGGTTCCTCTTCGTTCTGTTTCTGGGCGTCCTCACCGGGCCCGCGCTCGCCGCGACGTTCAACGTCGATTCGACCGCCGACGCCATCGATGCCTCGCCGGGCGACGGCACCTGCGCCACGGCGTCAGGGGCGTGCACGCTGCGCGCCGCGATCCAGGAGGCGAACGCGCTGAACGGTGCGGATACGATCAACCTCCCCGCTGGAACCTACCTTCTCACGATCTCCGGAACCTCAGAGGACTCGGCCGGCAGCGGCGACCTCGACGTCGCGGAGGATCTCACGATCCTCGGCGCGGGCGCGCGGAGCACCATCATCGACGGGAACCTCATCGATCGCGTCTTCCATGCCACCGCATCGCTCGACTTCACGCTCTCCGGGGTAACGATACGCAACGGGAACCTCGGGGGATCCGGCGACGGCGGCGGGATTCTCATGGGGAACGGCAATCTGACCCTCACGGACGTCACGTTGGAAAACAACTCGGCCAATCAACAGGGCGGCGCAATCCGTATCGGGAGCGCGACGTTAACTCTGAACAACGTCACTCTCACCGGAAACAATGCCAAGAATGGAGGGGGCATCTACCTGCAGTCGGGAAATGGATTCCTGACCAATGTCACCATCAGCGGCAACATGGCCGGGCAGGGTGGTGGTGCTCTTTACGCTCAGGGCGGTTCGTTCGTGCTCACGAACGTCACGATCACGGGTAACGACGCGTCGAGCGGCGGTGGGATCAGCGCCGGCGCCAGCACGACGCTGCGAAACACCATCGTCGCCAACAACACCGGCGGCAATTGCGCCGCCCCCGTTTCATCCACAAGTAACAACATCGACAGCGGCAATACCTGCGGCCTGACGGGCCCCGGGGATCAGATCAACACGGATCCGCTGCTCGGATCGCTGCAGAACAACGGGGGGGAAACAGACACCCACGCGCTGCCCGCCGGCAGCCCGGCGATCGACCGGGGCACGAACACCGGGTGCCCCGCTGCCGATCAGCGCGGCGTGTCGCGGCCCCTCGACGGCGACGGCGACACGACCCCGACCTGCGACGTCGGCGCCTACGAGTTCAGCGGCCTGCCCGGCACCGCCGACCTGTCGCTCACCAAGACGGTCGACAACCCCACCGCGATGA
>JBFGDZ010000154.1:0-8437 GCA_041580375.1 Candidatus Polarisedimenticolia bacterium
GAACAGGTCATGAAGGACACGACGGCCAGCGAGGCCTCGGACGAGGGGATGGTCCCCCGCGACGAGGGCCGCGCCGCCGACCCGGATGCCGCCGGACGGATTCCGGCCTGAATGGAGGTCACGACCGATGAAACGTACGGTCCTGTTCGTTCTCACCGCCTGCGCTCTCCTCTACCTGTCGCCGTCGCGCGTCCACTCCGACGCCGGGGCGGTCGACAACCGCGGGTTCATCCACGGCACCGTCGACACGCGGAGCGGAAACACCTACACGGGCGTGCTCCGCTGGGGCAACGAGGAGGCCTTCTGGGACGATCATTTCAACTCGGCCAAGAAGGACCTCCCCTACATGAAGCTCCGGCCCCGCGAGGAGGAGCGCCGCGGGATCGAGATCTTCGGCATCACCATCGGTTACCGCTGGGATCGGGGCGAGCCGGGGCGCCAGTTCGTGGCCCGCTTCGGCGACATCGCGGAGATCCGGCCGAGGGGCGGTGATCGGGCCGAGGTCGTCATGAAGAGCGGCGCCACGATCGCGATCGACGGCGGGTCGAACGATCTGGGCGGCACGATCGTCGTCCTGGACGAGACGCTCGGCGAGGTGGAGGTGTCCTGGCGCCGCGTCGAGCGGATCGCGTTCTCGGCGACGCCCGCCACGATCCGGCCGAAGGCCCATCGCCTCTACGGCAAGCTCAGGACCGAGGACGGCGAATTCGAGGGATGGATCCAGTGGGACAGCCAGGAGTGCCTCTCCACCGACCGGCTCGACGGCGAGGGCGAGGACGGGGACCTCTCGATCGAGATGGGCCGGATCCGCGCCATCGAGCGGGCGGGCCGCCGCGCCGCGAAGGTCGAGATGAAGGACGGCCGCCAGCTCGTCCTCCGGGGCACGAACGACGTGAACGATACGATCCGCGGCATCATGGTCGAGGACGAACGGTACGGACGCGTCAAGGTCTCGTGGGACGTCTTCGATCGTCTCGATTTCATCGACACGACGAAGTCGGGGCGTGGATACGACGAGTTCCCCGCGGGGCGCCCGCTGCGAGGGACCGTCACCGATCGCTCCGGCGCCATCCATGCCGGAGCGCTGATCTACGACCTCGACGAAGCCGAGACGTGGGAGATCCTCCATGCCGACCGGCATGGGGCCGAGTATCACATCCCCTTCGAGCGCGTGCGTTCGATCGAGCCGGACGGCCGGAAGGGCAAGGTCACCCTGCGAAGCGGCATCGAGCTCTCCTTCGAAGAGGGTTTCGACGTGTCCGAGCGCAACGCCGGCATCGCGATCCTCGGAGCCGGAGCCGACGGCGCCGATCGTTACCTGCCCTGGGCGGAGGTGAAGCGGATCGACTTCGAGTAGCCGGCCCGGCATCGCGCGCGGTCGCCGGGGCGTGTACCACCCGCTCCGCCGGCCCGCGTGCCCGCGATGGGAACCGCCCCGCGGGTCCCCCCGGGGCCCTTCCTTCATCTCACGAGTGGTATCATCGCCGGTCCCGATCTGAAGGGGGCCGTGCCATGCTGCGAATCCTGATCCTGTCGCTGTGCGTTCTGGCCGCCGGGATCGGCCCGGATCCGGTGATCGCCGCCCGCGCCGCCGTCGAGACGGCGGCCGCGCAGGACGAGGCCCCGTCGCAGCCCGCCGCGCCGTCCGGACGGAGGGCGGCCCCGCGGCCGGAGAGGCGTGGCGAACCCAACGTCTTCGTCGAGGTCCGCGATTTCGTGATCGAGCGGACGGGCGAGGGCGGCTGGGTGACGTGGATCCAGATCTTCGTCGTCGTCTTCCTGGCTCTCCTGTTCGATCTCGTGCAGCGCCTGATCCTCTCGGGGCTCAAGAAGCGTCTCGCCCGGACGAAGACCGTCTGGGATGACGCCGTGCTCGACGCGCTGACCGGGCCGATCAGCCTGCTGATCTGGGTCGTCGGCATCGCCCTGGCGGCCACCTTCGTTCACCTCGAGGCCCGGTTCGTCGACGACGCGATCATTCTTTCGATCATCGGATCGGCCGCCTGGTTCTTCGTGCGGCTCATCAAGAACGCGCAGGCGAACATCCTCGAGCGGTCCCGCACCGCCGAGGACGCGGAGGATCGCTGGGATCCGACGACCGTCGAGGCGATCGGGAAGCTGCTGCGCCTGTCGATTCTGATCACGGCCGCGCTGATCGGGCTTCAGCACGTCGGCGTGAACATATCCGCGGTCGTCGCGTTCGGAGGCATCGGCGGGCTCGCGATCGGCTTCGCGGCCAAGGATCTGCTGGCGAACTTCTTCGGGGGACTGATGCTCTACCTCGACCGCCCGTTCGTCGTCGGCGAGTGGATCCGCTCGCCCGATCGCTCGATCGAGGGAACGGTCGAGCACATCGGGTGGCGCCTCACGCGCATCCGGACCTTCGACAAGCGCCCGCTCTACGTGCCCAACAGCATCTTCACGACCATCGCCATCGAGAACCCGCAGCGGATGCACAACCGCCGGATCTACGAGACGATCGGGATCCGCTACGACGACGTCTCGAAGATGGGCGCCATCACCCGGGACGTCGAGGCGATGCTCCGGGAGCATCCGGAGATCGACACGGACAGGCTTCTGATGGTCTACTTCAACGCCTTCGGGCCCAGCTCGCTGGACTTCTTCGTCTACACGTTCACGAGGACCACCAACTGGAAGAAGTTTCACGAGATCAAGCACGACGTCCTGATCCGGATCTCGGATATCATCACGGGGCACGGCGCCGAGATCGCCTACCCGACATCCACCCTGCACGTCGCCTCCATGCCGGCGGTACCGCCCGGCGCGGAGTCCTGATCGAGGGTTCCACCCCGGCCTCCCGGAACCGCTTGCGCCCGGCCCGGATGTGCTAGATTGCGACCGGCATTCACGAGGGGACAACTCGACGGTCGGGGCTCGCCTGCGGGGAAAGGCGGAGCCGCCACCGATCAGGAGGTTCGGAGATGACGATGCGCGATTGCTCACGAATGATCATGTTGTCGGGACTGGCGGCGACGATCCTCATCGCCGCGGCCCCGCCGGCCGGCGCCGGACCGGTCGCGACGGGCGCGGCCACACCGGCCGAGATGGTGGCGACCTACCGGTCCCTCGCCGACGCGATTTTGGCTGTGAAGAAGACCGAGGCGAGCCTGGTCCGGTCGATTCTGGGCGCCGCATACGCCCACGCGCAGGTCGAGCTCGAGCGCGCCCGCAAGGCGATCAGGGCGAACGACGCCGGCGCGAGCCGGGCCACGCTCGAGAACCTGGCCGCCATCGTGGCCCAGATCGGCTCCGAGGGGGACAGCGCCGTCGGCGCCGTGCGCAAGAGACTTCTGGAAGGAGGGCACCATCATCACGCGTCGGGCGAGGCCAAGGGACTGTACGACGAAGGGTTTGTCGTGGTGACGCGGGCCGCGCGCAAGGCCTTTCTGGAGTCGTCCAGGGCCCTGGGCCAGCTCGCCGCATCCCCCGACGCGGCGGCGCTCGAGGCCGAGTGGAGGAAGATCAAATCGACCTGGGCCGGCATCATGAAGCAGGCGTCCTGACGCGCGGCCCCCTCCCGTCGACCCGGAGCCCGGCATTCGCCCCCTGGTGAACGGGACGCGAGGCGACCCGCCTCTCCGCCGGACGCCTCCGATCCCGCCGAAGGTCCTGCCGGCCATCCTGCTGGCCGGCGCGGCGGCGGTCTGCAGCGCGTGCGTTCGACTCCCGGCCCCCTCGGCCGATCCGCCGGACCGCCCGCTCGACGCCCGCGCGGCGTCCTCTCGCTTCCGGTTCACCGACGTCGCGGCGAGCGCCGGCCTCGAGCGCGTGCTCCTCGCGGGCCGCCCGGGAAAGGACCATCTGCTCGATTCGGCCGGCTCCGGCGTGGCGTTCCTCGACTACGACCGCGACGGGCGGCTCGACGTCTATCTCGTCAACGGCTGGCGGCTCGAGGGGAACCGGGTCATCGAGCGCGGCCGCAACGCGCTCTACCGCGGGCTGCCGGACGGCACGTTCCGCGACGTCACCGACGCGGCCGGCGTGGCGGGCGGCGGACTCTGGGGCGCGGGCGTCACCGTCGCCGACTACGACGCCGACGGCCGGCCGGATCTGTTCGTGACGAACTTCGGCCCGAACGTCCTGTACCGGAATCTGGGAGACGGCCGGTTCGCGAACGTCGCGCCGGCCGCGGGCGTCGAGGCGCCCGGCTGGAACACGGCGGCCTCGTTCTTCGACGCCGACGGCGACGGGGATCTCGACCTCTACGTGGCCGCCTACATCCAGGCGTCCCTCGACGAGGTTCTCGAGGCGCGAGCCACGCTCGACTGGAAGGGGCTCGAGAAGGTGGCCGTCGGACCCTTCGGCATGGAGGGCGCCCCCGATCACTTCTTCAGACAGGAGCAGGGGGGCCGCTTCGCCGACGCCACCGACGCCGCCGGGCTCGAGGACCGGGGCCTCGGTTATGGATTCGCGACGCGCGCCGCCGATTTCGACGGGGACGGCGATCTCGATCTCTACGTCGCGAACGACTCCGATCCGAACTATCTGTATCGCAATGAAGGGAACGGCCGTTTCAGGGATGTCGGGCTCTGGTCGGGTTGCGCGCTCGACGCCAACGGGTCCGCGCAGGCCAGCATGGGGATCGCCGCCGGCGACACCCGCCACACGGGCCGGCTGGACATCTTCGTGACGCACTTCTCGGAGGACTTTTCCACCCTCTATCACAATCTCGGCGGCGGCCTCTTCGAGGACGCCACCGCCGCAGCGGGCGTCGGTCAGCCGACCTGGCGGCCGCTTTCGTGGGGGACGGCGTTCGGAGATCTCGACAACGACGGCGACCTCGACCTCGTGATCGCCAACGGCCACATCTACCCGCAGATCGACCGGCACCCCGAGGTGATCGGCGCCTACCGTCAGCGCAATCTCCTGCTGGAGAACGTCGGGGACCGGTTTCGCGACGCGACGGACGGAGCCGGCCCCGGGTTCCGGATCGTCGAGTCCAGCCGCGGCCTCGCGCTCGGCGACTACGACAACGACGGCGACCTCGATATTCTGATCAGCAACCTGGACGCGCCGCCGTCGCTGCTGCGCAACGACACCCGGGGAGGCTCCTGGATCACGCTGATCCTGGAGGACGACCGCGGCGGTACGATCCCGGTCGGGGCCGTGGTGACGGTCGACGCGGGCGGCATCAGACAAGTGCGCGACGTCGCCGCCGGTGACTCCTACGCGGGGACCCATGACCCGCGGCCGCATTTCGGCCTGGGCGATGCCGCTCAGGCCGATCTAATCGAGGTGCGCTGGCCGGACGGCCGGCGCACGATCCTGAAGGACGTGCCGGCCCGACAGTTCCTCACCATCCGGCCGCCCGGTTGAGCGGATCCGGCCGTCGGGTTCGTGCGGGCCTTGCCTCGGGGACCGCTCCCGGGTACTCTCCGGTCATGACGAGCGTCGCCCCCGGCGAGGGGACGCCCTGGGTCCGTTACATGGAACGGGCGCCCAGGTGGCTCATCATTCTGCTGGCGGCCGCCGCCATGGCCGCGGTCGGTGTCCTGGATCACAGGACCGGCGCCGAGATATCCTTCTCCATCTTCTACGTCATCCCGGTCTCGATGACGGCGTGGGCCGTCGGACCCGCCGCCGGCATCCTTTTCTCGATCGCGGCCGCCGTCGTCTGGTTCGCGATCGACCATTCGGTCGGACCGGGATACACCCACCCGCTCATTCCGTACTGGAACGCCGTGGTCCGTCTCGCGTTCTTCCTGATCATCGCCCGGATCCTCTCCGCCCTGAAGACCGCCGTGGACGCCGAGGCGCGCCTGGCGCGGACCGATCCCCTCACCGAGATCCACAACGGTCGCTCGTTCTTCGAGATCGCCCAGCGCGATCTGCAGCGCGCCCGCCGGTCGGGTGCGCCGGTCAGTCTGGCCTACATCGACGTGGATGATTTCAAGACGGTGAACGATCGATTCGGCCATGAGCAGGGCGATCTGGTGCTGAGGTCCATGGCGCGGACGATCCGGTCGAGTCTGCGCGCCACCGACGTCGTGGCCCGCCTCGGCGGCGACGAGTTCGCCATTCTCTTCCCGGACATCGGATCCGAGCAGGCCCTCGCGGTGATGAGCAAGGTGCACCAGAAGCTCAAGGACCTGGCCCGCGAACAGGCGTGGCCCGTCTCGTTCAGCATCGGGATCGTGACCGGCCACGATCCCGACATGACCACGGAGGAATTGCTGAGGAGGGCCGACGCGCTGATGTACGACGTCAAGAAGGCGGGCAAGGACGGCTCGCGGCACGTCATTCTCGGGGACGCCGGGGTCGCTGCCTCGCCGATCTCGAGACGGCGGGATCGAACCATCCTGACGGGGTGAACGGGCCCGCGGCCTCGGAAGAGAGGCCCTGCGCCGCCCGCCCCCTCAGCGCAGGCGACCCTGGCCGCAGATCGCGTTGCGGCCCGCGACCAGATAGAACTCCGTCCCCGCCGGCATTCCGAGCGTCACGCCCACCGACGCGTCGGAGGCGGTCGCCACGGCTTCGGTGAACGGCCCGTCGGGAGACGCGTCCCGGTAGAGGACGTAATCGTCCGCGCCCGCCACGGCCGCCCAGGTCAGCACGATCCCCTGACCGCCGGGCGTCATCTCGACGACGAGATCCGTGACCTCGCCGGGCATCGGCGAGCAGGCGGGGATTTCGAAGGCGATGCTGCGTGGCACGTTCAGGCCGCCCTCGCGGATCGTCCTGACGTAATTCCCGCCCTCGTCGAATTCGACCACGTTGTGCTGGTAGAAGGACGACGAGTAGATGTGGCCCCGCTCGTCGAACGCCACGCCCTGAGGGCCGGTCAGATCGGGGTGGACGATCTGCCCCAGGAAGCTCCCGTCCGTGTCGAACCGGACGATGTTGTGCGAGCCCCCGCCGGCGACGAACAGAACGTCATTCCGATCCCGCGCGATGCCCATCGGGCTCGACAGACCGCCCCCGGTGAAGTTGAACAGGAGGTTCTCATCCGGGTCGAACTTGATCACCCTGGCCGTCAGCGCGCTCGCCACGTAGATGTTCCCCGTCGCGTCGAACGCCACGCAGTTCGGACCGTTCAGCCCTCCCCCCGTGAAGGAGCGCAGGTAGCCGCCTCCCAGATCGAAGACGACCACGCGGTTGCCGTCGTACGCCCCGACGTAGAGCAGGCCGGCCGGGCTCACCGCCATTCCGGTGGGGCCGAGAAGCTCGGGGTGTCCGAACTTGGTGATATAGGACTCGTCCTCGGCGAACACGAAGATCTCGTTGCTGAGCTGGCTGGCGACGTAGATGCGGCCGTTCCCCGGATAGACGATGCCCCGCGGTCCGTCGAGACCCATCGCCGTGAACGACCTCAGGTAGACGCCGTCCCGGTCGTACACGGCGACGCGGTCGCCCCCGTAGTTGCTCACGTAGAACCCGTCCGTGCGGTCCGGCGGGAGCTCGGCCCGACCGGCGGTGACGGTGAGCAGAAGGAGCAGACCGGCGGCGATCGAGATGGGAATGAATCTCACGGGCGCCCTCGCTGAGACATCGTCTGCGTGCCGAGAGCGTCATTATATCCGGGATCGGCCGCTCCGGGCCGCCCATCGGGCCCTGTCGGCCGGTTCGTTCCGCGACCGACCTTCAGGATCGTCCCGGCGCCTCCCGCCGGACGGTGTGTCCGGATCCGCAGCCCGGGCAGCAGTGGGCGGACTCGACGATGCCCCCCAGATCCGGATCGATCATCGCCTCCTCCTCGCCGCCGGACGCCAGGACGACCTTGTCCGCATGATGGATCATCTCGACGTCGCACTCCTCGCAGATCACCCTGTCGCTCTTTCCGGTCATTCCATCTCCTCCCGGACTTTCAGTCCTGCTCGAAATGCTCCCGGCCGTACCGCAACGTCCGCGACATCCAGACGAGCTCCCCGAGGAACTTGTCGGCGCGCCGGACGAACGCCCGATCCCGGAGCCGGCCCTCGCCGTCGAACGCCTCTCCCACGCTCCCGAAGTTGAGATCCCAGAATATGGTCACGAGCCCGAGCTCTCTCAGGACCGGGAGAAGGCTCTGGACGACGCGCGTGCCGCCGAAGGGTCCGGCCGACACGCCGACGACGCCCGCCGCCTTGTGGATGTACTCCTTCAAACAGCTGTCCAGGACGTGCTTGAGCAGCCCCGGAAAGCTGTGGTTGTACTCGGGCGCGACGATGACGATCCCGTCGGCCCTGCTCATCTTCGAGGAGAATTTGCGATCCTTGATCCCCTCCCCCGCATCGTCCACGGGGAGCGGCAACTCCGCAATGTCGATCAGCTCGGTCCGCACGCCGTCCCGCTGCTCGAGCTGGGAGGCGACGAACCGGGCCGCGTGCGCGCTCTTGCGGCCCTGCCGAGTCGTGCCCAGGATGACCGGTATGCTCAGGGGGCGCTTCCCGTCCATGGCTTCTCCTCCCGTCGCGGCGCTCAGTCGCGCGGCGCGACC
>JBFGDZ010000155.1:0-8370 GCA_041580375.1 Candidatus Polarisedimenticolia bacterium
ACGATGAAGACCCCGTCGCTGATGCGTTCGACGAGGAGGCGGTGCCGCTCCTCCGACTCGCGCAGGCGTCCCTCGAGCCGGCTTTCCTCGGAGACGTCCCGGAGAGCCAGCAGGAGGCCGCCCGCGCCGTCCTCCCCGTCGCGGAGGGGTCCGGCCGACAGGTGAGCCGGGACCGCCGTGCGATCCCGCCGCACCAGGCGGACCCGATCCGAGATGCCGGCCTCGCGCACCGAGCGGCGGGAGAGCTTCGGGAGGATCCGCTCCCATTCACCGGCGTCGAACAGCGCTTCGACGTGCTGATCGCGGATCTCGTCCGCATCCCAGCCGGTGAGCCGGGCCGCCCCGCGGCTGAACGACACGACCTGCCACCGGGCATCGACGCCGATGAGAGCCAGGTCGGGGGGGCCTTCCGCGAGCGCCCGGCCCCCCCCGGCGGCCGGGGGATTCCGGCGGATCTCGGCCCTCAGGCTCTCCAGGACGCGGTTGAGCCGGGAGGCGAGATCGCGAAGCGCGGGCTCCGCCTCCGGCGAGAGGAGGCCCACGCGGGGGTGTCGGCCGAGCTCCTCGACCTGGGCCGTGAAGCGCCGGATGGAACGGCGGGTCAGCGCGACGGCGACCAGGCACAACAGCACCGCCAGACCCCCCGCCACCACGGAGACGATGGGGATCAGATTCAGCGCGGCATCAGACCATCCGCTCATGTCCGCTCCGTTCCGGCGGCCGCCGCGCGTCATGCCGGCCGCCGACGGCGGTCAGGCGCATCCTCCCCTCCTGCCGAGAAGCGGGCGAAACGCCGGCGCCGGGGGGGCGAAATAGAAACCCTGCCCGTAGCGCACGCCGCAGGCGCGCAGCGCCCGATGCTCCTCCTCCGATTCGATGCCCTCCGCGATCACTCGCGCGCCGATTCCCGCGCCGACCTGGAGCAGCGATTCCACGAGGTGCTGCTTGATGAGGCTCCGGTGGACGTTCTTGATCAACGAGATGTCGATCTTGAGAAAATCCGGCTGCACCTCGGTGATGCTGTGCAGTGAGGAGTATCCCGTCCCGACATCGTCGATCGCGACGAGGAAACCGCGGCGACGGATTCCGGACAGCTCGCGGCAGAACTCCTCGAGGTCGTCGATGGCGCAGCGCTCGGTGATCTCGAGCACCAGGTTGCGCGGCTCCAGCGTGGCCTCGGCGAGTGCGACCTCGAGCCGGTCCCGGGAGAAGCCCGGAGAGCGGAGCGCCTCCGGAAGGGCGTTGACGAACAGCTTGTGCGTGGATTCGAACCCGCGCGCATTGCGCACCGCCTCCGTCCGGCACAGGGCATCCAGCTCGCCCGAGAGGTGGGCGCTCTCGGAGCACGAGAACAGGGCTTCCGGCACCTCGAGCCGCGTGTTCTCGGGGCCGCGCGTGAGCGCTTCGTAGCCCATGATGGTCCCGAGCTCCATGTCCACGATCGGCTGATAATAGGTCCTCACGGTCGCCCGGCGGAGGATGTCGCGCAGCTCGTCCTCGCGCTCCCGCTGCATGCGATCGCTGGCTCGCAGCGTCATAGCGCGCGCCTCCCGGATCGCCTGGGCCAGACGCCGCTCGAACCGGACGACCGAGCTCGCGGACACCATCGCGTAACCGATGCTGAAGTCGAGGGCGCCGCTCTTGAGCCACCCTTCGATCTCGTCGAGCGAGTGAATGCGGCCGGCGATGCGTCCGCCCGCCGCGGCCAGATCATCCAGCGTCGCCGCGCGGGATGCCCGTCCCTCGCTGATGAAGACGAGGAAGCTGCTGCCGCAGACGCCTTCGAGCGCGATCAGCGCGTTGTTCGGAAGTTCGGACCCCTTGAGCTCTCCGAGGATGGACGCGACGCGGGACAGGATCCGATCGCCGATCTCCCATCCATGGGTCGTCTCCAGGGCGCCGAAATTCGGGAATTCGAGCGTGACGATTCCGAGCCGGCCCTCCGCCGAGCGCCGCCGGAGCTCGTCGACGTGAAGCTGATAGGCGGACAGTCCGGTGATGCGGTCGTGCAGGGCGCCGCGCAGATCCGGAATCTCCGCCCGCGATCGCCAGCCGGGGTCGGCGACCGGCGACTCCTCGAGGGAGCGGCGAGCCGGCGGCGGGTTCATGGAGCGGCCTTCCGCCCTCCGGCGAGGGACTCGAAGATCGCGTGCACGCGGCCGATCAGCTCGTCGCAGGAGAACGGCTTGGTGATGTAGTCGAAGGCGCCCTCCTGAAGTCCCTGCAGGCGATCGCGCACCTCGGTCTTGATGGAGAACATGGCGACGGGAATGCCGCTCGTCCGACGGTCGATCTTGAGGGTCCGCAGCACCTGCCATCCGTCCATTTCGGGCATGTTGATGTCGAGGATGATCAGGTCCGGCTGATCCCGTTCGAGGCTGTGCAGGGCCTCGGCCCCGGACGCGGCGACAAGGACCCGGTAACCGCCCCCCTCCAGGATCATGCGCGTCAGGTCGACGATGTCACGATCGTTGTCGACCACCATGACCGTGCGTTTCGGGACCACGACGTCCTCCGCCTCGGGGCCATCCGGGACGGCTCAGGCCCTGTTCTTGTCTTCGTCCTCCGGTTCCAGAGGATCCTGTCCCAGGATCGCCTGGCCGACGAAGAAATCCAGAAGTGACTCGGTCGCCGCGTCCAGCTCGGTGAACCGGACGCCGACCCCGGGAATCAGATGGGATTCCGGATCGTCGGTGACCCTGCGTACGACGATGCCGCGGGCGCGCAGGGTGCGGTCGCCCGCGGGACCGGGCAGCCTCAGGGACAGATCCACGGATTGATCGACGGGAAGCGGTTTCGGCATCGCCACGAACATGCCGGATCGGCTGATGTCCTTGACGCGACCCCGGCGTTCCTCCCCCGTCGTCGCCACCTGGGCGGGCATGTGGGCGCTGCGCCTGTCGCCGTCGCGGCGCGCCGTGCACCCGTACCGCTCCAGAACTTCGACCAGAGCCTTCCGGGAGACGGGCCGCTTCAGAATGACGTCGGCTCCCGCATCGGCGCACACGCGCGCCTCCTCGGCGGACGTCAGGGCGAGGACCGGCGTCGAACCCGTGGCGGGATCACTCTTCAACTCGCGGATGCAGTCGGGTCCGCCGAGCGCGGGGTGATCGGTCGTGAGCACGATGAGATCAGGCGACATCGCGCGCGCCTTGGCGAGACAGTCGTCCCTGCCGATCGCGCGCACGACCCGGCAGCCGGTGCGCTTGAGAAACGAGGTCTCCAGGAGCTGAAAGAGCGCGGTATCGTCAATCATCAGGATCGTCGACATGGCTGTCGTGGGCCTCGCTCGATTGAGCTCCATCGGGGGGCGTCGCGCTGAACGGCCCGTCGGACCGGTCGTTTCGGGCGGACGATACCATAGGGGATGAGCGCGGGCAAGGTGAGCACCGCGCGGCCGGCCCCCGTTCCGTCGGCGGACGCCGGCCGGTCTCAGCGGACCAGAGCCCCGCTCTCCTGGACCGCCGCCTCGTCGCCCGCGTCGGTGGCCGCGGGGCTCTCGCCGCCCTCGCTCCGCGCCTGCGCGGCTTTCAGAGGTATCCCCAGACGCTTCATCTTTTCGATCAGCGTCGTCCGCTTGATCTTCAGCAGCTCCGCGGCGCGCGTTTTCACCCACCCCGCCGTTTCGAGGGCCTGATAGAGCATCCGTTGCTCGTAATCGGCGAGGACCTGATCCAGTGAGAACCCGTCGCCGCCCACCTGGAGGATCGGCATCTCGATCGATCCCTCCTCCAGGACCTCGCGCGGGAGATCCTCGCGCCCCAGGGTCTCCTTCCCGAAGGACAGGGCCACCGCGCGTTCCGTCACGTTTTCGAGCTGGCGCACGTTACCGGGCCACGTGTACTCCATCAGCACCTTCATCGCGTCGGCGTCGAACCGTTTGATCGGCGCGCCCATGTCGCCGCAGTACTTGCTCAGGAAGTGATGGATGAGAAGCGGTATGTCGGCGCGCCGATCCCGCAGCGCCGGCAACTGGATGTGAATGACGTTGAGCCGATAGTAGAGATCCTCCCGGAAGGCTCCCTCCTGCATCATCTTTTTGAGATCCATGTTCGTGGCCGCGATGATCCGCACGTCGACGGAGGTCCTGCGCGTGGAGCCCAGTGGCTGGACCTCGCGCTCCTGCAGAACGCGCAGGAGCTTGACCTGCAGGCTCATGCTCGTATTCCCGATCTCGTCCAGAAAGAGCGTGCCCCCGTCCGCCGAGACGAATCGTCCGGGCCGATCGGAGACGGCGTCGGTGAACGCACCCTTGACGTGCCCGAACAGCTCGTCCTCCAGCAGGCTGTCCGGAATGCCCCCGCAGCTGACCGCCACGAACGGAGCTCCCCGGCGATCGCCGTTGAAATGGATCGCCCGGGCGATCAGCTCCTTGCCGCTGCCGCTGGGGCCGGAGACGAGAACCGTGCTCCGGGCGCTGGCGACCTGCTCGATCATCGAGAAGACCCGCCGCATCTGGGGGCTCTGTCCAACGATGTTGTGAACGCCGTAGGTACTCTCGAGCTGACGCCGGAGGGATGCATTCTCGCGCCTCAGCCGGCTGCGCTCGAGTGCCCGGCTGACCACCAGCTCGACCTCCTCCATGCGGAACGGCTTGACCACGTAGTCAACGGCGCCCATCTTCATGGCCTTGATCGCCGTCTCGACGGAAGCGTATCCCGTGATCATGATCACGCCGACGTCGGGTCTCAGTCCGCTGACCGTCTTGAGCACCTCGAGCCCGTCGAGACGGGGCAGCACCATGTCCACGATGACGAGGTCGCATGGCTCGCGGTCGACCCTGGCGAGCGCCTTCTCTCCGGAATCGACGCAGGTGACCTCGTAGCCGGCCTCCTCGAGCGTGCTCTTCAGGACCTGCCGCACCCCTTCATCATCGTCCACGACCAGTATTCTCTGGTTCACGGTTCTTCCCTCCGCAGACTCGCAACGCGGCATGGATGAGCAAGGGTTGTGCCAGGAAGTCGTCGGATTCGCGGTCGTCCGAAACGCACTCCTGCCGGGGCTTCGCCGGGAGGCTCGCCTGTGGGGCGTCAGTTCTGTGACACAAAACGTCAACGCAATGTAAAAAAAGCGTCAACCGTCCGACTCGCGGACGCGGGATCGTGGAGGGGAGACGAGAGGAACGGAGGGAGGCTCAGTGGGAGATGCGCGAGCGGCCGTCCTGGAGGGCTCCGGCGATTCGCGTGCGGCCCTGCAGGACCGATCCCCCCCGCATGACGAGAGTGGCCGCGTTCAGATCACCCTCGAACACGGCGGTCGGCGCCAGGAACACTCGTCCCGCGGCGCGCATCGTCCCCTGCGCCTCACCGGAGATCTCCACCGACTCGGCCTGCACCTCGGCGTCGACGCGGCCATCCGGAGCGATCGTCAGCCCCCCTTTGAGCTGGATCTCCCCTTCGATCGCCCCGCGCACGAGAATCGGCCCTTCGCCCTTGACGACTCCCCGGATGATCGTCTGGCGGCCCACGACTGTGCGGCCGCCTCCGGGCATCCGGTCGGGACGGGATCCCTCGAGAATGGGAGCGTCAGCGGCCGTTTGTTCGCTGCGTCTTCGAAACAGCATCGGCCTCGATCGCCACGAATTGGGAACGGTGAGGAGATCGCGGATGGAGCGGGCAACGGGGTTCGAACCCGCGACTCCGAGCTTGGGAAGCTCGTACTCTACCAGCTGAGCTATGCCCGCTCGACCGGTGCAATCTAGCACCTGCCTTCGGCGGCTGTCAACGCCTGACTCCCCCTCATGCCGCCCGCATCAATCGGTCCCGGATGAAACCGCCTCCGAGAAGGACGCCGCCATCGTACAGGACCACCGCCTGTCCAGGCGTCACGGCGCGCTGCGGCCGGGCGAACAGAACGCGGATGCGTTCGTTCGACAGTGGCTCGATGCGGGCCGCGGCGCCCGGGTGCGTCGATCGGATGCGCGCCATGGCGTCGATGGGCCGTTGCGGCGGAGGGATGGACACCCAGTTCACCCCGTCGGCCATCAGGCCCGGGGCGTACTGTTCCTCTTCGTCGCCCACCACGACCCGTCGGGTCTCACTCTCGATGGCCACGACGTACATCGGCTTCGGCGAGGCGATCCCGAGCCCCCGGCGCTGACCGATGGTGAAGCCGGAGATGCCGCCGTGAAGACCGAGGACGCGCCCATCGCGATCGACGATCTCCCCGGATTCCTCGGCACCGACCGCCTCGCGCCTGAGGAAATCGCGATAGCCGCCCGCGGACACGAAGCAGATGTCCATGCTCTCGGGCTTCGCCGCGTTGGGCAATCCCCGCTCGGTCGCCATGCGCCGCACCTCCTCCTTGCGCAGACCGCCGAGGGGAAAGACCGCTCTCGCGAGCTGATCCTGCGCGAGCCCGAAGAGAAAGTACGACTGGTCCTTGTCCGTGTCCCGCGCCGCGCTCAGGATCCACCGGCCGCCACGGCCGTCGCGGTCGACTCGCGCGTAGTGGCCCGTGGCGATCCGGTCCGCGCCCAGCCCGAGCGCGCGGCTCAGCAGGTGGCGGAATTTCGGGCCGGTGTTGCACCGGGCGCAGGGAACGGGCGTCCGGCCCGAGCGATACTCGGACACGAAGTCTTCGATGACGTCCCGGTGAAACTCCTCCTCCATGTTGAGGACGTAGAACGGAATGCCCAGCAGGTCGGCGGCCTCGCGGGCGTCGTGGAGATCCCGGGAGGAGCAGCAGCGCCCGTAGAGCGGGCGCCCATCGCGTCCGCGATCGTAGAGCTGCATGGACAGTCCGACGACCGGCTCGCCCGCGTCGGCGAGCAGAAGGGCGGCGACGGACGAGTCGACGCCGCCGCTCATCGCCACGGCGGTCCGTCTCATCCCAGCGACTCCAGGTCCTTTTCGGTGTCGATGAGAATCAGCATGAGACGGGTCCCTCCGACCCTGAACTCCGCGCGATTCTCGATCGGGCATTGAGCGATCTTCTGCTCTTCGACGAACGTGCCGTTCGTGCTGCCCAGGTCCTTCAGGACGCACCGATTGCCGTGCAGCTCGATCGAGGCGTGCTGGCGGGAGACCTCCTTGTCGTCGAGGATCACGTCGGCGTCCGATCGGCCGATGGTCACGCGGGGACGATCCACGGTGAAGATGCGTCCCTTGTCCTTGCCCTCCAGGACCGCCAGGGAGACGCGGTGCGAAGAGGGCATGGCGAGATCCCCGCTCGGGACCTTCGCGCTGCTCGGGATCAGATCGGCGTCCGCGGCGAGCCGCGTCGTCCGGTCTCCCGGGTGGGTCGGCGCCGTGACGGTGATCGTGGCCTTGCACTTCGGGCACGTCAGGTTCGCGGATTCGCGCCCCTGAAGCTTGGCCTCATCGAATCGGTATCGCTTCGAGCATCCTCCGCACTCGACGATCATCGTGTCCCGGCCCCCATCGCGGCCGCCGCGTGCGTGCGCAGCCGGGCGAGAACCGACGGGAGCGCGGCGGCCATCGACTCGACGTCCTTGCGCTCCGTCGTGTGCCCGAGGCTGATGCGAATGGACGATCGCGCCTCGTCGTAAAGTCCCATGGCCTCGAGCGTTTCCGACTTGCGGATCGTCCCGGCCGAGCAGGCCGAACCGGTCGAGACGGAGATGTCCTCCAGATCGAGGGCGATGACGAGCCCCTCGCCGGTGACGCCGTCGAACGAGACGCTCGTCGTGTTCGGCACCCGCTCCTCCGCCGCTCCGTGAATGCGCGCGTCCGGATCGATCTCATGGATGCGCGCCTCCAGCCACGCCCTCAATCCGCCGAGCCGGTCCGCCTCGCGGCTCAGCTCCCGCAGAGCGGCCGAGGCGGCCGCTCCGAACCCGGCGATCGCCGGCACGTTCTCGCTGCCCGGGCGGCGGTGCATCTCCTGCCCTCCGCCCGCGAGATGCGGCCGCAGCACGGTGCCTCGGCGCACGAACAGGGCACCGACCCCCTGAGGCCCGCCGATCTTGTGGCCCGCGAGCGTCAGCAGATCGACCCCGAGATCCTCCGCGTCGACGGGGATCTTGCCGGCCGCCTGGGCCGCGTCGCAGTGCACGATGATGCCGCGCCCCGCGAGCGCGCGCGCGATCCGTCCGACCGGCTGAACGGTCCCCGTCTCGTTGTTCGCGAGCATGATCGAGACGAGGACGGCGCCGTCGCGGGCGGCCTCGACGACGGCTTCGGCGGAGACGACCCCGCTCGCCGACGGAGGCACGCGCACGATCTCCGTCCCCGCCCGCTCGAGCTCCCGCATCGGCTCCAGGACGGAGGGATGCTCGAAGGCCGAGGTGACGACCCGCCGGGGCCCTGCCGGCCGCGTCTCGGCCGCTCCGAAGATCGCCAGATTGTTCGCCTCCGTCCCTCCTCCCGTCAGCACGATCTCGTCGGATCGTGCGCCGATGAGGAGCGC
>JBFGDZ010000156.1:0-8370 GCA_041580375.1 Candidatus Polarisedimenticolia bacterium
CCTGTTCCGATCCCACCTCACCCAGGAGGAGGCCCTCGAGAGGGTGCGTGACGAGATCCCGGATCGCCCCGAGGTCAAGGCCCTGACCGAATTCATCCGGGTCAGCCGGCGGGGGGTGATCCGCTGAAGACCGGGGCCGGCCGGGCGGTGCGCGTGGCCGTCATCGGCGTCGGCAGTCTCGGGCAGCACCACGCCCGCATCCTCGCGGGGCTGCCGGAGGCGGAGCTCGTCGCGGTCGTCGACCGCGATCCCGCCCGCGCGCGCGACATCGGCGGGCGCCACTCCGTGACGGCCCTGACCGACGCCCGCGATCTCCCCGCGGGCCTCGAGGCCGTGACCGTGGCCGTGCCCACCGTCGCCCACGCCGCGATCGCCCGGGCCGCCCTGGAGCGCGGTCTCGCGGTGCTGGTGGAAAAGCCGATGACGGCCACGCTCGAGGAGGCCGAGGGTCTGATCGAGATCGAACGCCGCGCCGGGCGCCCGCTGCTCGTGGGCCACACGGAGCGCTTCAACCCGGTCGTCCGGGCCGTGACGCCCCGAATCCGGGATCCGCGGTTCATCGAGTCGCACCGGCTGGGGGTGTTCACGGCGCGCGGCACCGACGTCGACGTCGTCCTCGATCTGATGATCCATGATCTGGACGTCATCCTGAGCCTCGTCCCGTCCACGGTCGCGACGATCGACGCCGTGGGGGTCGACGCGCTGACGGACAAGGCGGACATCGCGAACGCGCGCATCCGTTTCGAGAACGGCTGCGTGGCGAACGTCACTGCCAGCCGCGTGAGCACCGACCGGGTCCGCAAGCTGCGCGTGTTCGAGCCGCGCTCCTACGTCTCGATCGACTACGCGGAACAGGCCGCGGTGCGGTTTTCTTTGAGCGCCGGGGGAGGCGGCCGCCCGGAGATCATGCGCGAGGAGATCGCGGTCGAGCCCGAGGAGCCCCTGGCGGCCGAGCTGCGATCGTTCATCCTGCGTGTCCGCGGGGAGGACGCTCCCGGGGTCAGCTCCGTCGAGGGGCTCCGCGCGCTGCGCACGGCCTTCCAGGTGCTGACCCAGATCGGCGGCCGCACGCGGCCGGCCGGAGACCCGCATGAGCGATCACCCGGAGATCGCTGATTTCCTTCGATCCCGGATCGACGCGGGCGATTTTCCGGGGGCCAGCTACATCGTCGGAGAGGGGAGCCGGGTGCTGGCGGAGGGCGCGCACGGTCATGCCGTCGTCGCGCCCCGCCGCGTCCCCGCGCGGACCGGCACTCTCTACGATCTCGCCTCGCTGACCAAGCCCCTGGCCACGTCCGTCCTCCTGGTCCGCCTGCTCGCCGAGGGACGCCTGCGCCTGGAGGACCCTCTCCGGCGGCATCTCTCCCCGTGGCGCGGCCCGGATTCCGACGGCCGGGACGATCTGACGCTTCTGGACCTGCTCACCCACCGCTCCGGCCTGCCCGCCTGGAAGCCCCTGTACGTCCTGGCCACGGGCCGCGAGGACCGCATCGCCTGGCTGCGGCGCGTGCCGCTGGCCGCCGGACCCGGACGCGAGGTCGTCTACTCGGACCTGGGGTACATTCTCCTGGGATTCGCGCTCGAGGAGGTCACCGGCGAGCCGCTTCATCGATGCTTCGCCCGGCGGGTCGCCCGCCCGCTGGGGCTCGACGATCTCCTCTACCGGCCGCCCCGCTCGCGCCGCCCGCGCATCGCCGCGACCGAGGAGGGGGACGCGCACGAGCGGGACCTCGCCGGGCCTGACGGTCGCGGATACAATGGCTGGCGAGAGGGAGTGATCCGAGGAGAGGTTCACGACCACAACGCGCACTCGCTGGGCGGCGTCGCGGGTCATGCGGGGCTGTTCGGAACGGCGCGCTCGGTCCTGGCCGTGGCGCGCGAGTGCCTGGACGGTCCCGCGGGCATCATCCCGGAGAACCTGAGGCTCCTGTTCCGGACCGGGTTCACGGCGGGCATGTCGCAGGATCGGTCCGCCGGGTATCAACTGGCGTCGACGCCCGGCTGCTCCGCGGGTGATGCGCTGTCGCCCCGCTCCTTCGGCCACGCGGGGTTCACGGGCACCTCGCTGTGGATCGATCCGGACGCGCGCCGCATTCACGTCCTGCTGACGAACCGGGTCCATCCGACGTTCCGGCCGCTGGATATGAACGCCCTCCGCCGCGAGTTCCACCGCATCGCGGCGGGCATCTAGGGCGAATCCGGCGGTCGCGTCGGGCCGCTCGCGGGGCGCCGGATGCGAAGCGCGGCCGCGGCGGAGGATGGATGGGCTTTCTTGACCCCGGGGATCCCGAGCCGGCTCCCGGCGCGCAGGTGACGCGGACCGAGGCGATCGTCATCTCGCTCGGCGTCCATCTCGCCCTGCTGCTCATGTTGCTCTTCCTCCCCGCCGTCCTGCCGGACTCCCTCCGGGACTTCTTCCTCGGCGTGCCTGCGCCTCCGCCGGCCGCGGCGACGTCGGTCCCGCCCCTCGAGGTGCCCGAGCCGCCGCCAGCGAGCACGGCCGAGATCCCGCTCCGATTCGCCTACGTGAAGCTACCGGATGATCAGCCGTCCGCAGAGAACCCCGACGCGCGGCTGCTTTCCAATCGGAACCGCCGCGCCCGGCAGGAGGTCCCCACGCCTCCCGACATCACCCGGTTCACGCTCGATCCGCATTCGGAGGGGGACTCGATCAACCGCGAGATCCCCGACCCGACGCTGCCCGAGGGTTCCGACGACCCCGACCGGACGGAGAAACCGCCGCGCGTCGCCGCGGCGGGCGGGGGAGATGAAGGGACGCCCGACGAGGAGCCCCCGGCGGCCCCGGACCTGTCCGCGGGGGAGGGGACCGGAGAGCAGCCGGAGGACGCCGGAGCCGGCATCGAACGGCCGGAGGGGGAGGGTCCGGCGCCCACGAAAACGGAGGTCGCGTCCCGCGCGGGCGGGGGAGAGGCGCCGGGAGAGACGGGAGGCGGCGGTCCGAAGGCGGGGAACGAACGGGAGTCGCCGGAGGGGATCGCCTACGAGCCCTCGGACGCTCTCCGGGAGTCGATCTCCGACATGAAGGTGGGGGAGCGCAAGTTCGTCTTCCGCAACCCCGGCTACCTCCGGGGGAGCAACCCCCAGGGCACGCTCTCCTTCGACACGCAGGACTTTCCCTGGGGGGATTACGCCCGCAAGATCTATCTGATCATCCGGGAGAACTGGTATGCGCGCATCCCGCTCGCCGCGCGCGAGGGGATCCGCGGGTTCGGCTGCCACCGCTTCGTCATCGAGCGGAATGGTCGCATCGCGTCGATCCGAACGGTGCGCCCGTCGTCGGTGCCCCCGTTCAACAGGGCCGCCCAGGACGCGCTCCGGGCGAGCGATCCGCTCCCTCCGCTCCCGGCCGCGTTTCCCGGCCAGTCGGAGGGGGTGACCTTCTGCTTCTACTACAACATGTATCCGGGAGAGGCGGAGTGATCCCGGCGCCTCAGAGTCTTCGACCGAAGAGGCTCGCGAGAAGCGCCAGATCCTCGCCGTCGACGTCCCCGTCCAGGTTGATGTCGACCGGCAGCCCGTACGGTCCGCTCATCGGGTTCATCATGGTGTCGCACAGGGCGGAGGAGAGGGGCAGGTTCAGCCCCGGCGGCAGGTTCATCTCGTCCGGCTCCGACTGGAGAACGGCGCCCGCGCCCGCCCCCGTCTGCAGGAGCGTCCCGTCCGCCTGCAGCAGGAAGTTCTCGCCGCGCGACGCGCCGAACGCGCCGGCCAGCAGGGCGAGGTCGAAGCCGTCCACGCGTCCGGACCGATCGATGTCGGCGCGCTCCGCGAGGACGTTGATCAGGACGAGCGGCTGCCCGTCGGCCCGGCTGAACAGGACGACGTCGGGCCGGACGTTGCCGGAGAGGAAGTCGACCTTGGCGGAGGCCAGGCCCGTGGAGCCGTCCGGGACGCCGATCGGATTGAGGGTCGGATCGGTAAAGAAGAGGCCGTTCCCGATGCCGAAGTAGAGGATCAGATTGGGCGTGGCCGGATCGCCGTCCCCCGAGGCGAGGACGAGGAGATCCTGAATGCCGTCCGTGTTCAGATCCGCGAAGATCATCGACTCGAGCGGGCCGTTGACCGGCAGCGCGGCGGTCTGCGCGGGCGGCGGGACCAGCCCGTTCGTGTTCATCGGGTTGTCGCTGACCAGGTAGATGCCGACGCTCGACGTACCCGGTTGGCCGACCGCGAGCACGGTGGTCTCGCGCGACTGGGGAAAGCGCAGGCCCAGGGACGGCTGCGACGCGAACGTCACCGTCGGACAGACCGCATGCTTGGGCTCGTGGATGATCCGATCCGGATCCCCCTGGGTCGCGACCGTCCCCTGCGACATGAAATCGCCGGTGCCGTCCCCCCGCAGCAGCGTCAGCGTGTCGTCGTTGACGCCGATCGTCATGGCGTCCGCGACGACGATGTCGCTCGTGGACTTCTTGAAGCAGATGAGGAACGTGCAATCGAGAGCGAATTTCCCGATCGCCGCGGCCCGCGGCTCGGTGAACGACGGGAAAGGCGTCACCGACGTGAAGGGAAAGAGCCGCCCGGTGCCGTCCCCCGTGAGCAGGCTCACAGTGGCCGCGGCGGGCGTGACGGCGACCAGATCGACCGTTCCCGCCTCGCAGAGGTCGCCGACGAGGTCGCCGTCGTCCGTGCCGTTCGAGTCGGCCTGCGAGGAGTTGGCCAGGAACGGACAGTTGTCGAGCGCCACCTGCCGCGCGCACACGTCGCCGACCCCGTCCCCGATGGAGTCCTGCTGCCCCGGGTTGAACAGCGTGGGGCAGTTGTCCAGCGTCGGTCCCAGCGGGTCGTAGTCCGGGACGCCGTCCCCGTCGGAGTCGGCGGTGGAGGCCTCGCAGTCGTCGCCCACGCCGTTCATGTCGACGTCCGCCTGGGTCGCGTTGGACAGGGTCGGGCAGTTGTCGGAGGCGTTCGGAACGCCGTCGAGATCGTAGTCGCTCAGGCGGGACGGGTCGTACTGCGGATCGAAATCGAAGTCGGTGTCGACCACCAGGCATGCGGCGTCGAGCGTCTGGCAGTGATCCCCGATTCCGTTGCCGTCGCTGTCGCACTGCCCCGTGGAGGGATCGGTCAGCGCGCAGTTGATCAGCTGCGTGGCGCACGGGAGGCCGCAGGTCTCCGTGCCGGGACAGTCCATGTCGCTGACGCAGGCCTTCGTCGTCGTGACGCTGCAGGTGGTGATCCGGCACGCGGGATTGTCCACGGCGCATCCGGGCGGGTTGTACACGGTGGGACAGTTATCCTCGATGTTGAAAACGCCGTCGCGGTCGAAATCGGCAGCGGCGATGAGACTGCCGGAGGAGATCGACGTCGTCCCCGCGGGCAGGGAGAGCGACTCGCGCTGCATCAGCTCGAAGGAGGGCTCGTTGGTCACGACCGTCAGGGTCGTGGCCGCCGGGCCGGGAGCGTCCAGAACCGCCAGGTCGATGGCGTTGTCGATCCTCAGGTCGGCGGCGATCATCGTGGCCGGGTTGTCGAGCCCCTCCAGAACGAGGCTGCGGAGGGCGCGGAAGAACCGGTTGCCGACATTGGAGAGCGTCTCCACCCTCGGCGTATCCGGGACGCAGGTCTCGACCGGCGGGCAGTCGGCGTCCACGGCGCAGGTGAGACCGGTCGAGAGATTGCAGGTGCCGCTGGGACCGAGCAGGAGGATGTCGTTGCCGGAGGAGAAATCGACTCCGAACAGGGCGATCGAGCGGGCGTTCATGAAAGGTGAGATCGGCGAGGTGGCGGTCGGCGAGAACGCCAGCGCGCCGTCGTTGCGCAGGAGGTCGACCCGGTTGTCGCGGAATCCGAGGACGGCCAGATCCGTGTCACCATCGCCGTCGAAATCGAGCGGGGCCACGGCCGCCGGATCGGCGAATCCGCCGAGGGTCACGGCGCCGGCGGTGGAGAAGGTGCCGTCGCCGACGCCCGGATAGACGATCACCTGCCCGCCGGTGAAATCGGTGACGACCAGGTCCAGCGGGCCGTCTCCGTTGACGTCCTCGAGGGCGGATCGGCGCGGCCGGTGGCCGGCCCCCATGCCGATCATCTGCGCCGGCGTCGACAGCCCGCTCACCGGACCGAGGAACACCTGGATCGTTCCTTCGCCCGACCCGCCCTGACCGAGGACGACCAGGTCGACGATCGCGTCCAGATTCAGGAGGCCGGTGAGGAGAAAGGTCGGCTGGGCCGCCGTCGGCAGCGGCGCCGGGTCGGGATCGGCGGGCAGCTGTCCGGCGGAGTTGAAGTAGAGATCGACCTGTCCCGCCGTCCGGGACGCCACCGCCAGATCCAGGTCGCCATCGTTGTCGAAATCGCCGGCGGCCAGGCCCTCCGGCCCGTCGCCCGAGCTCAACGGCTGCTGGCTCTCGAACGTTCCGTCGCTCAGCCCGGGAAAGTACTGCAGCGTGTCGATCGAGCTGTTCCCGACGACGAGATCCGGCCGCCCGTCGCCGCTGAAGTCGGCCAGGATCGACTCGGCCGGCCCGACGCTGGTCTGCTTGGAGGCGCGGCTCACGAGGCCGCCCGCCCCGTCGTTGAGGCGCACGCGAAGGATGCCCAGCGTCGATCCGCCGCCGAGGCTGGCCCCGGTGATGACGAGATCGGGAGCGGCGGCGCAGGCATCTCCCACTCCGTCGCCCGTGACGTCGTCCGCGGTGCCGCACAGCCCGTCCGGGCCGAACAGGTCGCTGCGATCGTCGATCGTCCCGCACAGGGCGTCCGGCCCCGGGGCCGTCTCCATGTCCTCCTGGCCCGGGTTCGGCGTGAAGGGGCAGTTGTCCAGGGCGCTCACCAGGTCGTAGTCGAAAACACCGTCGCCGTCGCTGTCGATCGGCGTGTCGATCACCCCGTCGCCGTCCGTGTCCGTGCCCACCTCGCACGCGTCGCCGACGCCGTTGCCGTCGGCGTCCACCTGGAGATTGGTGAGGAAGTCCGCCGGGTTCGGCACGTTGGGACAGTTGTCGTTCACGTTCGGCACCCGATCGCTGTCGACGTCCTCGGGATTCAGATCGGCGACCGCGAGATGCAGGGGACCTCCGGTGGGCGTGAGGAACGAGGCGCCGCCCACGAGCTCGGGCGAACGGGGATGCTGCCTGAAGAAGCCCTCGCAGAACGAGACGCCGTCGCACGAGTTGATCAGGATGGACAGCGTGCCGGCCTGGAAGTTGGCGATCACCAGATCGTCGAAGCCGTCGCGGTCGAAGTCGCCGGCGACGAGGTGAAGCGGCCTGTCGATCGGGCCGGGCCGCAAGGCGAGCACGGACGCGCCGCCCGCGGGCCAGCAGGCCGCTGCGAGGAGCAGGGCGAAGATCGCCACGCGGGGGGAGCGTCCGGATGAGCCTCCGGTCAGGCCTGCCCGTCTCATCTCATGCGGCCTTCTGAGGGCCCGTCATCCGATCATCGCGTCGCGCGAAATCTTCAAGCACATCATCAGTTTGCGCGAAATCGTACCGGGGTGATCGGGCGAAGTCAAGGAGCGCCTTCACCGGGCGCGCGGTGTATAATCCCCGCGCGTTCGAGCCCAGTCCGGGATCACCCGATTGTCACGAGCCCGCACCCGCGATCGCACCCTGCTCCACGTCACTCCGGGGAGGTGCCGTGCGCCTCACCGGAGGTGAGGCCCGGGGCCGCCGGATCAAGGGGCCGGGTCGCCTGCCGATCCGCCCCACCAGCGATCGGGTGCGCGAGGCGCTGTTCGACATCGTGGGGAAGCGGATCGCGGGCGCCCGGTTCCTGGATGCCTGCGCCGGCACCGGGGCCGTCGGGATCGAGGCGCTCAGCCGGGGCGCGCGGCAGGTCGTCTTCGTCGAACGCGATCAGCGCGCCGTGCGCCGCATCCGCGAGAACCTCGAACGCGGGCCCTGGGAGGGCCGCCACCGGATCGAGGGAAGCGATCTGAAGCGAGCGGTTGCCACGATGCGGGAGCGGGGGGAGCGCTTCCAGATCATCTACCTCGATCCTCCCTACGAGCGGCCGGCGCCGGCCGGAGTCCTCGCTGACGTCGCGGCGCTGCTCGCACCCCGGGGCGTCCTGGTGATCGAACACCGGGCCGCGCGCGCTCCCGATCTCTCCGGCGCCCACGGACTGCGCCCCGGACGGACCTACCGGTACGGCGACACCGCGCTCACGCTGCTGCATGAGGGGGACGGGGGCGACGTATGAGGGGGCGCATCGCCGGCGGATTCGTCCTGGCGCTCGTTCTCGTCCTGTGCGCGTCCTTCTGTCTCACGCAGCTCGCGGAAGTCGATCTGCACTGGCACCTCCTGACGGGATCCCGCATTCTCGAGGAGGGCCGTGCGCCGCGCGCCGACACCTACACCTTCACCTCGGCCGGCCGTCCGTGGGTCGATCTCTCGTGGCTGTTCC
>JBFGDZ010000157.1:0-8277 GCA_041580375.1 Candidatus Polarisedimenticolia bacterium
CCCCCGTTGCATGGTCAGCAGCCCCTCGCTCTCATCGGCATCGATCACGAGGCCGTCCCGCGTCAATCGGCGCAGGGCCGGGATCGTCCGGCGCAGGCGCAGCAGCTCCGCGTAGAAGCGGCGGAGAAGGGCGTGTTCGCCCGTCTCGCGCAACGCGTGATCGAGCCGGGAGCGCTCGAAGGTCGCCTCGTCCTGAGGATCCGGGACCTCGCCGGTCCAGCCGAACGCCGCGAACTCGGCGCGTCGTCCCTTCCGGACGGCCGCGATCAATTCCGGATCGGAATGGCTCACGAAGTAGAGGAACGGCGCCGTTTCGCCGTACTCCTCGCCCATGAAGAGCAGCGGAACGTACGGCGACAGCATGACCGCCGCGGCCGACAGCTTGAGCGCCTCGAAGGGCACCAGGCGGCCGAGCCGGTCCCCGACGGCACGGTTGCCGATCTGGTCGTGATTCTGCGCGAACACGACGAATCGGCCCGGCTCGATCTCCACGGACGGCATCCCGTGCCGGCGATCCCGGTAGGCGGAATACTGGCCCGACAGCACGAACCCCTCCTCGTACGCCTTGGCCAGATCCCCGAGCCGGCCGTAATCGCGATAGTACCCCCCGGTCTCCTTCGTGAGCAGCGCGTGGAGGGAGTGATGAAAATCGTCGTTCCACTGGGCGTCGTGCCCGAACCCGCCCTCGGATGCGGGCCACAGCACCCGCAGGTCGTTCAGATCGCTCTCGGCGATCACGTGGACGCGGCGGCCGAGACCGGCTGCGCGCTCGTGAACCGCGTCCGCGAGCTCCTGGAGAAACGGCCGGGCCGACGTGTCCATGATCCCGTGGATGGCGTCGAGACGAAGCGCGTCGAAATGGTACTCGTCGATCCACTGGAGGGCGTTGCCGATGAAGTACCGGCGCACCTCGTCGCTGCCGGGACCGTCGAAGTTGATCGCGGCTCCCCAGGGGGTCCTGGTGCGCTCGGTGAAGTAGGGGCCGAACTCTCCCAGGTAATTTCCCTCTGGGCCCAGGTGATTGTAAACGACGTCCAGGACGGCCGCGAGCCCCCGTTCGTGGCAGGCGTCGACGAGGCGCTTCAGCCCGTCCGGCCCTCCGTAGCTGTTCTGGACGGCGTACGGCTGCACGCCATCGTAGCCCCAGTTGCGGCTCCCGGGGAATTGGGCGACCGGCATGATCTCGATCGCCGTCACCCCGAGATCGCGCAGGGCTCCCAGATGGGGCACGACTTCGTCGAACGTGCCCCCGCGCGCGAACGTCCCGACGTGCAGCTCGTAGAGGACGTAGTCCTCGAGCGGCAGGCCCTTCCAGCCGCGGTCCCGCCACGCGTGATGTCCGGCGTCGACGACGGCGGACGGTCCGTGCACTCCATCCGGCTGGAATCGCGATGCGGGGTCGGGCCGATCCGGCCCGCCATCGAGCCGGTAGGCGTAGCGGGCGCCCGCCTCGACCCCGTCGACGACGGCGGCGTGGTAACCGGATTCCGCCGGCTCCATCCTGACGATCCGCTCCCGGGGCGCGAGGAGGTGCAGCTCGACCGATCGAACGCGGGGAGCCCAGACGCGGAACTCGCATCGGCCGCCACCCGACGGGGTGGCCCCGGCCCCGCGGACCATCAGGAGGCGGCCCCGAACTTCAGCAGGACGAGGCTGAGAGGAGGCAGGGTCAGCGTGAGCGAGTGGTGCCGGCCGTGGCAGGCGACCGGGGCGCTCTCGACCGCGCCGAGGTTCCCCTGCCCGGATCCGCCGTAGATCGCGGCATCGCTGTTCAGGATCTCGCGCCAGACGCCCTCGCGCGGCACGCCGACCAGGTAGTTGTGGCGCGGCACGGGCGTGAAGTTCCCGATCGCGAGTACGAGATCCTCCGCCGACCGGCCCTTCCGCAGGAAGGAGAGCACGCTCTGATCGGCGTCGTTGGCGTCCACCCACTCGAACCCCGCCGGGTCGCAGTCATGCACGTGGAGGGCCGGCTCCTCGCGGTAGACGCGGTTGAGATCCGAGACCCAGCGCATGACGCCGCCGTGCGGGGCCTCGTTCAGAAGGTGCCAGTCGAGGCTCCGGTCATGCGACCATTCGTTCCATTGCGCGATCTCGGCACCCATGAAAAGGAGCTTCTTGGCCGGCTGCGCGTACATGTAGCCGTAGAGCAGGCGCAGGTTCGCGAACTTCTGCCACGGGTCTCCGGGCATCTTGCCGAGGAGCGATCCCTTGCCGTGCACGACCTCGTCGTGCGACAGGGGCAGGGTGAAGTTCTCGTGGTACGCGTAGATCATGCGGAAGGTCAGGCTGTTGTGATGATGCCTGCGGTGGACGGGATCCCGCGCCATGTAGTGCAGGGTGTCGTGCATCCAGCCCATGTCCCACTTCAGGCCGAAGCCGAGGCCTCCGAGATAGGTCGGGCGCGACACCATCGGCCAGGATGTCGACTCCTCCGCGATCGTCTGGACGTCGGGGAAGTGCTTGTAGACCGTCTCGTTCATCCGGCGGAGGAAGGCGATCGCCTCGAGATTCTCGCGCCCGCCGTGGCGGTTGGGGATCCACTCGCCCGCCTTGCGCGAATAGTCCAGGTAGAGCATCGACGCGACGGCGTCGACGCGCAACCCGTCCGCGTGATACCGATCGAGCCAGAAGAGCGCGTTGCTGATGAGAAAGGCGGGCACCTCGTTGCGGCCGTAATTGAAGATGTAGCTGTTCCAGTCCGGATGAAAGCCCTGGCGCGGGTCGGAGTGCTCCACGAGGTGCGTCCCGTCGAAGTAAGCGAGGCCGTGCTCGTCCCCCGGGAAGTGCGAAGGCACCCAATCCAGGATGACCCCGATCCCCGCCTGATGCAGCGCATCGATGAGAAACATGAAATCCTGGGGCGTCCCGTAGCGGCTCGTCGGCGCGAAGAATCCCGTGCACTGGTAGCCCCACGAGCCGTAGAAGGGGTGCTCCATCACCGGCAGGAACTCCACGTGAGTGAAATTGAGCGCCCGGACGTGCTCGACGAGCAGCGGAGCGAGCTCGCGGTAGGTGAGGGGGCGATCGTCCTTTTCGGGCACGCGCCTCCATGAGCCCAGGTGGAGCTCGTAGATGGAGATCGGGGCCTGGAGCGCGTTGCGAGGCGCCCGCTCCCGCATCCAGTCGCCGTCGGCCCAGGTATAGTCGAGGTCCCACACGACCGAGCCGGTCTTGGGCGGCACCTCGGCGTGGAGCGCGAACGGATCGGCCTTGTCGACGCGGTACCCGCCGTGGCGCGACGCGATGTGGTACTTGTAGACGGCGCCCCGCTTCAGTCCGGGGACGAACCCTTCCCAGATCCCCGACCGGTCGAGCGGATGCAGGGGGTGGGCGCTCCTGTCCCAGCCGTTGAAGTCGCCGATCACGCTGACCCGCTCGGCCGCCGGAGCCCAGACCGCGAAATTCACGCCCGCTTTCCCGTCCACGGTCCGCAGGCGAGCCCCCATCTTCTCGTAGAGCCTGACGTGGGTCCCCTCGTTGAACAGATGGAGATCGTCCTGCGTGAGGAGGTCCCGCGCCGGGGCCGTTTTCCCCGTGCCGGGCCGTGAACCGCGCGCCGTCGGCTTGCGCCCGCCCGTTCCCCTCACCCGCGGCTCTTCTCTTTCCTGCATCGATTCACCCCCTCGAGCACGCTCGCCACATTCCCGTGCCTGAACAGACGTTCGAGATTATATCGTGTCTTTCTCCGCCAGTTGGGTCGCTCGGCGCCCGTGCCCGGCGTGTTCTGCGGTTTCTGCTCGCCCCACAGATCCTCGAGCGTCACGATCACGATCCGGGCCGGCCCCGCGGCGAGCCGGTGCAGGCACGCCGCCAGGACGTCGCTTCGCGAGGCGCGTCGACCCCGCAGGAAGCCGTCCCGCCGCAGCCGGCGGACGAGCGCCCGCGTCGTGGCGGCCCGGAGGCGCATCTCCTTGCGCACGCCGGCGGCGTCCAGGAGCCCGAGGCTCGCCCGATCGCGGATGTCGCGGCCTCGCCAGTAAGCGGCGAAGGTCGGCATGTCGTGCGTGTTCAGGCAGGCGAGGCTCGACGCCGGCGGCCGGGGCAGCGCCCGGTCCGGATCCGGCCCCGCCTCGTACTGTACGACGAAGGAGCGCTGCACGCCGTGCCGCGCCATCGCCGGCCTGACCTGAGGGGGCACCGTGCCGAGATCCTCGCCGACGAGGAGCGTCCGGTTGCGATGCGACTCGAGCGCGAGGATCGCGTACAGCTCCTCGGAGCGGTACCGGACGTAGGCTCCCCCCGAGGGATCCAGGCCCCGCGGGATCCAGAACAACCGGTGCAGGCCCATCACGTGGTCGAGGCGCAGGATGCCGGCCGGCTCCATGAGCCGGCGCAGACACGCGATGGTGTAGGCGTACTCGCGGCGGCGCATCTCCTCCGGGTGCAGCGGCGGAAATCCCCAGTTCTGGCCCCGGGTGAAGAACGCGTCCGGCGGCGCCCCGACGGACGCCCCGTCCGCGAACAGACGCCCCTCCCGCCAGACGTCGAATCCGTCGGGGTGCACGCCGAGCGGAAAGTCCAGGTAGAGTCCCGGGCCCGTGCGCCGCGCCTCCGCCGAGAGGGCCCTCATCTGCTGATCGGTGCGCCACTGGACGTAGAGGTGATAGCGCTCGGCGCTCCCCTCGTAGTCCCGCGGCCCCAGAGTGCCGTCGCGCTGCCGCACCGGCCACGTGCGCCATGAACCGCGCCGCCGCTCGCACGCGGCCCGGAAGCGCGCGTAGTCGCGCAGGCGCGGTCGCGTCCTCAGGAAGCGCTCGAACTCTTCCCTCTCGCCGGTGGCGCGCCCGAAGAAATCTCGAGCGAGCAGGGCCAGGACTCTCCGCTTCAGCGCCATGCCGCGCCGGTAGTCGACGAGCGGCGACGCGCGGAGGGCGGCGATCTCGCGTTCGAACTCCGTCGAGGCGATCATCCTCCGCGCATCCGCGCACCGCTCCAGATCCGGCAGGCGCGCCACGTCCAGGTAGAACTCGTTCCAGTAGAGGCGGCTCGCCGGAGAGTAGGGGCTGGGTTCGAACGGCTCGTCGAGGAAGCACGCGAGCAGGGGGAGGGTGCCCACGACCCCCCCGCCGCGCTCGCCGGCCCAGGCGATGAGGGATTGCAGGCCGGTGAGGTCGCCCGCGCCCCAGGATCGATCGGATTGGATCGCGTACAGCGGGACGAACACGCCCCACATCCGGCCGTGACGCCGTCCCCCCGGAATGAACCCCTTGCGGGGCGCGGCGATCAGGAGCGCCTCCCGCCGCGCCCGGCCCATCCGGATCCGGAGCCGGTGGTAGCCGGGCGGGATGCCGGCGGGGAGGGGGATCGGGCGATCCGCCGTGTCCGATCCGGCGAGGCCGGCCGCGCGCCGGAGCTCGCCCTCCGGGGAGGCGCTCGCGGAGCGGCGGATTTCGCCCGTCTCCAGGTGGATCTCGATATGGACGGACCCGCGGGCGCGGCGCGCCGGCAGGCGGAGGATCACGTCGCGCGTCTCGCCCGTCCAGGCGATGACGACGGGATCCAGCCAGCGATCCCCGATCTCGCGCCGGCGGGCTTCGAGCGCCGCCGGAGCGTCCCCGGGCCGTTCGATCGGCGAGCCCAGGGCGCGGAGCACGGCGACCAGGGTCTCGGGCGACGCCCGCACGGAGCGTTCCGCCGATGCGTCGCGGTAGGAGGTCAGGACGCCGTGGCAATCGGCCAGTTCGCGCAGCGACCGGAGCTCGCGGGAGAGCGGCCGCGTCACTCGACGTCCGACACGAGCCGGAGGATGCCGCGCAGCGGGAGACCGACCCAATCGGGCCGGCTGTTCAGCTCGTACCCCAGCTCGTAGAGCGCCTTCTCCAGCAGGTAGACCTCCAGCAGCATGACGAACTCATCGCGCTCTTTCGGCAGGAACGTCCCGGCCTCCGCGGCCTTCGCGTACGCGCCGAGGTACGCCTCGCAGACCCAGGCGGTCCAGTACAGCGCCTGACGCTCGAGAAGGCCGCGATCTTCCGGGCGGGCATGGCCGCCGGCGAACGCGGCGTTGAGGGCGGCGAAGGACGCGTATTCGAATGAGCGCAGCATGCCGGCCACGTCCCGCAGGGGCGAGCGTTTGAGGCGCCGCACGCTGAGGGAGTGCGAGGGCTCTCCCTCGAAATCAATGATGATGAAATCCTTCCCCGTGTAGAGGACCTGCCCGAGGTGGTAGTCGCCGTGCACGCGCGTGCGCCGGGCCGTGATGCGCCGGTCGAGCAGGCCCTGAAAGCGACCGAGGACCTGCTTGCCGAGACCGAGGACCTGCTCGGCCATCGGGCGGTGCTCGTCGGACAGGGTCTTCAGCCGGGTGCGCAGAAGCTGCAGCACGGTTTCGGTCTGGTTGCGCATCGACTGGTACATCGATCGCTGGTGGAACGGCGTGAATGCCTCCGGGAGGAATGCGGCGTCGATCTGCTCCGAGGCGAGAGCCAGGTGCAGATCCGCCGTCCGGCGGCCCAGCAGGATCGCCGACTCGAGATAGACGCCGATGCGCTCGCGCACCTCCGGAGGGATCGACTCGCCCGCCCGGCCGAACGAACGTCGCGGCGGCATCGCCGGCTCCTCGGCCACCGACGTCGACGCCAGTCGCTCGTAATAACGTTCCAGGACGTCCAGCGTGTAGCGCCAGGCGTCCCCCTCGTTCGGCACGAACCCCTGCAGGATGCCCAGCGTCATCGGCTCGCCCCGGCCGGCGCGGTACTCGAGCGATCCGCCGACGTGGGGAGCGTTGGGAAACGAGGCCTTTTCCGTGAGAAAAGTCCCGATCTCCAGATCGGGGTTGACTCCGTGATCGACCCGGCGGAACAGCTTCAGGATGGCCCTCTGTCCGTAGAGGATGGAGCTGTTGCTCTGCTCCGCGCGGAGCGGGGAAGGCGCGAGGGCCGCCGGGTCGGGGCCGAGGATCTCTTTCACCGCGCGCGTCGGCGAGGCCAGGATCTCCCCCTCGAGGCCCTTGAACCGGCGACGGCGCGTGATCGCCTCCAGGAGCTCCATGAGGACGGCGGTCTCCGTGAGCGCGCCGGTCAGGATCCCCTCGCCGCGGCCCGTCGCGACGCGAGCCACGATCTCCTGGGGATGGTCCGACTGCACTGCCTGCGCCCTCACCCCCTCGAGGTACACGAGGGGCACCATGTAGGTTTCCGAGTCGGCGTCCGTGTAGTCGACGCGGACGAGCGCGACGCGGGCCCCGAGGGAGGGTTCGCCGATCGGAATGACGTCCATCAGCGACGCCGTCTCGATGTGGCGCGCCTTGCCGGCGAACCAGCGCCTTCCCCGAAGGTACCGGGGCAGCGCGCGCTCGAGCTGCTCGCGCTGCTCGCGGCGGAAGATCTCGTCCCAGGATCTCCGGGCCTTCAGGAGCGGGGCGGGCGAGGACGCGGCCGCCGCGGCGAGTTGCAGCTCCTCCGCCGGCGCCTCCTCCACCGAGAACCAGTGGAAGGCGTGCGGACCGAGGGTCAGGAGGTAGGAAAGATCTCCGATGCGCGGGAATCGGGTGTTGCCGGAGATCTCGACCGGGTTCATGCCCCGATAGCGCGCGAGATCGAGCTCGACGTACTGGGCGTGACGGGACAGGTTCGCGACGACGAGGATTCTCTCGTTCTCATGCTCCCGAACGAACGCCAGGATCTTGCGGTTCTCGGGGTAGAGGAACTCGATCGTCCCGCGACCGAACGCCTTGAATCGCCGCCGGGTGGCGATCAGCCGGCGCATCCACCAGAGAAGAGACGCGGGGTTGGCCATCTGCGTCTCGACGTTGATCGTCTCGTAGTGGAAGTCGGGATCGATGATGACGGGCAGGAACAGGCGCTGGGAGTTGGCGCGCGAGAAGCCGGCGTTCCGATCGGAGCTCCATTGCATCGGCGTTCGGACGCCGTTGCGATCCCCGAGGTAGATGTTGTCGCCCATGCCGAGCTCGTCCCCGTAATAGATGACGGGCGTGCCGGGCAGGGAGAACAGCAGGCCGTTCAGCAGCTCGATCCGCCTCCGGTCGTTCTGCACCAGAGGCGCGAGCCGGCGCCTGATTCCGAGGTTGATGCGCGCCCTCGGATCATTGGCGTAGACCCGGTACATGTAGTCCCGCTCCTCGTCCGTGACCATCTCGAGCGTGAGCTCGTCGTGGTTGCGCAGGAACACCGCCCACTGGCAGCCCCCGGGGATCGACGGCGTCTGGTTCAGGATATCGACCAGAGGATAGCGACCCTCCATGCGCAGGGACATGAACATCCGGGGCATGAGCGGGAAGTGAAACGCCATGTGGCACTCGTCCCCCTGCCCGAA
>JBFGDZ010000158.1:0-8270 GCA_041580375.1 Candidatus Polarisedimenticolia bacterium
GCACCATCAGCGCGGCGCCCGCTCCGGGTCCCCACTCGCGAAGTATTCTCATGCAGCCTTCCTCATCGCCACCGCTGCGACTCCAGGACTCTCTGCGTGAGGAACAGGGTCATAAAGATGAAGGACGCGTAGAAGATCACGTGCTGGGTGTCCAGAATACCCTTGCGGAAATCCTCGAAATGCTCGATCAGCGAGATCCGGTTGAGGAATTCGCCCAACGTCGGGCCTCCCGTTCCCAGCCCGGCGGCGGCCCAGAGGCCACCGGTCAGCCGGTCCATGACCTCTCCCAGCGTCACCGACGCCGAATCGGCCATGAAGTTGATGACCCACAGGATCAGCAGCACGCCGAAGGAGCCGACGGCCGCCACGATCTGGTTCTCCGTCAGCGAGGAGAGCAGCAGCCCCACCCCGAAGAACGCGAGCCCCATGAGCAGGATCCCGAGATAGCCGACGAGCGTCGCCTTCATGTCGGGGCGGGCGTCCGAGGCGAGGAGCAGGATCGGGTGTGCCAGGGTTCCGGCGAGCATGACGAGAAGCAGGGCCGCTCCTCCGAGGAACTTGCCCAGAACGACCTGGGCGCTCGTGATCGGGCAGGTGAAGAGCAGCTCGGCGGTCCCGGCGCGCCGTTCCTCCGCGAGAAGGCGCATCGAAACGACCGGGATCATCATGAGGAACAGGAAGCCCATGTTGCCGAAGATCGGACGGATCACCATCGCGTTGATGTTCAGCTGCTGGCGGTAGAAGGGGTCGCTGCCGTAGCGGAGACAGGCGTCCGAGAAGTACCACAGCGCCGACCAGAAGATGTACCCGGTGAGCGCCATGAAGACTCCGATGACGGCATACGCCAGAGGCGAGGAGAAATAGGCGCGGATCTCCCGCCACGCGATGGCGCTCACGTTCCTCACGGTGCGTCCCCGCGGACGACGCGCATGAAGATGTCCTCGAGACTGAGGGTCAGCGGGCGCATCTCCAGGAGCCCCCAGCCGCCCGCCACGGCCCGGCGGGCGATCTCCTCGCGCACGTCGCGATCCCCGCCGCTCTCGACGACGAGCAGCGCGCCATCGCCTTCCTCCCGCCTCACGCGGAGCACGCCCGGAATTTCCCGGAGCCCTTCCAGCGCTTTCCCGTCGGAGCGCGCCAGCCGCACCGCGACGCTCCTCGTTTTCTCGTTCCGCGCCGCGAGGTTCTCCAGGGTGTCCTCCGCGGCGATCCGCCCCTCGTTGATGATCAGCACCCGGTCGCAGGTCATGGTCACCTCCGCCAGGATGTGCGTCGAGAGAATCACCGTGTGATCGCCCGCGAAACCCTTGATGAGCCGGCGGATGTCGCGGATCTGCGACGGGTCGAGCCCGACCGTCGGCTCGTCCAAAATCAACACCTGGGGATCGTTCAGGATCGCCTGCGCCAGACCGACGCGCTGCTGGAACCCTTTCGACAGGAGCCCGATCGGGCGCCCGGCGACCTCTCCGAGCCCGCAGCGGTCCAGGGCGTCGTCCACGCGCGCGGCGATGCGCGGCCGGGGCACGCCGCGCACGGTCGCGACGAACCGCAGGAAGGAGCGGACGAGCATCTCGTGGTAGAGGGGCGGGTGCTCGGGCAGGTAGCCGAGCCGTTTCTTCGCTTCGAGCGGCTCGTCCAGGACGTCGAACCCGGCCACGCGCGCCGTTCCGGACGACGGAGGGACGTAGCCGGCGAGGATTCTCATGGTCGTCGTCTTGCCGGCGCCGTTCGGACCGAGGAACCCGAGAATCTCCCCGCGCGCGACGGAGAAGGTGACGTCCTCGACGACGGTCCTGCCGCCGTATGTCTTGGTGAGTCCGGACGCTTCGATCATGTCGGCTCGCTCCGCCGGGCTCGCGCCCCGCGACCGGGACCGCCACGGTACCGCGGAAAGGCGGGGTTGACCAGCGGACCTGCGAGAAGGGGCGCCAAATTAGCGCGCGGGCCGGGCGCTGTCAAGTGCTCCGCGGGTCACCAGCCGCTTCCCCGGCTCCGCCCGGCGCCGGCCCCGGGAATCGTTTCGGCGTGGTAGCCCTCGGCGGTGACGTAAAGGAGCATCGCCGGGCCGGAAGCCTGGGGGAACCACCTCGAGGCCCGGGTGCGGACGTCGAGCCAGGGAATGAACGGATCGCACGCGACGAGAGCCCGGGCCGCGCGCGGCAGCGGTGCGAGCACGGCCGTCTCGCCGCGGCTCTCCGGCGTCGTGCCGGTGGTGTTGGGCGTGCCCACCAGATGATGAATCCGATGACCGTTTCTCAGTCCGAGCCACCGCAGGGAGGGGCTCCACTCGACGAAGATACCGGCCACCGCCCAGCGGGCGCCGGCGATCTCCCCCTCGAGCTCGCGATCGTCGATGTACAGGGGATCGGGCCGGAAGGTGACGGCGGTCCTTCCCCACCCCGCCTTCCGGGACTCGAGGCGTCCGATGCGGGCCATCTCCGCCGTCGACTGAAACGCCGATTGGCAGACGGCCAGTCCGCCGAGCGCCAGGCCGACGAGCAGCACCGGCAGGCGCAGCAGGAGGCCCGTGAAGCGATCGTGGATCGTGCCGGGGCGGTAAGGCGCCCCGGTGCTGGCGCGGGCGCGGACCGCGCGGCCCAGGCGGAGGCTCCCGCTGACCGTGAGCAGGAGCCCGCACGCGGAGATCACGATGGCCAGCAGGGCGAGTCGATCCATGTCGTCGGACCGCCAGCCGCGCCGGGCGGAGGGCCCGCCGCGCGGATGGCGGGCGGCATCGTACGCGCGGATGAGCGGCCACGTCAACGCCGGACGCGGGCTCTCGTGCGTGACGTCACCGCCATCTGCTGGTAGACTTCCGCACCGGGGCGCGGGCGCGGCCCCGCGGGGAGAGTCCATGCAGGCTTGCCGATTCGTGACCAGCTGGGGCGGTGTGGGCCGGTGCACGCGACCGGCGCACCGCTCCGGCTTCTGCCGATTTCACTACGACTGTTACCGCAAAGGCGAGATCACCGATCGCGGCCTGATCTCGGAGAAGCTCGACGATCAGGTGCGCCGCCGCGAGATCAATTTTTACGGGATTCCTTCCGAGTCCGAGCCAGCCGCCTGAGCCGGTATGGCTTCTTCTGATACTCCCAGACCGCCCTGTTGTGCTCCTCGAGCGTTCTCGAGAAGTGGTGCCGTCCCGTATTCTTCGACACGAAATAGAGAAAGTCCGTCTCGGCCGGCTCGAGCGCGGCCGCGAGAGCCCCGCCTCCGGGATTGCCGATGGGACCGGGCGGCAGGCCGAAGTACCGGTAGGTGTTGTAACGTGAGTCGATGCTCAGATCCCGCTTGCGGATGTTCCCGTCCCAGGCATTGCGCATCGCGAGCGCGTAGATCACGGTCGGATCGCACTGCAGACGCATCCTCTTCTTCAGGCGATTGTGGAACACGGAGGACACCAGCTCGTTCTCCTCGGCATGGGCCGTCTCGCGCTCGATCATCGAGGCCAGCGTCACCGCCTCGCGCACGGTGAACCCCGCCTCGCGCGCCGCCTCGATCCGGTCCGGCCCGAACACCTCCCGGAATCGCGAGACCATCATCCGGACGATCGTCTCCGGGCCGGTCCCCTTCTGCAGGCTGTACGTATCGGGGAACAGATAGCCCTCGAGATCGACCGCCTCGCCGTCCAGATCGTCGATGAGCGACACGTCCTGGAAAGCCTCGTGGTAACCGTCCGGGGCGCCGAAGCCGTACCGGGACAGGTGATCGAAGATCTCGTCCGATCGCAGTCCCTCCAGGATCGTCACCTTGTGGTAGTACACGTCGCCGGCGATGATCTTGTCGAACACCTCCCGCGGTGTCATCGGCCGGTTGAAGGAGAACTCGCCCGCCTTGATGCCCCGGGAGCGGCCGGTCATTCCGAGATAGGTGAGCGCGTGCGCGAACGGCTTGACGACCCCGTGGCGCTCGAGGAGCCTCAGCGCGCGCGCGGCCCCCGCGCCCTCGGGAATCTCCACGATGGTGTAGGCGCCGCCGTAGCCGCGGTAGGGGATCGACGCCCACAGAACGATCCGGATCGCCAGCGTCCCGAAGACGAAGAGCAGGATTGCGCCGCCCACGCCGAGGACGACCTTCCAGCGTCTCCGCAGACCCAGAAGCCCGGTCTCGATCAGTCTGCCTGTTCGCATCGCCTCGCGTCCAGATAGGACTGCAGGATGATCACGGCCGCGACCTGATCGACGATCGCCCGGCGCCGTTCCCTTCTCACGTTCCCTTCGATGAGGGCTCTCTCCGCCTGCACCGTGGTCAGTCTCTCGTCCCAGGGAATCACCGGGATCCCGGTCGCGCCCCGCACCCGACCCATGAAGGTCTCCGTCAGCCGCGCCCTCTCCCCCTTCGAGCCGTCCATGCCCAGCGGCATGCCCACGACGATCCCCCCGACCTCGTTCTCCCTCACGATCGTGCGGATGCGCTCCAGGTCCCTCGAGCGCGAGACGCGTTCCATCGTCAGCAGGGGACGCGCAGCCGTTCCGGCGGGGTCGCTGATCGCCACGCCGATCCGGCGGTCTCCGAGATCGAGCGCCAGAACCCGCCCCGGAAGCGCCCCGCATCGTCCGAGGTCAGGCGGTTTCTCGTTCACGCATCGTAAGTTATACGGCGCTCGAGGGAAGGTCAAGGCGTCGGACCCGGCGCGGGCGGAGCCGCATCGGCTCATCGCGTCGCGGTGCGCTCGGCCCAGTGGCGGATCCTGGGGATGTAGGTCGCCGGATCGTAATCGGGGCTGTTGTCCTGCGTGTGGCAGGTCACGCACGCGGTCGTCGTGGCGCGGCCGAATCCGGGACCCGTCGTCTCCGGGTGATCGCGCGAGGGACCGTGGCAGGATTCGCACCCCACATGCTTGAGACCCGGTGTCGCGAGCGCGCTGACGAACCCGCCGGGACGGCCGAACCCGATGGTGTGGCAGCCGACGCACGCGGGATTGAAATCCTGTCTCGCCGTGACCAGGGCGTCGAACGCGTGTGCGTGTCGCGAGCTCTCCCAGATCGCGTAGGCCTCCTCGTGGCACGTGGCGCAGCGCGCGGACCCGGTGAAGCCCGCCCCGCCGACGTCGGCTCCGCCCGCCCCGTCGACGTCGGCTTCGTCCGCGGCGGCCCCCTCCCCGAGGACGGGCGAATGGAACGGCCCCGCGGCGATCGCCCGTCCGCGGTTGTAGTCATTCACGGCCACCTTCGTGCGCTCCATCAGGCCCGCCAGCGCGGGGTCGTCCGGCCAGTCGGCGGTGAGCTGGATCGTATGCCGGACGTTCGACACGATCGTCCCGTCCTTGTCGAAACGCAGGCGGACCTCGCCGAGGTGCATGCCCTGGTGCCCGATGTAGAGGAGCCGGGTGCGGCCGAATCGCGTGTCCTCGGGAAAATCGTCGCTGCGCGTTCGATCGGGACCGTGTCCGCCCAGGATCAGATCGAGCCCGGTGACCCTCTTCGGCAGCGCTCGCGCCTCCCGCAGGTCGAGGTTCACGAGGGCGATCACCGCGTCCGCGTTCTTGATCAGATTCGGGACGTGGCGGGCCGCGGCGCCCATGGGATCGATCGTGACGATCCGCCGTCCGTCCGGTCCCTCCGCCAGAAAGGCGGGGTCGTTGCTCGTCAGCCCGATGAACCCGAGCCGCATGGAGCGCCGGGCGGCCCCCGTCCGGAGCTTCACCTCGCGCACCGCGGTCGGCTCGACGATCGGCTCGCCACTGTCCTGCCACACGACGTTCGCGGAGACGAACTCGAATCGCGCGCGCTCGCGCCAGCTTCTGAAGGCCTCGAACCCGTGCGCCAGCTCGCCGGGGGTCACGTTGGTGACCCTGTAATCGAGCGTGTTCATCCCCTCGACGAGAGCGTCGGTCTGCATCTTTCCCGGCGTGCCCTCGTCGCCGGCGAAGCGGCCCGCGTCGACGAAGATCACCGGCGTCTCGGGGTACGCCCGGCGGAACGTCTCGCGGTAGCCGGCCCTCCGGGCCAGTCCCCCCTTGGGATTGCGGGGTCAGCCGCAGGGCTCGATCCAGCCCTTCACCTGGGAGGTGTACACGAGGGCCAGATCCGGAGCCGGTCCCTGGGGAAGCGGCTCCTCGGCGCCGGGTCCGGCCGCGCCGCCCGTCGCGAGGATCGCGCACAGCAGAATGACGAATACGTGGTCCCGCTTCAACGTGCCTCCCGCATGAACGGTTCCGATGACGGCAGGGAAGGAATTATAAGACCGGGGTGCAGGACGGTCAAACACGGATCCCGCGGCGCGCGCGGGCGGGGCCGGATCCCTTTCTTGCGCGCTTCCCATCGATCCGCTAGAGTGAGGCGCCGTCCCGGAACGGATCCGGGATGCGCCTCGATCACGACGGGGGGCGAAGGACGATGGGCCAACCACCGAAGGACATCCAGCTCCGCGCGCGCATCGACGAGGCGGTGGCCGAGGGGATCTACGTCAATTGCGCCAGCATCGCGCACAACCGTTCGGAGTTCATCATCGACTTCGGCCGCATCGTGCCGAACAGCAGCGAGGTGAAGATCCTGGCCCGCGTTCTCACGACGCCGCTCGTCGTCAAGCAGCTGCACCGCGCGCTCGGGCAGAACATCGAGCAGTACGAGAAGAAATTCGGCGACATCGCGGGGGATGAGGACGGCCTCAAGCGCGTGGGGTTCTGATCGTGGGGCGCTCGTCCCTGCAGTTCTGGCATTTGATCGTGATCGTGCTGCTGGCCGCCATGCTCGGCACCGCCGTCGGGGACATTCTCGGCAAGCTCTTTCCGGAAGGCTCGCCCGGGCGGATCCTCTCCGCGGGCGTCTACATCGGCACGCGCAGTCCCTGGGATCTCGATCTCCGCGTCCTGCAGCTGACCTTCGGGCTCGGGATTCGCCTGAGCCTGCTGGGCGGCATCGGAGCCGTGATCGGACTCATCGTGTTCTTCCGGCGGCTCTGAGGCGTCCCGGCCCATGTCCGCTCGAACCATCGTGCTGGCCTCGGCGTCCCCACGGCGGGCCACCCTGCTGCGCCAGGCCGGACTGACGTTCTCCGTGCGCCCCTCGGCGATCGACGAGACACCGCGCTCGGGCGAGCTCCCCGGGCAGCTCGCCGAGCGTCTTGCCCGCGACAAGGCGCTCGCCGCCGAACCGCCGCCCGCGCCGGGGCTGGTCATCGCCGCGGACACCATCGTCGTCAGCGATGGGCGCGTTCTCTCCAAGCCGCGCGACTCCGCCGACGCGCGCGGCATGCTGACCCTTCTCGCCGGCCGCATGCACGAGGTGATCACCGCCCTGGCGCTGCGCGCCGTCCCGGAGGGTGACTGCATCGTGGAGCGGGCCGTGTCGCGCGTCGAGTTCTCCCCTCTCACCGGCGGTCAGATCGACTGGTACGTGTCGACCGGGGAAGGCGCCGACAAGGCCGGCGCCTACGCCCTTCAGGGGATCGGGGCTCTCCTGATCCGATCGATCGAGGGAAGTTACACGAACGTGATCGGCCTGCCTCTCGAGCGCCTCTATCCTCACCTCAGGCGATACGGCGTCCTGCCCTGATCCCGCAGCTTCGCGCGAATCGAGCGCGCGCCTTGATGCGCGGCGCGGGCCGACCTAGATTCATACGGGTGATCCCGAAAGCAGGAGGTCGTGCGCGCGGTGGTGGAAACGGCGGTCCTCGAACCTTACGAGAAGCTCATCCGCATCACCATCAATGGGCGCGTGTACGAGGTGCCCGAGAACAACACCCTGCTGCGGGTGCTGCAGTACATGAATCTCGAGCTCGCCTACAGCAAGTACTGCTGGAACGGCGACTGCCGCAACTGCGCGTTCCGCTACGTGTCCCGCAAGACCGGCAACGAGGTCGAGGCGCTCGGCTGCCAGATGCGCTGCTTTCCTGAAATGGTGATCAGGAAGATGCCCGAGGGCGTCGACCTGAACTGACCGCGGACGGACCGCGCGGCGACTCGTTCGGAGCGGTCCAGCGGAGCACGGGATGCCGCGCGGCGCCCACCTCGTCCAGGCGGCGGACCGGGGTCGTGTGCGGGGCCGTCCGCACGATCTCGGGGTCGTTGCGCACTTCCTCGTCGATGCGCAGCAACGCCTCGATGAAGGCATCGAGCTCCTCCCGGCTCTCGGTCTCCGTCGGCTCGATCATCAGCGCGCCCTTCACGATGAGCGGAAAATAGATCGTGGGAGGATGGAAGCCGTAGTCCATGAGCCGCTTCGCGATGTCCAGCGTGTGCACGCCGTGCGCCTCCTGGTTCCGGTCCGAGACGACCACCTCGTGCAGGGAGTCGGACGCATAAGGCAGGTGGTAGGCCGGCACGATCC
>JBFGDZ010000159.1:0-8258 GCA_041580375.1 Candidatus Polarisedimenticolia bacterium
CACCATCCCCTCCGGCGTCAGTGCCTCGCGCAGCTCCGCGCCGGGGACCCTGAGGGCCGAGACATCGAACGGGTTGACGGTGTTGATGCCGCCCTGGATGAAGGTGCTCTCCCCCCAGCTGACCACCTGCTGTCCGGCGCGCAGCTCGGCCGGGTTCCCGCCGATCCGGAACCTCGTCCAGGCGTAGGCGTCGCGCAGCTCGGCGCGGCTGCCGACCCGATCCAGAGCGTCGGCACCGAGCGCGGTGCGCTCGCGATCGCCGTCCTCGTTCTCGACGTCGTAGAACCCCCAGCCGCGGAAGAAGAAGCCGAAACTGTCGTGATCGAGCTCCACTTCCGTCGTGAGCTTGAACACGTTGCTCCAGAGGTCCGTGTCGTAGTTCAGGTTGCCGTCATCTCCGTTGACCGAGAACGCGGTCCCGCCGTTGGCCAGGCCGATGATCCTCGAATCCCGATCACCGGTCCGGTAGCTGACCCCGTAGGTCAGCGTGTTGTCCCAGCTGATGAACCATTTGCCCTTGCGCCACTCGGCGGATCGTGCCGGCGTGACGGAGAGCGCGGTCACCAGCGGGATGAGCAGCGTCCAGACCGGAGCTCGCCGCCGGCCCGATGGCCGGCTACCCGATGTGTCATTCATAAGGCCTCCCATTGGCCGCTCGGTGTTTCCTTGAACGAAGCCATGAACCCCGCAGAGACCCGTCCGGGGACCAGGCTCGTCTCGACCTCATCCGCAACATTCGCGGACGCGAGATCGAATGCTCGGCATCGAACCCTGAAGATAATGCAGCAATGGCCCGATGCTACTATTTTTCGGCAACGGGATCCGTTCTTTTTTGAATCATCCCGACCGGCCCCTCGGGCCCGGATTCTCCGGGGCCGAAACGACCCACATCCCCGACCGCCGATGCCGCCGGCGACACGCGCGCCTCGCTCATGTTGATACGGTTTGTTCCGGCTTCTATCCCGGGAACGGTGCTAGGCTTGTCATTCCAGCACTCAGGGAGGAACGCCGATGAGCAATCAGGCATCCCGTTCGACCCCGCGCGGGTGGAGGATGGTTTTGATCCTCGGCCTGGCCGCGGGCCTCGCATCCTGCGTCGCCGCGGGGACCGGCGCCGGCGGCGACGCCGATCCGCTGTGCGCGGCGATCAAGGACCTCAGGGGACCGGCGCGCGGCGAGGCGCTCGCGATCGCCCGGCTCCTGGCGATCCGCCCGTCGATCGCGATCGACTTCAGCGACACGACGGGCGAGTACTGCCTCAACACCGGCAGTCACGTCATGGCCCACTTCGCCGAGAACCCGGCGGAGGCGAGCGAGGACATCATCTACATGGTGGACGCGGATCCGCTCGTCGCCCGCGGACTCCGGTTCGAGGAGTTTCCCGCGCTCGACCCCGACTCCGGGAAGCGGCAGCCGAACACCTGGTACCGCTACGAGGGGAAGGGCGTGGAGCCGCACCACGGCCGGGAGATGGGCGACCGGCGCTGGCTCGTCCTCGCCATCGACGTGAAATGAGCGGGGGCGCCGGCTCCCGCTTTAGCGGGACGCCGCTTCGCGCGCGCTTCGTCGACGCGCCGGAAGGGGGTTTCAGACGACGAGTCGCCGCCGCATGAGATGGATCCCCAGCAGCACGATCGGCACCACGCCCGCCGCCAGATAGGCCAGATCGCCCAGCAGGTCGACCGGCAGGCGGCCGAAGGACGCCTCGCGCATCACCCGGGTCACGTGCGTCAGGGGCAGGGCGACGGCGATCGTCTGCGCCCAGCCGGGCAGCACCTCCAGGGGAAAGAACGTCCCCGAGAACAGGAACATCGGCATCACCAGGAGGAAGATGGGGAAGTTGAACGAGTCGATCTGCGGCACGATGCCGGTGAAGCAGAGGGCGAGCCCGGCGAAGAACAATCCCGCCAGGAACGCGAAGGGGATGATCACGAGCGCGTGCGGGAAGTGCAGCAGGCCGAAGAAGCTGATCGCGACGAGCATCAGCGTGCACCCGATCCCCCCCTTCGTCGCGCCCCACAGGACCTCCCCCGTCATGACGTCCTCGAGCGACAGGGGCGTCGTCACGATGGCGTCGAAGGTCCTCTGATAGTACATGCGGACGAACGTGTTGTAGGTGTTCTCGAAGAACGCCTGGAACATCACCTGGGTGGCCAGCAATCCCGGCGCGATGAAGGCCGTGTAGCGGACCATCTCGCCGCCGTACGGCACCTCCCGGACGAGGGCGCCGATCCCCGCGCCGAACGCCACCAGGTACAGCACCGGCTCCAGAAGCGGGGGGAACAGGTTGGTCTTCCAGGTGACGAAGTAGACGTCCCGGTTGCGCTTCCAGACGCTGAGCGATCGGGCGCTGATGTTCTTCAGGGGGTTCGTCATTCCCTCAGCTCCCTCCCCGTCAGCTTCAGGAACAGATCCTCCAGCCCGGCCCGCCGCACGGTGCAGCGCTCGGCGTGATAGCGGCGGGCGACCTCCGCGAACACCTCGTCGCCGTGCTCCGTGTAGATGAACAGCCGGTCCGTGTCGGTCTCGAAGCTCCACCCCCTGCCGCGGGCGTGTTCGACGAGCGCCGGCGGATAGCCCCAGACCTCGACGACCTCCTTGCCGACCCGCGTCCGGACGAGCTCCGTCGGCGGGCCGTCCACGAGGATCGAGCCGTGATCCATGATCACGAGCCGATCGCAGAGGAACTGCGCCTCGTCCATGTAGTGCGTCGTCAGCAGGATCGTCTTGCCCTGCCGGCGCAGGCTGCGGATGCGGTCCCAGACCAGATGGCGCGACTGCGGATCGAGTCCGGTCGTCGGCTCGTCCAGGATCAGCAGATCGGGGCGGTTCAAAAGGGCCCGCGCGATCACCAGCCGGCGCTTCAGCCCCCCCGACAGCTCGCGGATCCGGTCGTCGCGGCGATCCCAGAGCCCCATGAATTGCAGCAGCTCGCGGGCGCGCTCCTCCGCCTCACGCCTCGGGATGCCGAAGTAGCGGCCGAAGACCACCAGGTTCTTCTCCACCGAGAAATCGGGGTCGAGGTTGTCCTCCTGCTGGCAGACGCCGGTGCGCGACTTGATCCGCCTCGGCTCCCGGCTCACGTCCATGCCGAAGACCGTCAGCGACCCGGATGTCACCGGGGAGACGCAGGTGATCATCTTCACCGTGGAGGTCTTGCCGGCCCCGTTCGGACCGAGGAAACCGAAGCACTCGCCGGTGCGGATGGAGAAATCCACGCCCGCCACCGCGGTGAAATCGCCGTAGGTCTTCGTGAGCCCGCGCGCCTCGATGACGGCCGCCATCGCTTCATCCTGTCGAGAAGGGGGATAAAGGTACCATTTCGGGTGGGCCGCGACACGCGGGCGCCGCTATAATTCACGCGTCCCCCCGGTCACCCGCATCACCCGAGGCGCCACCGATGCCGCTCGGCGGTTTTTCGAGACCCATTCGCACCTGGTTCCGCGATCGCTTCGGCGCGCCGAGCCCGCCGCAGGCGGCCGGCTGGCCGGCGATCCGGGAGGGGCACCACACGCTGATCGCGGCCCCCACCGGCACCGGCAAGACGCTGGCCGCGTTCCTGTGGGCCATCGACTCGCTCGTCCGGCACGGCGACGGCCTGCCGGAGACGACCCAGGTCCTCTACGTCTCCCCCCTCAAGGCGCTCGGCAACGACGTGCAGAAGAATCTCCAGGTCCCGCTGGACGAGCTGCGGAGTCTCGACCCCGCGATCCCGGCGATCCGCGTCCTGGTGCGATCGGGCGACACGCCGGCGTCGGCGAGGGCGGCGATGCGGCGGCGTCCGCCGCACATCCTCGTCACGACGCCGTAGTCGCTCTACATCATGCTGACGAGCGCGTCGGGACGCGCGATGCTGAGGACGGTGCGCACCGTCATCGTGGACGAGATCCACGCCGTGGCGGGGGACAAGCGGGGCTCGCATCTGGCGCTGTCGCTCGAGCGGCTGGAGGCCCTCACCGGCTCCGCTCCGCAGCGCATCGGATTGTCGGCCACGCAGAAGCCGATCGAGGAGGTGGGACGGCTGCTCGTCGGGGTCGGCCGCGACTGCCGCCTCGTCGACGTGGGTCACCGCCGCGAGATCGATCTGGCGATCGAGGTCCCCGAGTCCCCGCTCTCGGCGGTCTGCCCGCACGAGACGTGGGACGAGATCTACGCCCGCATCGCGGCGCTCGTCCGCGAGCACCGCACGACCCTCGTGTTCGTCAACACGCGCAAGCTCGCCGAGCGGGTGGCGGCGCGGCTGAGCGACGTCCTGGGGGCCGACCGGGTGACGAGCCATCACGGCAGCCTGGCCCGCGACCGGCGCCTGCGGGCGGAGCAGCGGCTGAAGGCGGGCGAGCTGCGCGCCCTCGTGGCGACCGCGTCGCTCGAGCTCGGCATCGACGTGGGCGACGTCGATCTCGTCGTCCAGGTGGGGGTGACCCCCTCCATCGCGACGTTCCTCCAGCGCGCCGGGCGCTCGGGGCACGCGCTCGGCGGCCTGCCGAAGGGGAGGCTGTTCCCGCTCACGCGCGACGAGCTGGTCTGCGCCGCCGCCATCCTGGACGCCGTGCGGCGCGGCGAGCTCGATCGCACGCCGCAGCCGGGACGGCCGCTCGACATTCTGGCCCAGCAGATCGTGGCCGCGTGCGTGGCGGAGACCTGGAACGAGGACGCGCTGTTCGCCGCATTCACGCGCGCCTGGCCGTACCGGTCGCTGTCCCGCGACGCCTTCGACGGCGTCGTGCGGCTGCACGCCTCGGGTCGCCGGGCGCTCCTGCACCGCGACGGCGTGAACCGCCGGCTGCGGGGAACACGGCGCGCGCGCATCCCCGCGCTGACCTCCGGGGGCGCCATCCCGGACACGGCCGACTACCGGGTGATCCTGCAGCCCGACGAGCTCCCGATCGGCTCGGTGCACGAGGACTTCGCGGTCGAGGCGAACGTCGGTGACATCTTCCAGCTCGGCAACGCCTCCTGGCGCGTCCTGAAGGTCGAGCCCGGCATCGTGCGCGTGGCCGACGCGCGGGGGGCGCCGCCGACCCTGCCGTTCTGGCTCGGCGAGGCCCCGTCGCGCACGCGGGAGCTCTCGGCCGCCGTCGCGCGGACGCGACTTCAGGCCCGCGATCCGGAGCGGCTCTCCGGGGCGGGCGTGGCCGCGGCGCGCCAGATCACCGAGTACGTCGCGGCGGGCGAGCGCGCCCTCGGGACCGTTCCGACGCAGGAGTGCGTCGTGCTGGAGCGCTTCTTCGACGAGTCGGGAGGGATGCAGCTCGTCCTGCACGCGCCGTTCGGCGGGCGCATCAACCGCGCCTGGGGCCTGGCGCTGCGCAAGCGCTTCTGCCGCGGCTTCGGGTTCGAGCTCCAGGCGGCCGCCAACGAGGAGGCGATCGTGCTGTCGCTCGGCCCGCAGCACAGCTTCCCGCTGGACGAGGTGTTCGATTACCTGCATCCCGACACGGCGCGCGATATCCTCGTGCAGGCCCTCTTTCCCTCGCCCCTGTTCAACACGCGCTGGCGGTGGAACGCGTCCCGGTCCCTGCTGCTGTCCCGCACGGGGCGGGGCGGGCGTCGGGTCCCCGCCCCGATCCTGCGCATGCGGGCCGACGATCTGCTGGCCGGAGCGTTTCCTCAAGTTATGGCCTGCGCGGAGACGCTCCCGCCGGGCGACATCCCGGTGCCGTGGGATCACCCGATCGTGAGCCAGACGGTGGAGGACTGCCTGAACGAGGCGATGGACGCCGAAGGGCTCGTGGACCTGCTGCGCGGCCTGCGCGACGGGCGGATCCGCCGCGTGGCGGTCGACACGCCCGAGCCGTCCCCGTTCGCGCACGGGATCCTCAACGCCATGCCGTACGCGTTCCTGGACGACGCCCCGCTGGAGGAGCGCCGCACGCAGGCCGTGATCGCCCGGCGGGGTCTGGATCCGGGCCGCGCGGACACGGTCGGTGCGCTCGATCCCGACGCCGTCGCGCGCGTGCGGGAGGAGGCCTGGCCCCAGCCGCAGGACGCCGAGGAGGTGCACGAGGCGCTGCTCTGGATGGGGTTCGTCCGCGCTTCGGAGTCGCGCGACTGCGGGTGGATGGAGTGGCTCGACGCTCTCGCCCGGGACGGCCGCGCGCTGCTCGAAGGCGAAGCGTACTACGCGGCCGAGGCGCCGCGCGACCCGAAGGCGGTCCTGGCCGGGCGGCTCGAGGCGTTCGGTCCGCTCTCGGTCGTCCCGGCGGGGACCGCGGCCGATCCGCGGCCCGCTCCGCCGGGCGTGCCGGAGCCGCCCGCGCTCTCCCCGGACGACGAGCCGCATCTGCTGGCCCTCGAGGGGGAGGGGATCATCCTGCGATGCCGGCTCGAGGGCCGGACCGCGTGGTGCAGCCGGCGACTGCTGGCCCGCATCCAGCGCTACACGCTGGACCGGCTGCGCCGCGAGATCGAGCCGGTGAGCGCCGCGGTCTTCTGGCGCTACCTGGCGCGCTGGCAGCACGCGGAGGACGCGCACCGTCTGGAGGGTCCCCGGGGGCTGGCCGAGGTGCTGCGCCAGCTCGCCGGGCACGAGATCCCGGCCGCCGCCTGGGAGACCGGCGTCCTGCCGTCGCGGGTGCGCGGCTACCGGCCCGATCTCCTGGATCAGATCACGCTGTCGGGGGAATTCGTGTGGGGGAGGCTGTGGGGTGCCGGAGGTGCGCCGCCGCGCGGCGTGCCGATCTGCCTTGTCCCGCGCGACGATCTCGATCGCTGGCTGGCCCTCGCCGCGATGGCCCCCCGCGAGCGGGACGCCCCCTCCGGGCACGCCGCGTCCGTGCTGCGCGCGCTACGCGAGCGCGGGGCGCTGTTCACGCAGGAGCTCGCCCGCTCTGTTGGAGGCTTGCCCTCCCACATGGAGATCGGGCTGGCCGAGCTGATCGCGCAGGGGCTCGCCACCTGTGATTCGTTCGCGGGACTGCGCAGGCTGATCGCTCCCGCCGCGAGACGCCGGCGATGGGAGGGAACGCCGTCCGGCCTCGCATCCGGCCGGTGGTCACTCTTCAGGGCCGACGGCGTCGCCGCCGCCGGCCCCCAGCAGCCCGACGAGGCGGCCGACTTTCTGGCGCGGCGCCTTCTCGATCGTTACGGGATCCTGTTCCGGCGGCTGCTGGTCCGCGAGCGCGCCCCGGCCCCGTGGCGTGATCTCGCGCGCGTCCTGAGACACCTCGAGCTGCGGGGCGAGATCCGCGGGGGACGGTTCGTCGGCGGTTTCGCGGGGGAGCAGTTCGCCCTGCCCGGCGCCGTGGAGGTGCTGCGCGACGTCCGCCGGCGCGAGACCGCCGCCGGCCTGAGCGTGGGCGCCTCCGATCCGCTCAACCTGCAGGGGATCCTCACGCCCGCGGAGCGGATTCCGCCCCACGCGCGCCGGCGCGTGCAGGTCGTATGAGTTGCCTCTCAGATCGAGACGTTTTGTCCGGAACCGGAATCGACGAGCCAGCGGCGCTCCAGTTCCCTGCGCATCCTCTCGCGCTCCTGCCTGAGCCGATCCCGCTCGATGCTCCTGATGCGCCGCGCCTCGTCCCGCAGCTGCTCGCGCATCTCCCGCATCCGCTCGCGGTGCTCGTGGATCCCCTCCTCGGAGTCGGGCGCCTCCTCCCACCGCAGCGTACGGTAGGATCGCCCCTCCCCCTTCTCGGGCAGGGTCGCGTTCAGCGAACGCTCGCGCCGGTCGCGGATGACGGTGATCCGGATCGTCTGCCCCCGCCGCTCGCGCAGGGCGCGGCGGAGATCGCCGCCTCCGTCGATCTCCTGATCATCGATCTTCACGATCACGTCCCCGGCGCGCATGCCGGCCTCGGCCGCGGGGCCCTTCTCCCGGACGTGGCGGACCAGCACACCCCCGCCTCCCTTGACGCCGAAGTACTCCCGCAGCTGATCGTTCAGCGGCTCCACCGCGACGCCGAGCAGCACGGCGCCGTGACGCGGGCGCAGGTGGGCGACGTGCGGCGCGATGTCGATGTCGATGTCCGGGATCTCGATGTCCGGGATCTCCACGTCCGGGATCTCGATCCGGCGCACGATCTTGTGAAAGTCGTGCTCGCTCCCCCGCTCGCCGACCTCGACCTCCACGTTCATCCTCGAGCCGCCGCGGGACACATCGAGACGGACCTTCCGGCCGGCCGGCGTCTCGCGCACCATGCGCGTCAGCTGGGCGACCCCCTGCACGGTCGTGCCCTGGTAGGAGAGGATCACGTCCCCCTCCTTGATGCCGGCCTTCGCCGCGGGGCCCTCCGGCACCACCGCCTTCACCTCGGCTC
>JBFGDZ010000160.1:0-7970 GCA_041580375.1 Candidatus Polarisedimenticolia bacterium
AAGGCGGCCGGCGCCCGGAGCGCGCCGTGAGGATCGCTTACGTGTGCGGCGACCGGGGCGTGCCGGTCGGGGGGACGAAGGGGGCGTCGATCCACGTGCGCGGCGTCGTGACCGCCCTCGCGGCGCGCGGACACGACGTGCGGATCGTGGCGGCCCGCAGCGATCCGTCCGCGCGGGCGCTGCCGGCCAGCGTCATCGACGTCGGGTTCGACCGCGTCCTGAAGGATCTCCAGGGCTCGATGATCCAGGGGGGTGCCGACGCGATCCTCGCTTCGGAGACGTACAACCTGCTCCTGAACGTCCGCCTGCACCGGGCGCTCGTCGAGCTCGACCGGCGCTCGCGGATCGACGCGATCTACGAGCGCTACAGTCTCTGGTCGTGGGCAGGCCTGCACTTCGCCCGCGAGCGCGGCGTCCCGCTGGTGCTGGAGGTCAATGCGCCCCTCGTGGACGAGCAGCGCCGTTACCGCACGCTGAGCCTGCTCCCCGTGGCGCGCGGCCTGGAGCGGCAGGTGCTCAGCGCCGCGGATGCGATCGTCGTGCCGTCGGCGGCGCTGCGCGCGTACGTCCTCCAACGGGCCGGCCGGCGATCGCGGGTGCGCGTCATCCCGAACGGGGTCGATCTGGATCTGTTCGGGAGCGCGGCGATCCGGACGGCCGATCGCGAAGCGCGGCGCGACGGACGGTTCGTCGTCGCCTTCCTCGGATCGCTCAAACCGTGGCACGGGATCCGGCATCTCCTGCGGGCGTTCAGGCTCGTGCGCCGCTCCGTCCCCGGGGCGCAACTCCTCGTCATCGGGGAGGGGCCGATGCTTCCGGAGATCGAGCGCGCGGACCGGCGCCTCGGCGCGGACGCGATCGCCCTGTGCGGCGCCGTCCGGCACGAGGACGTGCCGGGCCATCTCGCGCGCGCCGACGTCGGCGTCGCGCCGTATCCCGATCTTGCCGGGTTCTATTTCTCGCCTCTGAAGATCGTCGAGTACCTGGCCGCCGGCCTCCCGGTCGTCGCGAGCGGCATCGGTCAGATCCTCGATCTCGTGCGACACGAGCGGACGGGGCTGATCGTGCCTCCGGGCGACGCGCAGGCGCTGGCCGGCGCGCTCACGCGGCTGCACGGCGATCGTCGCCTGCGGGCGCGGCTCGGGAGGCGGGCGCGGGAGCGCGCCGTGAAGCGCCACGGGTGGTCGCGGGTGGCGGAGGAGATCGAGACGATCCTCGAGGATCGCGTTCAGGGCGGACGCGGCCGGGCACGGAGCGGCCGAAGTGCCGGAACGCGGCCTCCGGCTCTGGCGGGGACGATCCGATGAGACTGACGATTCGCCCGCGCGCCGGCGCGCTGCGCTGGAAGCGGCTCCAGGGGGCGATCCGTCTGTTCGTCCCCCACGCACGCAGGAACTGGCGGCCGATGTCCGTGGCGCTCGCCTGCGGCCTGGGGGCGACGCTGATGCAGGTGCTGAAGCCCTGGCCGATCAAGATCCTGTTCGACGGAGTTCTCATCCCCGCGGAACGCGCCCCCGCGGCCGGATGGCTCGACGGGATCCTGAGGCTTCCCGTCGACACGCTCGTCGGCCTCGCCTGCCTGGCCTTGCTTCTGATCTCGATCCTGTGGGGCCTGCTCTCGTACGGCCAGACCTACCTCACGGCGCGCGCCGGGCAGTCGGTCGTCTTCACGCTGCGGCAGAGGGTGTACGCGCACCTGCAGCGGCTCTCCCTCGGCTTCCATCAGCGCAAGCGGCGCGGGGACCTGATCATGCGCCTCACGGGCGACATCAACGTGCTGCGCGACATGCTCGTCGACGCCCTGCTGATGGGGTCCGGCGCGGTCTTCATGCTCGTTCTGATGTCGTCCGTGATGCTCGTCATGGACTGGCGTCTCGCCGCACCGGTGCTGCTCCTCCTGCCTCTCCTGGCGCTGACGACGTTTCGCTTCTCCTCGCGCATCAGGGAGGCGGCGCGCCGCCAGCGGAAGAACGAGGGGCGCGTCGCGGTGCTGATTAGCGAGATGCTCGGCGGCATCACGCTGATCCAGGCCTCGGGCGGCGAGGACCAGATGGAGGAGAGCTTCAACCGCAGCAACCGGCGGAGCCACCGGGGCGGCCTGCGCATCACCAGGCTCGAGGCGTCCCAGGCGCGCATCGTGGAGGTGCTGCTCGCGGCCGGGACGGCCGCGGTCCTCTGGTACGGCGTCCACCGCGTTCGGGCCGGCGCCCTCACTCCGGGCGATCTGCTCGTGTTCATCTCCTACGTTCACAGCGCGTTCCGCCCGATGCGCCACCTGGCGCGCGTCTCGACGCGCCTGGCCAAGGCGGTCGTCTGCGCCGAGAGGGTGACGGAGCTCCTGCACACGGAGCCCGCGGTGCGGGACGAGCCGGGCGCGAAGAAGGCGCGCCGCGTCGACGGCGGCATCGAGCTCAACCGTGTCTCCTTCCGGTACGGCGAGGGGCGCGAGGTGCTGCACCGGGTGAGCCTCGCGATCGAGCCGGGGCGCTTCGTCGGTCTCGCGGGACCGAGCGGCGCCGGCAAGTCGACGCTCCTCGCCCTTCTCCTGCGGCTGTACGACCCGCAGGAGGGGCGCATCCTCCTGGACGGACGGGATCTGCGCCGCTACACGGTCCAGTCGCTGCGCGACCGGATGGCGGTCGTGCTTCAGGATCCCCTGCTGTTCGGGTCGACGATCCGCGACAACATCGCCTTCGCCCGGCCGAAGGCGACCGACGACGAGATCGAGCGGGCCGCCCGCCTGGCCAACGCGCACGACTTCATCAACGCCCTGCCCGAGGGCTACGGCACCTCGCTGGCCGAATCCGGCGCGGGACTGTCCGGCGGCCAGCGCCAGCGGATCTCGATCGCGCGCGCTTTTCTGCGGGACGCGCCCATCCTCTTAATGGACGAGCCGACGTTCGGTCTCGATCCGGCCGCCGAGGCGGAGGTGATGGACGCGATCGCCCACCTCACGAGCGGGCGGACGACGATCCTCATCGCGCACCGGCTGGCCGCAGTCCGCCGGGCCGACGCGATCGCCGTGCTGCGGCGCGGGAGGATCGTGGAGGAGGGCCCCCCGGACGATCTCCTCCGCGCGGACGGATGGTTCGCTCGCGCCTGGAGGCAGCAGGAGGCGGCCGGCGGCCCGCGACCCGTGCCGGACGACGCGGGGATCGTGAGGTTCCGGAGGCCATGACGAACCGGTTCGATCCGATCGACGCGGAGGGGGTCGCCGCGGCGCTGTCGGGCGCCGGGTTGCGGCCGCGGGGAGCCGGGCCGCTCGTACTGGAGCGGGCCTGGCCGGACCGGCGCCGCGGGCTCGTGGCCCTCTTCGCGGGGACGGGGCCGGAGACGCCGGACGAGCGCTGGAGCCTCGTCCCTCTCCCGGAGGGGCGCCTCCGGGGCGCCGAGCGGCGGGCTCTGCGCGCGGGCCGGGCCGTCATGCTGCCGGGGCTCGGCGCATTCGCGCAGAGATTCCCCGACGACGTCGCCCTGCCGCGGCTGCGGGAGGCGCTCGAACCGTCCGCCGCGCGCGATCGTCTGCGGGAAGCGATCGATGAGCGCTTCGGGATCGCGGGTGAGGTGACGACGCGCGTGCTCGGCTACCGGCCGCTGAAGCGTTCCGTCATCGAGTACGAAGTCGGGACGCCGGGCGGCGGTCGGCGGTCGTTCATCGCCAAGTGCTACCGCGAGGGCCGGGACGACGCGACGTGGCTGTCGCACGGTCTGCTGTTGGGCGCGTCGCGGAGGGGGCGGGCCGCGGCGCCGGTCGTGGCGCACCCGCTCGGGCGTGTCTTCGAGTGGCGGATGCTCCTGTGGCGGCGCCGTCCCGGCCGGCCGTTCATCGGCATGCTGAACGAGCCCGGCGGCGCCGTCTCCGCGCGGTCGATCGGCCGCGCGCTCGCCGGGCTGCACGGCAGCGGCGCGCCCTGGACGAAGGAGCATCCGATCGCGTCCGAGCTGCTCTCGACGGGACGCTGGGTGGAGGCGGCGTCGGGCGCGCATCCTTTCCTGCGGCGCCTGCTCGCGGCGGCCGCGCACGCCCTGGGCCTCTACGCCAACCGGATCACGACGGGCCCGCTCCGTCCGGCCCATCTCGATTTCTATGACAAGCAGATTCTGATCCGCGGAGACCGGATCACCCTGCTGGATCTCGACACCGCCGGACTCGCCGAGCCCGAGCTCGATCTCGGGAACTTCGTCGCCCATCTGCGGCTGCGCGCCCTTCAGGGCCTGGCCCGCGGCTGGGAGATCCCGGCCGCCGCGTTCATCGACGGCTACGCGTCCGCGGCGTCGCGGCACGCGCCGGCTGGATCCGCGATCTGCCGGCCCGTTGCCGATCGGCTGAGGTTCTACCGCGCGAGCGCGCTGCTGCGTCTCGCGTGCGTCTACGCGTTTCGTCCCTGCTGGCGCGGCCTCCCGGACGTTCTGGCGGAGGACGTCCTGACGATCACCTGTCCACCCTCACGAGGAAGGAAACGAATCGATGCGCGCCCCATGGATGCCGTTCGTACTTCTGGCCGTCCTCGCGTCCACCTGCCCTGAGACGGTGGCCGCCGGGAACGGCGACGAACACTGGTCGTTCGAGCTGGGCGTCATGCTCGGACGCCACGACAACTACTTCTTCCGGGGCGACGGTCCCGGATCGCCGGCCCCTTCGGCCGGGCTCCTGATCGTCGACTTCGAGGGCGAGGCCTCCGTCGACGCCGGCCGCGGCGACCTGACTTTCCTGTTCGAGGCGGGCGGCCTGATCACGAACGACATCGACGGCGCCGACAACGGTCGGGGAGGCGCCGGGATCGAGTACAGCCGTGGCGGAACGCGTTATTCGGGCACCTATTACATGAATCCGAACCGGATCTTCTCCGAGGACGGTCAGGGGACGTTCTTCGATCTGTCCGGGTACGAGGTCGAGGTGCGGCAGAAGTTCGGCCGCGGCTTCTGGGTCGGCGCGGCGTTCGAGTCCGACGACTGGGAGTTCGATCCGAGCGAGTCGGACCGCGACGCCGATTCGAGGGAGATCTCCGCCACGCTCCGTGTCCCGCTGGGCGGCCGGGCCGGAGTCCGCGCCACGGTCCTGACCGAGGAGAAGGACGCGCGCAGCCCCGATCACGACTGGTCGGGGGACGGATTCGCCTTGGCGCTCGAGCTGCGGCCCGTCGAGCGGGTGCAGGTCTTCGCGCGCTACAAGCGGCGCGAGCGCTCGTACGATCACGCGCCCCCCACCGACAGCAACTTCCGGCGCGACGACACGATCGAGGACATGCTCCTGAACGTGCGGGTGCTCGTCGGCGACCGCTGGGGGATCCGGGTGCAGGACTCGTACCGCCGGGGCGAGTCGACCCGGGCGGACCGGAACTACGACGCCAACCAGATCGCGGCCGGAGTCTTCTTCGTCTTCTGATACTCGATGAACCGCATCGGCTACATCGTCAACGCGTTCCCCGTCGTGTCGGAGACGTTCGTCCTGAACGAGATCCGGGCGATGGAGAGGGGCGGAGTGCGGGTCGCGATCTTCCCCCTGTCGCGCCGCCGCGACCGGGTCGAGCATGCCGCCGTGGCCGATCTGAGGGGGCCGATCGTGCACCCTCCCCCGCCGGGATGGCGCGGCCTGCCGCGGACGGCACTCGCGCACGCGGCCGTTCTGGGCCGGTCGCCGGGCGCCTACCTCGCCTCGCTGTGGCGCGCCGCCTCCCGCCCGCGCGCGCTCGCGAAGCGGCTCGAGCGCTTCGCGCTGTCCGTCTGGATCGCCCGGTGCGCGGTCCGATACGGCGTCGCGCACCTGCACGCCCACTACGCGCGCGAGCCGCTCGAGGCGGCGGAGAGGGTGCGGCGGCTGATCGGCGTCCCGTACTCGTTCGCCGCCCACGCCAAGGACCTCTACACGTCGCCCGACGCGCTCCTCGCCCGGCGGCTGCGCCGCGCCCGCTTCGCCGTCGCCTGCCACGCCGGCGGCGAGCGGCGCCTCAGGGACCTGGCCGGTCCGGAGCACGCCGCGAAGGCGATCCGCGTTCCGCACGGGGTCGACACCCGCGTGATGCGGGGACACGCGCGCGGCCCGGAGCGCGGGAAGCGGGAGCGCGGCTCGCAGGGCGGACCGCGGGAGGGCGGCCTCGTCCTGGCGGTCGGCCGTCTCACGCCGAAGAAGGGTTTCGACGATCTGATCGCCGCCTGCGCGGCGCTGCGCCGGGAAGGCCGGGCGTTCCGCTGCGTCATCGTGGGGGAGGGCCGGCTGAAGGGAACGCTGCGCGCGGCGATCGACGCCGCCGGACTCGGCGATGCGGTCGAGCTGCACCGGTTCGTCCCGCAGGAAAGGCTGGCCCGACTGTACGCGCGCGCCTCGCTCCTCGCCGCCCCGTCGAAGATCATGGAGGACGGCAACCGGGACGGCATCCCGAACGTCGTCGTCGAGGCGATGTGCGCCGGCCTGCCGGTCGTGGCGACCCGCGTCGGCGGCATCCCGGAGATCGTCCGCGACGGGGCCACCGGCATTCTCGTGCCGCCCGGCGATCCGGAGGCGCTCGCTCGGGGGATCGCCCGGCTGCTCGAGCATCCGGACGAGGCCGGCCGCATGGGCCGCGCCGCGGCGGGCGCCGCCCGCGACCTCGACTTCCGGCGCACCAACGCTCCGCTCGTCGAGCGCTTCCGGGCGATCGCGGACGGGCCGGTCCGCGCCGCCCTCGAATCGGTCGGCGACGCCGCGTGGCGCGCGGGGGGTCTGGCGGATCAGGCGGCCGAGCGCCTGGGGAGGGCGCCGCGGCGCCGGCCCGAGGTCGAATCGGCCATCGCTCGCTCGGTCGCGCCCGGCCTCGCCGCCAACGCCTGGCGTCCCGATCTGGATCGCCTGGCGGCGCGGCGCCTCTGGGACGAGGTGTACAAGTCGCGCCGGATCGCGCTCCTCGCGAAGGGCAACGGCCGCCATTTCGACGGGGGAACGGTGGACGGAGCCGGGCGCGATCGCCTCAGCGTCCTCGACCTGGGCTGCGGCCGCGGAGGGCTGACGGTGGCGCTCGACGTGGGCGGACACTCCGTCGTCGGGGTCGATCTGCGCCGGCGCAACTGCGCCGTCACGAGGATGCGGGGTCGGCGCTACGGCTCCGCGCCGCCGGTCGTCGTGTCGCGCGCCGAGCGGCTTCCTTTCGCGGACGCGTCGTTCGATTTCATCTACTGCATGGAGCTGCTCGAGCACGTTGCCGATCCGGAGGCGCTCCTGCGCGAGGTGAAGCGCCTGCTCGCCCCCGGCGGCGCCTGCGCCGTCACCGTCGTCAACCGCCTCGCCCACCGCGATCCGCACTACCACCTGTGGGGGGTGAATTACCTGCCGCGCGGGCTCGCGCGCCGCTACATCGCGCTGCGCGGCCGGGACAAGGAGGCGGGGCGCGACGCCCAGGCGCTTCACGAGATGCACTACTTCACGCGCCCCCGCTTCGTGCGGATGGCCCGTTCGCACGGCTTCGAGGTGATCGATCCGAAGGCGCCCGGGGGTGGACCCCGCGGCCTCCTCCACGGCCTGTCGCGCCGCGCCTCGCTCGGCTACAACACGGACCTCCTGGTGCTCCAGGCGCCGTGAGCGGGCCGAGCCGCCACGCCGCCTTGCTCCGCGCGCAAACCGCGTGCTATATTGTGCTTACAACCGAAGGAAAGGGGGCGAAACGGTTTCGACGGGAACGTTGAGGCTGGAATTGCGTGCCGAGGCCCACTCCTCGTAAATCAGGTGGAACAACCACAAGCGCCAACTCACAGTTAGCGCTGGCTGCTTAAGCAGCCCGTCCACCGGACCCTTCTCCCGCGGGGGACCGGATGGGCGTCGCACAGCGGGATAGCCTGACGGCCGGCCCGGAGCCGTGAGGCGAAACCCAACGGGCTGGCCGGCCGTTCATCAGCCCCTTCGAGGGGCGGCCGGCGAGAGCACAGGGAAGGGGATACGCACGTAGACGTTCCACGCCGATCGTTTTCGGACGCGGGTTCGACTCCCGCCGCCTCCACCA
>JBFGDZ010000161.1:0-7956 GCA_041580375.1 Candidatus Polarisedimenticolia bacterium
GATCGCCTCGTCGAGCTGGCGGAAGTAAAGGCCGCGCGCCCCGCGGAAATTGTGCCCCGCCCCCGGGATCGGGACGAACAGCCTGGGCTCGCGCGCGTGCGGCATGAGATCCCGCGCCGCGCCCTGATCGTCGTTCTCCCCCTGCATGATCACGAGGGGAAGCGGCGGCAGCCGCGCGATCTCGGCGGCGACGTCGATCGTCTCCTCGTCGGGTATCGGAAGATCGAGGCGCACGGCGACGCGGAAGACCGCCGCCCCTTCTTTTCGAGGAGCGAGCAGGAGCAGCCCGAGCGCCGGCTCCGCGCCGGCGCGGTTCAGCAGATACGGCAGGTTGTCCGCACCCAGGTCGAAGCCGGACATCAGGACCGGCGCGCCGGCTGCCCGTCCGGCCCGCTCGTTCAGCGCGGCGACGAGGATCCGGATGTCGGAGGCCACTTCGTCCTGCGTCGCGAGCCGCTTGAAGTACGCGGCGGCGTCGATTCCCAGGACGTGGCGTCCGCGGGCGGCGAGGTGCGATGCGGTGTCCTGCATCAGCGGCCTCCACCCCCAAGCGCCGGAAAACAGGAGGACCGGCGCGCGATCCTCCATCGAAACGCCCGCGTCACCGGACACCGCGTCCGCATGACCGGATGACGATCGAGCCGATCCACGCGGCGCGTAATAGTGCGTCAGGGTGCGCGGGGACATGGACGTCTCGAGATAGACGTCGCGGGGGATGAGCCGCTCAACGGGCGCGGCGCCGGCCGGCGCGGGAAGCGCCGCGCCGGCGAGGAAGGCCGCGATCGCGGCGACGCGCGCCGCCTTCCCGGACACGATCAGGGATAGATGCCGCGGATCCGCGTCGCCTCGGCCACGCGCCCCACGGCCAGGACGTAGGCGGCCGTGCGCATGTGCGTCCCGTACTGTTTGGCGATCGAGAGCACCTCGCGGAAGGCGCGGCCCATCACCTTCTCGAGGTGGTGGTTGACCTGAGGCTCCTCCCAGAAGAACGCCTGCAGCGACTGCACCCACTCGAAGTAGGAGACGGTGACGCCGCCCGCGTTCGCGAGAATGTCCGGGATCAGGAAGATTCCGTTCTTGTGCAGGATCTCGTCGGCGCCGGGCGTCGTCGGCCCGTTGGCGGCCTCCGAGATGATCTTCGCGCGGATGCGATCGGCGTTCTCCAGCGTGATCTGGTTCTCGAGCGCGGCCGGGATCAGGACCTCGCACTCGAGCTCGAGCAGCTTCTCGTTGGAGATCAGATCCGCCTCCGGGTAGCCGGTCACGGTGCCGGTCTTGGTCTTGTGCGCGATGACCGACTTCACGTCGAGGCCCTTGTCGTTGAAGATGCCGCCGCTGCTGTCCGACAGGGCGATGACCCGCGCGCCGTCCTCCTGCAGGAGACGCGCCGCGATGCTGCCGGCGTTGCCGAATCCCTGCACGGCGACGCGGGCCTGGGCGAGCGGGATCTTCTTCTCCTTGCAGGCGGACCGCGTGACGAACTGCACGCCGCGCGCCGTCGCCTCGCTGCGCCCTTCCGAGCCGCCGATCTGCAGAGGCTTGCCGGTGACGACGCCCAGCTGCGTGCTGCCCTTGGTCATGGAGTAGGTGTCCATGATCCAGGCCATCGTCTGCGCGTTCGTGTACACGTCCGGCGCGGGAATGTCCTTGTCCGGCCCGATGATGAAGGAGATCTCGGAGGCGTACCGGCGGGTCATGTTCTCCAGCTCGCTGAGCGACATCTCCTTCGGGTTGCAGATGACACCGCCCTTGCCGCCGCCGAACGGGATGTTCACCGTGGCGCACTTCCACGTCATCCAGGAGGCGAGCGCGGTGACCTCGTCGAGCGTCACGCTGGGGTGGTAGCGGATCCCGCCCTTGGCGGGACCGCGCGCCAGGTTGTGCTGAACGCGGAACCCGGTGAAGACCCGGATCGACCTGTCGTCCATGCTCGTCGGGATCGAGACGGCCACCTGCCGCTTCGGCTTGCGCAGAACGTCCCTCAGCCAGGTCTCCAGCTTCAGATGCTCGGCGGCGGTGTTGAATTGCGCCTGCGCAATCTCGAAAGTATTGAGGGTCTCCTTGACCGCGACGGTGCTCATGCTACCTCCTGACGCAAAAATGGGCTCCGGGGCCTGTTGGTCACCCGGGGCCCGATTCGTCCCCCGCCTGACTGTCCGGAACGCTCCCTTCCCTGTGCTGGAAACCCATCCTTTTTACCATAAGGACCGCCGGAAAGCCAGATGCAGAGAGGGCTCTCGCGAGGCGCGTCAGCGCTTCGTCGCGGGGCGTCCGGGCGGCGGGATCGGCTCCCCGGGGACCGCCCTCAGCGTCCCTCCATACAGGTAGTCCCGCGTGTTCTCCAGCACATGGCGCGGATCGACCCGGCGGCGCGCCTCGCCCGACCGGATGGCCGCACGGGCCACGGCCGCCGCCACCTCCGGTGCGCCCCGGAAGTCGAGGGCGCCGGGGAGGATGTATCCGGGGGAGAGTTCATAATCCGGAACAAGATCCGCCAGGGCGTGGGCGGCCGCGATCTCCATCTCCTCGTTGATGTTGCGTGCCGCCGCGTCGAGCGCTCCCCGGAACACGCCCGGGAAGGCGATGGCGTTGTTGATCTGGTTCTGGAAGTCGGACCGTCCCGTGGCGACGACCGCCGCCCCGGCGGCCCGGGCGGCTTCCGGGTGGATCTCGGGCGTCGGGTTGGCCAGGGCGAAGATGATCGGCCCCCCGGCCATCGTGCCCACCAGATCGGGCGTGAGGACGTGCGGCCGGGACAACCCGATGAAGACGTTGCGCCCCCGCAGGGCCTCCGGGAGGCCGCCGCGGATCCGCCCGGGATTCGTGACCTCCGCGATGCTCTCCTTCTCCGGGTTCAGGTCGGCCCGGCCGGGCACGAGGATCCCGCGCGTATCGCACAGGACGATGTCGCGGGCACCGGCGTGCAGCAGCAGCCGCGTCACGGCGATGCCGGCGGCGCCGGCGCCATTGATCGTCAGGGACGCCGTCGCGATATCGAGGTTCGTGAGCCGCAGCGCGTTGAGCAGGCCGGCCAGCACGACGATCGCCGTGCCGTGCTGATCGTCGTGGAAGATCGGGATGCCCGTCTCGAGGCGCAGCCGGCGCTCGATCTCGAAGCAGCGCGGCGCGGCGATGTCCTCGAGGTTCACGCCCCCGAGGCAGGGCTCGATCGACTTGACGATCTCGATGATCTCCCCGGTGTCCTGCGTGCCCAGGCAGATCGGCATCGCCTCGACGCCGCCGAACGTCTTGAACAGGACGCACTTGCCTTCCATGACCGGTAGGGCGGCAGCGGCGCCGATGTTGCCCAGGCCGAGGACGGCCGATCCGTCCGTGATCACGGCCACCAGGTTCCCTTTCGAGGTGTACTCCCACACCCGGATCGGCTCCCGCATGATCTCCTGGACCGGACAGGCCACTCCGGGCGAGGCCATGACGAGCAGCGTGTGCTCGTCCTTGAGCGGGAACTTGCTGACGATCTCGATGGCGCCGTGGTAGCGGCGCCTGAGCTCAAGGGCCTCGTCCTGGAGCGTCTTCTCCTCGCTCGTGAAGGTGTGATCGACGAGCGCGGCCTCCCCCTCGTAGACCAGGTGCTTCGTCCGCTCGCCGATGTATTCGGGATCGACGTCGTCGCGCGCGTCGCCCCGCACCACCGCCGCGTGCGCCACCGCCTCCGCCACGGCGGGCCCCACCCGGAGATCGAGAACGCGCGGGATGATGCGCCCGGGCCCGATCTCCTCCTCGGGCACGAGCGCCGCGATCGCGTCCGCGGCCGCGATGAGCATGTCGTCGTGAATCCGCGCCGCGCCGACGTCCATGGCCCCCCGCATGATCCCCGGAAACGCCAGCGCGACGTTGAGACCGTGGTGGTAATTGGCGCCGCCGGTGAGAACCACCTCCGCGCCCGCCGCCGCGGCCTCGGGAGCCTCGATCTCCGGCTCGGGCGTGGCGAGGGCGAAGACGATCGGCCTGCGCGCCATCGAGCGGATCGCCGCGGGTGTCACCGTGCGGGCCGCGGACAACCCCACGAACAGATCGGCGCCCTTGACGGCGTCGGCTATCGATCCGCTGCGGCCGGACGGATTGAACTCCCGCGCCGCCTCCTCTTTGAACCGGTTCATCCCCTCCGGCCTGCCCTCGCGGACGATGCCGTGCCGGTCGCACAGCGTGATCTCGGGGACGCCGGCCGTGCGGAGAAAGCGCGCCACGCTGATGCCGGCACCGCCGGCGCCCGTGATGACGGCCTTGATGCCGCCGATCGTCTTGCCGACGACCCTGAGGGCGTTGCGGAGCGCGGCGAGCACGATGGAGCAGGATCCGTGCATGTCGTTGAACAGATACGGGACCGGCAGGTCGGCCACGCTCGTCCCGCGCAGGATCTCGAGAAGCTCGAGAGAGCGCGGCGATGCGATGTCCTCGATCGCGAAGCCGCCGAAGGTCGGCGACAGCGTCCGGATCAGCCGCGCCAGATTCTCCGTGCCCCTCTCGCTCGTGCAGATCGGGAAGGCATCGATGCCGGCGAGCGTCTTGAACAGGATCGACTTCCCCTCCATCACCGGCAGCGCCGCGGCCGGGCCCGCATCGCCGTACGAGAGCACGGACGAGCCGTCCGTGATGATGGCGACCGCGTTCCCCCGCATCGTGTACGTGAACGACGACGCGGGATCCTCGTGGATGGCGAGGCAGGGCTCCGCCACGCCCGGCGTGTAGATCAGGCTCAGGATGTACTCGTCGCGGACCGGGATCTTGCTGGAGACGCCGAGCAATCCGCGGTGGCGGCGGAAGTGCGTCAGGATCTCGGCCGGATCGACCCGGACGGTCCGCCGGGTCATCCGGCGCCGCCCGTTCGCGTCATGTGATACACGAGATTCTCGAGCTGGATCTTGAGATCGACCCCCTTGATCGTGAGCCCTGCCCTCGGCCGGAGCCGGGCGGGCGCGAAATTGAGGACCGCCCGGATCCCCGCGCGCGTGAGGCGATTCAGCGTCGACTGCGCCGCCTGCGCGGGGACCGCCAGGACGGCGATCGTCGCCTTCTCGCGCCGCACGACCTGCGGGAGATTCTCGATGTCATGGATCGGCACGCCGCCGCGCGAGGTCCCACCCACCTTCCCGGGATCGCTGTCGAACAGCGCGACGATCGAAAACCCCTCCCGATTGAACCCGGCATAGTCCGCCAGGGCCATCCCGAGGTTGCCCGCGCCGACGATCACGACGTTGCGGCTCCGGTTGAGGCCCAGGATGCGGGTCAGGTTCTTCTTCAGGTCGGCCACGAGGTAGCCGACGCCGCGCACCCCGAACTCGCCGAAGCAGGCGAGGTCCTTGCGAATCTGCGCCGAGTTCAGCTGGTACCTCTCGGCGAGGTCCAGTGACGAGGTCGTCTGCACGCCCGACCTCTCGAGATCGTCGAGACACCTGAGATAGATCGACAGCCTCTGCGAAGTGAAATCGGAGATCGCGCCGCCGCGCCGGCGCGCCGCCACGCGCTCCCTCGCCGCGCGGCCGCCGCTCCTCCGTGCGACCCGTCTCACAGGCCGCCGGAGGCCAGGTTCAGGAGCCCGCTCGGGAAGAGTCCGATCCAGAGCGTTCCCGCGCAGGCCATGGCGATGCCGAGCGACTCCGCCGGCGTGAGGCTCACGGGTATCGGATCCGCCCCCGGTTCCCGAAGGTACATCTGGACGACCACGCGCAGGTAGTAGAAGGCGCCGATGACCGAGGCGAGGACGCCGACGATGGCCAGGTCGTACATCCCCGCGTTGACGGCGCTCTTGAAGATGTAGAACTTGCCCATGAAGCCGCCGGTCGGGGGGATCCCGGTCAACGACAGCATGAAGATCGCCATGGCGGCGGCGAGCGCGGGACGCCTCCGGGCCAGCCCGGCGTAGGCGGCGAGCGTGGAGCCCTGCTCCCCGTCCGCGCCGCGCGCCGGGAGGGCCGCCACCGCGAACGCCCCGACCGTCATGAGGGCGTAGACCGTCAGGTAGAAGAGGATGACCGTGGCCCCCTCTCCCGTCCGGCCGCCCGCCGCCAGGGCGACGAGCAGGTATCCCGCGTTGGCGATGCTCGAGTAGGCGAGCATCCTCTTTATATTCTGCTGGGCGAGAGCGACGACGTTGCCCAGGATCATGGTCAGGAGGGCGAGGGCGCTGACGATCGCGATCCAGTGCTCACGGACGGGGGGATCCCCGAGGCCGACGAACAGGACGCGGACGAGCGCCGAAAAGGCCGCCGCCTTCGTCCCCGCCGCCATGAATCCGGAAACGGGCGCCATGGAGCCCTGGTAGACGTCCGGGGCCCAGAAGTGAAACGGTACGGCCGCCACCTTGAACCCCAGGCCGATCAGGAGCAGCGCCGCGCCGACGAGGATCAGGGGATCGACCGGCTCCTCGCCGAGCCGCGCCAGACGGGACGCGATGCCGCGCAGATCCAGCCGGCCCGTGGCGCCGTAGAACAGCGCCATGCCGTACAGGACGAAGCCGGTGGAGAACGCCCCGAGCAGAAAGTACTTCAGCGCCCCCTCGATCGCGTACACCTGCTCGCGCGTGAATCCCGCCAGGACGTACAGGCAGATCGACAGGATCTCCAGGCCGATGAACAGCGTCAGCAGGTGCTCGCTCGCCGCCATCATCGTCATCCCCGAGACCGAGAACAGGATCAGCGCAAAGAACTCCCCGCGCGGGGCGCCGGCGGCCTCCAGGTGGTGCACCGAGGACAGGACGGTGAGGATGCCCACGAGCACGAAGATCAGGTGGAAGACCAGCGCCTGGGAATCGACGAGCAGAGCGCCGTGGAAGATCTCCTGATCGGAGCCCGCGCCGAGAAGGCCGATCGCCGACGTCGCCGACAGTCCCAGGAGGATCGTCGTGTGGGCCGCCGGCCACCGCAATTCGCCGCCGCGCTGGAGGGCGACGAGAAGCAGGATCCACATGCCTCCGAGGGCCGGGATCGCCACCGGCAGCGCGGCGGCGAGATCCCGCGCCAGGCCGGCGTCCATCACAGGACCCACACGAGGATCACGACGACCCCCAGGAAGAAGACGAAGGCGTAGTTGCGGACGTAGCCCGTCTGCGCGAGCCGGACGATCTGCGAGCCCAGGTCGGTGGCCGTCCCCGTCGCATTGACGAGACCGTCCACGACGCGATCGTCGAACGAGGACGACAGGCGGCAGGCGGCGCGGTAGGGCCGCAGAACCAAGCGATCGATCAATTCGTCGACGAAGAACTTGCCTTTCACGAGACGGACGACGGCCGACCGGGCCGCCGCCTCGCGCGGGCCGCGTCCGAAGAGCACCCAGGCGATGGCGATTCCGGCGAGGGACAGGGCCATCGCGATCAGCATGGCGGTCCACTCGCCGAGCGGCCCGTGCGCGCCGTGCCCGGCGGCCGCCGCCGCGGCGTGCGGCGCCGCTCCGGCCGCGCGCACCGAGGGGGCGAGGAACTCGTCAATCACGTTGGGGATCCGATCCCCGCCCAGGAAGTGCGGCACGCCGAGGAACCCGGCCGCGACGGAGCCGGCGGCCAGGACGACGAGGGGCGCCGTCATGCTCGCCGGCGACTCGTGCAGGTGGCCGCGCGTCTCGTCGTCCATCCGCGGCGCTCCCGAAAACACGAGGACGTAGAGCCGAGTCATGTAGAACGCCGTCAGCCCCGCCGTCAGGATCCCGATGCCCCACAGCAGGAGCGAGCCTCCCGCGCCCGTGAGCGCGGCCCACAGGATCTCGTCCTTGGAGAAGAACCCCGCGAGTGGCGGAATACCCGCGATGGCGAGGACGGCGATCGCGAACGTCAGGTGGGTGATCGGGAGGCTCCCGCGCAGTCCGCCCATCTCCCGGATGTCCTGCTTCCCGGACATGGCGTGGATCACGGAGCCGGCCGCCAGGAACAGCAGCGCCTTGAAGAACGCGTGCGTCATCAGGTGGAAGATCGCCGCCGTGAACGCGCCCACCCCCGCCGCCAGC
>JBFGDZ010000162.1:0-7696 GCA_041580375.1 Candidatus Polarisedimenticolia bacterium
GGCCTCCTGCTGGCTCTCCGGGACGTCTCCGAGGAAAGCCGGCTCGAGGGACGCCTGCGCGAGTCGGAGGAGCGGCACCGCCTCCTCGTCGAACGCATCAGCGACGGGGTCTTCATCGTGCAGGACGGACGACTGGCGTACGCCAACCCCGCTCTGAACGGGATTCTGAATCCCGGGCCGGGCGATCTCCGCGGTGCGCCGTTCAAGGACATCGTGCACGCGCGAGACGTGATGCGTGTCGCCGAGATCATGCGGGAGGCCGAGAGCGGGGCCGAGGGGCATGGCGAGTTCACATGCCTTCTCGGGCCGGTCGCGTCGCCCCCGATCGAAGCGCGGGTCGCCTGGACGCGGATCGACTACGGGGGACGGCCCGCCGTCATCGGCACGCTGATCGATCTGACCGAGCGCGTGAGGCTCCAGCGGGCCGTGACGGAGAGCGAGGGGCGTCTGCGGGCCACTCTCGACGCGACCGGAGACGGAATCCTCGTGCTCGGCCGGCGGTCCGGGGAGGCCCGGGTCGCGATCGTCAATCCGGCTTTCTGCGCCCTCTTCGGAGGGCGGCCCGAGGAGTGGATCGATCTCACGCGTGACGCCCTGGCGGAGCGGCTGGCGCGGGGGATGAAGGATGCCGACCTCGCCGGAGCGATGCTGGCGGGTGCCGCCGAGGGGCGCGAGGTTCGCCGCGACGGGGTCGAACTGACCGGGCCGGACGAGCGGACAGCCGATCTCGTGGCGCGGCCCGTCGCGATCACCGGCGAGGCGGGCGCAGGGGTGATTCTGACGGCGCGTGACGTGACGGCACGGGTGGCGGGGGAACGGCGGCTCCGCGAGAGCCTCGATGATCTGTCGAAGGCCAAGTCGGACCTCGAGGTGGCCTACGGCGAGCTGGCGGAGACACAGAAAGCGCTCGCGCAGCGCAATGAGCAGCTCGAGACGATCAACGCCGAGCTGAAGTCCCTCGACGAGATGAAATCGAATCTCCTCGCCAATGTGTCGCATGAGCTCCACACACCGCTCGTCTCGATCAAGGGCTACACGGAGATGATCCTGAAGCGCAAGCTGGGGCCGCTGACGCCGGAGCAGGAGCGCGGCCTTCTCGTCGCACTCAAGAACATCGACCGCCTGATCGAGATGATCGACAACCTGCTGTCCTTCTCGCGCATGGAGAAGGGGGATACACAGCTGCATCTCGAGAACGTCGCGCTCTGGCAGCTGGTCGACGAAGCGATCGAGATGGTCGGCGATCGCATGAAACGGAAGAGCATCAGGCTGTCAACGCGCTACGAGACGGACGATCTCGTCGTGCGGGGGGATCGCATGAAGATCGTGCAGGTCCTCACGAATCTCCTGACGAATGCGGTGAAATTCAACCGGGAGGAGGGCACGATCCGGGTGGAGGCCCGGCGCGGAAGCCAGGGCTTCATCGAGGTGGACGTGGCGGATACGGGCATCGGCATCGCGCCGGAGGAGCAGAAGCGGATCTTCGAGCGGTTCTATCAGGTGGACGCCAAGCCCAGCAGGCGCTACGAGGGAACCGGGATCGGACTGTCGATCGTGCGCGACATCCTTCGGCTGCACGGCTGCTCGATCCGTCTGTCGAGCCAGCCCGGACAGGGTTCCGTATTCACCTTCACCCTGCCCCTGGCGCGACAGGAGGAGACATCCCGCCCCCGTCCCGCTCCCGGACACACGCGCGCGACGGACTGACCGGCGTGACCGCCCCTCCCCCCGATCGGATGCCTCAGGAGCCTCCCTCGAAGCCGCGCTGCCGCGACGCCTCATAAAGCAGAATGGCGGCCGCGGCGTGGACGTTGAGGGACGACACGTCCCGGCGCATCGGGACCCGCACGCGCCGGTCCGCCTCCTCGAGGAGCGAGCCCGGAAGACCGCCCCCCTCGCCGCCGAGAAGGAGCGCGACCCGCCGCCGCAGATCGACATCAATGGGGAGGTCGGGACCCGCCGGGTCGGCGGCGACGAGTTTCAGGCCGGCGCTCCGCAGGGCCGGGAGAGACTCGCGCGTGGTCGCTCGCAGAATCGGGAGGCGGAAGTGGGCTCCCATGGCGGCCCGCACGACGCGGCTTCCGAACGGATCGGCGCAGCCTTCCAGCGCGACGAGACCTCCCGCCGAGAGGGCCAGGGCGGAGCGGGCGATGGAGCCCAGATTGCCGGGGTCCTGCACGCCGTGCGCGATCACGAGAAGTGTGGGGCGGCGCGCGCACAGGTCCTCCAGGCGCCGCTGGGGCAGGGCCACCAGCAACAGCACGCCCTGGTCGCCGGCGCCGTCAGCGATCTGATCCAGCACGCGCGGTCGGGTCCGCACGATGGGCCATGCGCCGGCTCGCAGGCGCGCCGCGATCCGCCGGCCTTCGTCCGTCGTCTCGAGCGCCGCCGTCACGAATGCGACTTCGATCGGGGCGCCCGCGTCGAGGGCCTCGATCGCGAGATGCCGGCCCCAGGCGACGTAGCGCCGCTCCTTCGCTCGCGCGGCGGGGTCCCTCTCAATCGCTCGCGCGCTGCGGATCTGCGGATTGCGCGCGCTGCTCACGATCCGGTCCGAGGATCTCATGCCCGGGTCCCTCTCAGATTGCCTGCGCGTCCATGCGGCGTCCGGCGTCGAAGTGATCTATAGTGGGACCCTAGCCCTCCGTACAGCACGGACGTGTGACGATGAAACGCGTGAGGCCCCTCCATCCCGAATCGCCGGACCCGCGCCTGATGGCTCAGGCGGCCGGGCTGCTGCGCGCGGGCCGCCTCGTCGCCTATCCGACGGAGACGTTCTACGGGCTGGGCGCCGATCCCCTGAACGAGGGCGCCATCGACCTCATCTTCGAGGCGAAGGGCCGGCCCGAGAGGATGGCCCTCCCCATCATCGTGGCGGACGAAGCGGCCCTCGCCCGCTGCGTGAGCGAGTTTCCCGAGAGCGCCCGCCGTCTGGCCGAAGAGTTCTGGCCGGGGGCGCTCACACTGGTGCTCCTGGCGTCGTCCACCATTCCGTCGCGCGTGCTCGGGGGCGGCCGGACGGTCGGCGTTCGCCTGTCCCCCCATCCAATCGCCGCGGCGCTGGCGCGCGCCGCCGGAGGTCCGATCGTGGCGACGAGCGCCAACCGATCGGGTCAGCCCGCGCCCTCCACCGCGGTCGAGGTCGAGCGCGCGCTCGGGGACGCCGTCGATCTGATCCTCGACGGCGGCCCGACCCGCGGCGGCCTCGCCTCCACCGTGCTCGATCTCGTGAGCGATCCCCCCCGCGTGATCCGCTCCGGCGCCGTGCCCGTCCAGGAGGTGGAACGGGTCCTCGGCCGGCGGATCGCCTGAGGCTCCCCGGGGCGTCCACCGTTCTGGATGACGTCCTCCAGGTGCACCTCGCGCAGGGGATGAAAGTCGGCTCCGGGAGTCAGGCCGAACCCGCGCACCACCTCCCGGCGGGCGACCATGACGTCGCGGTGCCAGAGGCTGACGTACGGCAGATCCTCGGCGAGGATCCTCTGGATCCGGCCATAGATGCGGCGACGCGCACCCTCGTCGAGCGCCGCCGCGCCCTCCTCGAGCAGCCGGTCGACCTCGTCATTCCGGTAGCGACCGCGATTGAATCCATGCGGAGGCATGAAGCGCGAGTGGAAGCGCAGCCTGAGCACGTCCGGGTCGGTGATCTCTGTCCAGTTCGACACGACGACCTGAAACCGTCCGGCCTTCAGATCGTCGTAGAAGGTCGGCCACTCGAAGGCCCGGATGGTGACGCCGATGCCCACGCCGGCCAGCTGCTGCTGGATGATCGTCGCCAGCTGCCGGGCCAGCTCCCCCGAAGGGGTCTTGTAGGTCAGCCGGAACCGCTCCGCGGGGCCGTCTCCGTCCGGATCGGGCCACCCGGCCTCGTCGAGGAGCCGCCGCGCCAGATCGGGATCCGGCCCGTAACTCGTGACGTCGCGATCGTACGCCCAGTGACCGGGCGGAAGAAACCCGGTGGCGATCGTCGCCCGCCGGTGCAGGAGATGACGGAGGATCGCCTGCCGATCGAGAGCATGGGCGATGGCGGCGCGCACGCGCCGATCGCGCAGGATCGGATCCTCCATGTTGAAGGCCATGTAGACGTAGTTGCGTCCGGTTCGATGCTCGACGACGAACCCGGGGGTCCCGCTCACGCGCGCGAACTGATCGGGCGTCAAATCGTTGATCACGAGGTCGACTCCGCCCTTGAGGAGCTCCAGCAGACGGCCCGTCTCGGACGGAATGATGCGCAGGCGAAGGGTCTCGACGCCCGCGGGTCCCATGAAATGGCTTTCGAATCGGGCCAGGGTCAGGTCCTCGTCCCGTCGATAGCGCACGAGGAGGAAGGGCCCCGTGCCGACGGGGGCCCGCGCCGCGTCCCGCCCCGCGCCCTCGCGGAGAACGGGCACGTTCAGATTCGTGAGAATGGGAGCAAACGGCCGCTTCAGGCGGAAGACGATACCGAGATCGCCGTCGGGTTCCACCGTTTCCAGGATGTCGAGATCCCCCTTCCGGAACGACGGGACCTCGTCCTCCAGAATCGATCGGTAGGTGTAGACCACGTCGCGCGAGGTGAGCGTCCGGCCGTCATGGAAAAGGACGCCGGGGCGCAGGCGCACCGCGACGGTGAGGGGATCGGGCCGTTCGAAGGAGGCGGCCAGGTCGATCTCCGGGCGCCCCTCCTCGCCGACCCGGAACAGGCCGTTGTAGAGGAGCTCGTTCACCCGCTTGGAGGCCTCGTCCGAGCCGAGTCGCGGGTCGAGGCTGGCCGGTCCGCTGTCGATGGCGAGAGTGAGGACGTCCTTCCCGGCGTCCCCCGGAACGCAGGCGATCGGGAGGAGGAGAGCGCCCGCCGAGAGAATCAGGGCCGGCGCGCCGCGGATCATCGCCCGTTGAACGCCGGGACGATGGTTCCGAGAACCACGGGGCGGCGGGCGCCGGTCGCGGCCGGGACGTTGTTCGGGATGCCGAACAGAGTCTCGTTGGCGAGGATCGCGAAAGCCACCGCTTCCTTGGCCGCCACCGGCAGGCCGTACTCCTCGCTGTCCGTGATCGACACTTCCGGCAATGCGGAGCGCAGCTGATCCATGAGAAACCCGTTGCGCGCCCCCCCGCCGGAGACGATCGCCTCCTCGTAGACGTTGTTGGGCATGACGAACCGGCGGCACGCCGAAGCGATCGACTCGGCCGTGAAGCGCGTCATCGTGGCGATCAGGTCGTCGCCCGAAAGGGTCGAGTGACGCTTCAGCAGATCGTCGATGAACGGGCGTCCGAATTCCTCGCGCCCGCAGGATTTCGGTGGTGGTCTCTCGAGATACACGTGGGACAGCAGCTTCGCGAGAACCTCGGGCCGAACGACGCCCCGGCGGGCGTACCGCCCGTCGTGATCGAACGATTCGCGCCCGCCCGTGAAGTGGGACACCAGCGCATCGAGCACCATGTTGCCCGGCCCGGTGTCGAACGCCGTGACGCCGTCGGGACCGGCGCTCGCGGGGATCGCCGTCAGATTGGCGATGCCGCCGATGTTCAATATGAGGCGTCCGCGGGAACGATGGCGGAACAGGAGATAGTCGACGTAGGCCTCGAGGGGGCCGCCCTGGCCCCCCGCGGCCAGATCGCGCGCGCGGAAGTTGGCGATCGTCGTGATGGAGGTCCTCTCGGCGATCACGGACGGCTCGCCGAGCTGCAGACTGCTGGACACGGGGATCCCGGTCAGCGTGACGGGCACGGGGAGGTTCTGCACGGTCTGCCCGTGGGAACCGATCAGATCGACGGCCTTCAGATCGATCCCCGCCTGCTGGGCGACGTGGGTCGCCGCGCGGGCGAACAGCTCTCCCAGCAGGACGTTGATCCGGCAGAGGCTGGCCGTATCGCCGCTGCCGGGCTCGGCACAGCGGAGAATGATGTCGCGGAGCTTCGGTGAGTACTGCAGGGTCTCGTGGCGGACGAGGCGCCAGGAGAGCTGCTCCCCGTGACCGCGCACCCGGACCAGCGCGGCATCGACTCCGTCGGCCGAACTCCCCGACATGATCCCGATGATCAAACGCTCGGGCTTCGTGAGGATCGGCTCCAGCATCCCTCTCCGGCCTCGGCAAGCTTCTGGCGAACGGGAACTTACGTGGAGCGGCGCAGGATGATACCGGAATGCTCCCTGCCGGATCAACGTGTTGAAGGGGCGGCCGCCATGACCTATAATTTTCAGGCGTTCGCGTCGTGATCGTAAGTCGTTGATGTCCCGGAGGATCCTCGTTTTGCCACGCTCGTTCTTCAGGTCCTGCGCCCGGTTCGCCGTGGCGGCCCTGCTGGCGATCACGGGATCCGGCGGGGCCCGGGCCGCGGCCCATGACAAGGTGGTCATTCTCGGATTCGACGGCGCGGACGCGCGGCTCATCGAGCGCTACATGGACGAGGGGCGGCTTCCCAATCTGAAGCGCCTGCGCGACGAGGGATACTACGCCCCGCTGATGAGCACGAATCCGCCCCAGACCCCGGTCTCCTGGGCCACCTTCACGACCGGCCTCAATCCCGGACGGACGCAGATCTTCGATTTCCTGCGCCGCACGGAGGGGACCTACCTGCCCGAGTTCGCGATGATTCGCGAGGGGAGGATGCCGCTGCTCTTCGGCGCCAGGAACTCCCTCGTCCTCGGTCTGTTCGGAGCGCTCGCCGGAACGCTCCTCGCCGGCGTACCGGCGCTGCTGCTGCGGCGCCGCCCTCTCGGGGCGGGGGCGATCGCGGCCCTGGGAGCTTTGATCGTCGGAGGTGGCGCCGCGTATGCGGGCGCCCAACTGCCGCACGAGGTGCCGACGGCCATCAACGCCCGCCAGGGGACGCCCTTCTGGACGGTCGCGGCGCGGGCCGGGATCGACGCCCGCGTCCTGAACGTCCCGGTGACGTTCCCCGCCGAGGAGCACGAGCACCTCGAGATGTTCTCCGGACTCGGCGTGCCCGACATGCGGGGCCGCATCGGCTCTCCGTCCTACTTCACGTCCGACGCGGCCCTGGCCCTCCCCGACAACCAGTTCAGCGTGGAGATCGTCCACCTGCCGGCGAGGCGGGGCACGCTCTCCACGGCGATCGTCGGACCGCTGAACAAGCCGTTCTTCGACTATTTCGTCCAGGAAGCGCTGCAGGGGATCCGCGACCCGGGCCAGCGCCGCGAACGTCGGGCGCAGGTCGAGAGGGAGATGGAGGAGCGGGGCGTGCGACGCCGCCTCGACGTTCCCTTTCAACTCCACGCCGAGAACGAGAGTCTCACCATCGAGCTGTCCGGGCGCCGTGAGACCCTGCACGTGGGGCAATGGAGCGACTGGTTCGTCGTGCCGATTCCGGTGAACCGGGTCGTCGACGCGCTGGCGGGCCTCAAGGGCATCGTGCGCTTCAAGCTTCTCGAGCTCGAACCCGAAATCCGCTTGTACATGTCGCCCCTGAACTTCCATCCCGAATGCCAGCCGATCCCGTTCACGTCGCCCTTCGCCTTCGCCGGCGAGATGCTGGATCGGTTCGGCCTGTTTCGGACCCTGGGATGGCCGATCGACACGTGGTCGCTCCCGTCCGGGCTCACGGACGAACGCCATTTTCTCGAGGACATGGCGTCCACGGCCGACCATCAGGAGAAGATGATGAAACCCTATCTGGAGAGCGGCGACGAGCGGCTCTATCTCCAGGTCTTCGATTTCACCGATCGCGTCGGCCACATGCTCTGGCGGCTGCA
>JBFGDZ010000163.1:0-7680 GCA_041580375.1 Candidatus Polarisedimenticolia bacterium
CCCTGGATCCCGGAGGCGCCGACCCCGGCCGCCGAAGGGCAAACGACCGTGGTGAAGGCCGCGCGACTCCTCGACGGTCGCGGCGGCCCTCCCCTCTCGCCCGCCGTCGTCGTCGTGCGCGGCGAGCGCATTGAGCGGATCGGCTCGAGCGTCACCTCACCGAAGGGGGCGAGGGTCATCGACCTCGGGAGCGCCACGATCCTGCCGGGCCTGATCGATCTGCACACCCACCTGACGGGGGACGTGGCCATGCACTGGGAGGACACGCTGGTCCGCTCCACGCCGGGTCGCGAGGCGATCCACGGCGTGCGCAACGCCCTCGTGACGCTGCGGGCGGGATTCACCACGTGCCGCGACATGGGCCCGACCTGGCCCCACGTGGACGTCGACCTGCGCGAGGCGATCGAGGCCGGCGTCGTCCCCGGACCCCGCCTGCTCGTCCCCGGCAATTACGTCTCCTCGACCGGGGGGGCGGGCGACGCGAGGCAGTTCTCCATTTACGTCGACGTCCCGGTCGTGCAGAACCTCGCGGACGGGGTGGCCGCCGTCCGCCGCGCGGTCCGGACGAACTTCAAGCACGGCGCCGACTTCGTCAAGATCCTCGCGACCGGAGCCGTTCTGTCGAAGGGCATCCCGCCGGGCGCGCAGCAGTACTCGGACGAGGAGCTGCGGGCGGCCGTCGAAGAGGCGGAGCGCTGGGGGCGCTTCGTCGCCGCGCACGCGCACGGCGCCGAAGGGATCAAGGCGGCGCTGCGCGCCGGCGTGCGGACCATCGATCACGGGTCCATGATGGACGACGAGGGGCTCGACCTGCTGCGCGCGGGAGGCGCGTATTACGTGCCGACGCTCTATGTCGGGGACGCCGTCCTCCGCGAGGGCCGCGAACTCGGCATCCCCGAGGCGGAGATCGAACGCTCGCGGGAGATGGCCCGCTACCGCACGGCCACCTTCCGCAGGGCCCTCGCGGTGGGACTGTCCATACCGTTCGCGACCGACGCCGGCGTGTTCCCGCACGGCCAGAATGCCCGGGAGTTCGCCGTGCGCGTCAGGGAGGGCGAGCCGCCCATGGGGGCGATCGTCTCCGCGACCCGGATCGCCGCCGAGGCCATCGGATGGTCCGACCGGGTCGGCACGCTCGAGCCGGGCAAGTACGCGGACCTGATCGCGGTCGCCGGCGATCCCCTGCGGGACATCACCGAGCTCGAGCGCGTGCGCTGGGTCATGAAGGGCGGCGTGGTCCACCGCGACGACATCAAGGGGGCCACCACCGGGCCGGAGATTCCGGGACGCCCGCCGGGTCGGCGATGAGCCGGCATCGCGCCACCGCCTTCCGATGCGCGTCGCTCGATCGCGTCAGATGCGTTCGCCGCGTTTCAGGCGGCCGCGGATCTGCGCCGCCCGCGCGCGGATCCGGGAGAGATCGCCCCGGCCACGCCGTTTCAGCTGCGACATCATGAGGTTCATCCGGGGATTGCGCGCGAGCGTCGATCGGTTCCTCGCGAGGAAATCCCAGAACAGCGCGTTGAACGGGCAGGCCTCCTGCCCGGTGGCGCGGCGGTGGTCGTACCGGCAGCCGCGGCAGCAATCGCTCATCCTGTTGATGTAGTTGGCCGAGGCGGCATACGGTTTGGTCGCCAGCAGCCCGCCGTCGGCGTGCAGGGCGAGCCCCAGCACGTTCGGCGTTACGACCCACTCCCACGCGTCGGCGTAGGCGAGCCAGTACCAGCGATTCACCGCCTGCGGCTCGATCCCCGCCAGCAGCGCGAAGTTGCCCGTGATCATCAGCCGCTGAATGTGGTGATTGATGCCCCGGCGAATCAGGCCCTTCACGGCGTCGGCGGCGCAGTGCATGTCGGTCTCGCCGTCCCAGTAGAAGCGGGGCAGCGGCAGCTTCGCTTTGAAATGATTGCGGCGCGCGTAGTCCGGCATCGCGAGGTGGTACACCTGGTACACGAACTCGCGCCATCCCAGGATCTGTCGGATGAATCCCTCGACCGAGTTCAGCCGCGCACGCTTGTTTCGGTAGCGTTCCTCCGCGCGGCGACTGACCTCGAGGGGATCGAGGAGGCCGATGTTGAGGAGGGGCGACAGCAGCGAATGGAACAGCACCGCCTCGCCCGTCACGATGGCATCTTCATACGGTCCGAAGCGATCCAGCCGGTGGTCGAGAAAGTCCTCGAAGAAATGCTGCGCGTCGGACCGGGTCACCGGCCAGGCGAATGCGCCCGCATCGCCGAAGTGCCCGGGGAACTCCCGCCCGACGCGTCGGATCAGGTCCCGCGTGACGGCGTCCGGGTCGTAGCGCGGCGGGGGAGGAAAGTCCGTTCCTTCGGGAACCGGCTCGCGATTCATCGCATCGTAGTTCCACCGCCCGCCCGCAGGCTCCCGACCGCGCATCAGGAGTCCCGTTTTCTTCCGCATCCTGCGATAGAAGGCCTCCAGCAGCAGGGTCTTCCGGCCCCGCGCCCGCCGCGCGAAATCGGCCCGGTCGCTGAGGAACATCCCGTTCGGGATCTCCTCGACCTCGAGCCCTAGCCCCCGCGCGAGCCTGACCGCCTCGCGGCTGGGGCCGATCTCGGCGCTCTCCATCACTCGCAATCGCGCCGGCCGGCGCGCTCGCACGTGGCGTGACAGCGCCGTGCGCGCGTCCGGCTGCCAGGCGCGGTAGTCGACGTCGTGGCCCCGCCGGCGCAGATCGTCCGCGAAGTGCCGCATCGCCGACCAGATCAGGACCAGCCGCTGCTTGTGCCACGGGAGACGCCGCGCCTCCGCCAGGGACTCGACGAACAGCACCGTACCCCGTCCGGGAGCGAGATCCCGGAGCGGGCCGGTGTCCGGCCGCAGCTGATCCGGCAACACCCACACGGTCGTCCTGTCCGCGTTTCTGTCGCGCGCCCGGGATGGCACGGTCCGTCCGATCGGTTTCGAACGCGCATTCTTCTTTCGCACCATCCGCTCGCCTCCGGATTCCGATCGCAGAATCGATGGACCATTATGGCGTATCATGATGATGAGCGCATCGGCGCACCGCTGCCGGGCATCCCTGAGGAGATATCACGTGGCATCCGTCGACGAGCCCTCGCTGGAGTCCGGCGGGGTCGATCCCGGACACGATTCGGCCGCGGGCGCCGACCTGCCGGACCGGATCCGCCGCCTTATGAACGGCGAGCCGTATGCCGTTCTCTGCACGCAGGGCGGCGGACAGCCGTACGCCTCGATCGTGGCCTTCGCCTGCACGGATGATCTGAACACCGTCGTGTTCGCCACGCCGATCGCGACACGCAAGTACCGGCTGCTGGTGGGGTGCGATCGCGTGGCCCTCCTCGTGGATAACCGGGCCAGCCATCCCGACGACATGATGGAGGTCGAGGCGATCACCGCCACGGGTCGCGCCCGGAGGCTCGATCCCGGGCCCGAGCACGACGGGCTCGCCCGGATCCTGATCGAAAGGCATCCCCATCTGCGCGGCTTCATCCTTTCGGCTTCGTGCGCGCTGTTCCGCGTCTCCATCGTGCGGTACTTCCACGTGGTACGCTTTCAGGAGGTCCATCAGTGGATCCCGACTCACGTCTCGTGATCCCGCTGACGGAGGTAGGACCGGGGCTTGAAAAGCTCGTGGGGGGGAAGGCCGCGAATCTGGGCCGCCTGAAGCGAGCCGGATTCCGCGTTCCCGACGGATTCTGCCTGACGATCGCGGCCTACGAGGGATTCGTCGAAGAGTCAAGCCTCTCCGGACGCATTCGCATGGAGCTCGGACGGAAGCCGCTGGACTCGATGCGGTGGGAGGAGATCTGGGACGCGGCGCTGAGGATCCGGGCGGCATTCCTCGCCGCGCATCTTCCGGAGCCGCTGGCGGCGGTGATCCGGGAGGCCGTGGGAGCGCTGATGGGTGGCGCGGTCCGCCCCCTCGTCGTTCGCTCGTCCGCCCCCGAAGAGGACTCGCGGCGCCGATCGTTCGCCGGACTCCATGAATCGATCATCGGGGTCGAGACGATGAGCTCGGTTCTGGACGCGGTGCGCGTCGTCTGGTCCTCGCTCTGGTCCGACGCGGCGCTGATGTACAGGCGCGAGCTGAATCTGAGCCCCGCCGCGAGCCGCATGGCCGTCGTGATCCAGGAGTTGACCACCTCGGATCGATCCGGCGTGGCGTTCGGCCGGGATCCCCGGAGCCAGGGCCCCGTGCGGTCGATCGTGGAGGCCGTTCCGGGCCGCTGCGACGCCCTGGTGGACGGCCACATCGATCCCGACCGGTGGTTTCTCGACGTGAACACGGGTGATGTGATCGAATGGCGGCGCGGGGAGCGCGGCGAGCCACACGGGTCCGGTCCGTTGCTCGACGAGTCCGACCTCAGGATTCTCGCGATGGCGCTCCGCAAGGTCGAGGAGATCTTCTCCTGGGCCCCCGACATAGAGTGGACCGGCCGGGGCGACGGCCTGACCCTCCTCCAGGCCCGTCCGATCACGACGATTCCTGCCGGCGAGCAGGACGAGCGGAATTGGTACCTGAGCCTGCGACCGGACGACCGTCGACTGCGGGATCTGCGCGAGCGGGTCGCCGACGATCTGATCCCCGCGCTGGAGGCCGAGGGGCTGCGGTTCGCGAACGAGGCGATCGAGGCATACGACGACGCCCGGCTCGCTTCGGCGATCGAGGAACGTCTGGGTTCGCTGCAGAGATGGCGCGCCGTGTACCGGAAGGAATTCATACCGTTCGCCCATGGCGTGCGGCGGCTGGGGACCTATTACAATGATGCGGTCCGTCCCGAGGATCCCTACGAATTCGTCGGGTTGCTCCGGGGACAGTCCCTGATCGCATCGGGTCGGAACGCCCTGATCCTCGATCTGGCGCGCAGGACGCGCGACAGCGCCCGGCTCCGGGAAGCCTTGCGCGCACTGTCGGAATGCCGCCCCGTCGGAGAACGAGAGTCGGGCCGGACGTATCTGGATCGGATCCAGGACCTTCCCGGGGGTCTTGAGTTCGCCCGGGACTTCGAGGAGCTCCGGTCGCGATTCATGAACGTGGCGTACGATGACCAGCGCCTGGAGGATCGTCCGGACCTCATCGCGGCTTCGGTTCTCGAGCTCGCCGATTCGAGCGCGTCGTTCGCCACGCGCTCCGGCAGCGCGCGCTCCGAGGAAACGGATCCCGAACGACTCGAGCGGCGTCTTCTCGACGCGGTCGGGCCGGATCGCCGCGACGAGGCTCTGGAGATCGTGGCGATCGGACGCCTGAGCTGGCGCCTCCGAGACGACGACAACATTCTGATGGGGCGGCTCGAGAGTCAGCTTCTCAAAGCGGTCCGCATCGCCGCCCGACGGTTGAGGGACGCGAACCGCCTGCGCGGATCCCGGCAACCGGGCGAAAAGGAGGCTCTGGCGATCGCCGGCGGGCTTCGCGATCCGGGGCTCGAGCCCCTGATCGCCGCTCCGACCGACGATCGATCGGGAGAGTCCGGAGTGATCCCTCCCGGCGTGACTCCCCGACAGCTCATCGGCCAGCCCGCTGCTCCCGGGCTCGCCTCGGGACGCGTCCGGCGGATCCGGAAGGCCGATGATCTCCGCCTTTTTCGCGCCGGCGAGGTGCTGGTCTGTGACGCGATCCAGCCCACCATGACTCATCTCGTTCCGCTGGCCGCCGCCGTCGTCGAGCGCCGCGGCGGGATGCTGATTCATGGGGCGATCGTCGCGCGGGAGATGGGCATACCCTGCGTGAACGGCATCACGCGCGCCACCGATCTCCTGCTCGACGGCGCCATCGTCTCCGTGGACGGCGATCTCGGCATCGTCACGATCGGCGAGCCGGAGCTGGATCTGGAATCGCGGGGTTGAGCCGTTCGGCCCCCGCACGCCGACCGGGCGCGGGGCTTGCTTTCACCATCCCCGGATCATTCTCGCAGTGATCCAAAGCAGCAGGAGCGACCGGGAGCTCCATGCGAGCGTGCGGATCCAGTTCGAGGCGACGAGACGACGATGCACCGTCGCGTCGAAGGCCGCGACGAGCCGCCGGTGCTGCGGCACGTGGATGAACGCCGTCGCGATCCAGACGGCGGCGATCAGGGCGGCTCCGAGCCACAGCGGCCCGGCGGGGACGCCCGATGGTCTTCGCAACAGGAGCAGCAGCGCCGTGACCGCCTCGCACACCATGAGCGGAGCCACCAGCCGGGTGGTCAGCCTGGCGTGCGCCGCCTCGTAGCCCGGAAACTCACCGAAGCCGGTGTGGCGAAAGAGTGGATAGTGCACGACCTGCACGAACCAGATCACGCCGGTCATCAGCAGCGTGACCAGGAGATGCAGAAGCCAGAGAATCTCGAGGCCGATGATCGCCTCCGTTCAGCCGCCGCCGCGCGATCGTCCGCGGCGTCCGGTGGCCCTGCGCGCGGACCCCGGTCGCGGCGATCCTATCGCAGTGAAACGGTCGATTGATCGGAGGGCATCCCGGAAGGTTCGTTCAAGCCGCGGTGAGATACGTGGCGGGGACGACCCGATTGCGGCCGGATTCTTTGGCGGCGTACAGCGCCCGGTCCGCCTCCTCGATGAGGGTGCCGCCGCTCCGGATCCCGCCCGACAGCCCCGAGAGCCCGATGCTGATGGTGATCGGGGCATGCTCCCAGCGCGCATCCTCGATCATCTTGCGGAACCGCTCGGCCAGCACGATCGCGCACTCCGCGTCGGTGTTGGTCAGGACGACGACGAACTCCTCCCCACCGTATCGCGCCACGATGTCGCTCCTGCGGCTGTTCTCGCGGAGGATCCGGCCCACCCGGCGGATCACCTCGTCTCCGGCCGGATGGCCGAAGGTGTCGTTGTAGCTCTTGAACCGGTCGACATCGAGCATGAGGAGGGAGAGCTCGCCCCCGTTCCGCCGGGCCCGCACGACCTCTTCGTCCAGCCGCTCCTCTAGATTCCGACGGTTGCTCAGGCCGGTGAGGGGATCGGTGCAGCTCTGCGCCTCGAGGTCGGCGTTCGTCGCCTCCAGTCTCTTCTGATACTTCTCGAGCATCGCCTGGTAGCGGCGCCGCTCGACCACCTCCCGTTCGAGCTCCGCAACGACCCTGCGCAGCTCCAACTGCGCAATGACCTGGCGGGCGAGGGCCTGCAGCGCCTCCTGCTGGTCTTTCCGGAGCTCCCTGGGAACGCGGTCGATGACGCACAGGGTGCCGAGGGCGTGCCCCTTCGACGTCACGAGCGGAGACCCGGCGTAGAAGCGGATCCTGGGATCGCCGGTCACGAGCGGGTTGCGCGCGAACCGTTCATCGCGCTGCGCGTCCGGAACGATCATCAGCTCCCCGGGATTCAGGATCGCGTGGGCGCAGAACGCGACGTCCCGGGCCGTCTCCGTGGCCTGGAGACCCTTCCTCGATTTGAACCACTGGCGCTCGCCATCCACGAGGCTGACCAGGGCGATCGGTGTGCCGCAGATGAGCGATGCCAGATGCGTGATGTCGTCGTATGCGGTCTCGGGCAGGGTGTCGAGAATGCGGTATGTGCGCAGGGTCCCGAGTCTCTGCTTCTCGTTCGCGGGGAGCCTCGCCTTGACCATTTCGCACCTCGACGACCGGCGCCGGTCCTTCATGGATCCGCGATTTCAATATTGTCTCTCGCGCCGGCGGATGCAAGCGCGTGGACCCGGACAGGCCGGCACGCCTCCCTGCGGGCGGATCGGTGCACCACCGGGCGGCC
>JBFGDZ010000164.1:0-7602 GCA_041580375.1 Candidatus Polarisedimenticolia bacterium
CGAATCCGGCCAGCGTTGCACGATTTCCTGCAGGATCGGGCGCGCGTCGTCGTGGCGTCCGTCGTGCACGAGCGCCCGCGCCAGGTTGACCTTGAACATCGCGACGTCGGGGTTCTCGCGGACCGCGCGCGCGTAATAGCGCGCCGCGATGGCGTGCTCGCCCTGATCCTCCATGATCGTGCCCAGCCCGATCAGCGCGGGCGGATAGCCCGACGAGGCGAACAGCGACGCGTGGTACATCTCGATGGCGCGGGGCGCGTTTTTCGCCATGTGGTACATCTTGCCGAGCGCCGCGGCGATCTCCGGGTCACCCGGCCTTCGTTCCCGGATCCGGCTCTCGATCGCGATCGCCCTCGCCAGACGTCCGGTGCGCGCCAGCTCCACCGCGACGAGATGGCACTCCCGCAGGTCGGAGGCGCGCAGGCAGGCGCTGCAGCTGTCTGCGTTCGCCCGTCCGCGCGCCGGCTCGGCGCGCGTACCGGCCGGCACGGCCGGAAGCGCCGCCAGCACGGCCGACAGGGCGATCAGGCCTCCGATATGCGACAGGATGCGGGGCGGGGTTCTCGGGGCGACGGTTCGGATCGATCTCGGTCTCAAGACTCGGTCTCCTCAGGGCCGGCCGCCGCCATCCCGGGCCGGGCGGAGCGGGACACCTGCTCTCACCCACAAGATAGGTCCCGCAACCGCGGGCGCAACACGCGGGTCCGTCGGGCGGCCGGCCCGGCCACCCCGATTGCAATTTCGTCATTCTGGCGTAGGATCGGGTCTCCACCATCCGCATCCGATTCATGGGGGCTCTCGCCCGGGAGGTCGCGCCGATGTCCGCCAAGACCCGAACCTTCGCCGTCGTTCTCGGACTCGCGGGGCTCGCAGTCTCCGCCTGCACCGTCTCCCCGGTCCGCGAGAGATCGGCCGGACCGGCCGATCTCGTCCTGAAAAACGCCGCCGTCTATACGGTGGACGCCATCCGGTCGTGGGCCGACGCCGTGGCGATCCGGGGCGACCGGATCGTCTACGTGGGCCCCGAGAACAAGCTGGACGGATTCATCGGTCCGGGGACCCGGGTCGTCGATCTCCGGGGTCGCATGGTGCTCCCGTCGTTCCAGGACTCGCACATTCATCCGGTGAGCGCCGGCGTCGAGTACCGCCGCTGCGCCCTGTTCGATCTCGAGAGCGACGTGAAGTCGTACGTGAAGGCCGTGGCCGATTACGCAGCGGCGAATCCCGATCTTCCCTGGATCCTCGGCGGCGGTTGGAGCATGGATGCCTTCCCGTCGGCCATCCCGGACAAGCGGCTGCTCGACGCCATCGTCCCCGACCGCCCCGTCTACCTCGACTCGTCCGACGGCCACTCGGCCTGGGTGAACTCGAAGGCGCTCGAGATCGCCGGGATCACGAAGGACACGCCGGACCCCAAGGGCGGCCGGATCGATCGCGATCCGAAGACCGGGGAGCCGGTCGGAGGCCTGCAGGAGGGCTCGGCGATGAGCCTCGTCCTCAAGCACGCCCCTCCCGTGACGCCGGACGATCGGGAGGAGGGTCTGCGGTACGCCCTGAAGAGGCTGAACGGTTACGGCATCACCGCCTTCCAGGACGCCTCCGTCGCCCTCGACGGGGAGGAGGCGTACCGCTCGCTCGACACCTACCGGGCCCTGGAGCGCAAGGGGGAGCTGACGGCCCGCGTCGTGGGCGCCCTGTGGTATGAGAAGGACCGCGGCCTGGATCAGATCGATCGCCTGATCGAGACGCGCAGGAACTACACCGGAACGTGGTTCCGCCCCACGGCCGTGAAGATCATGCAGGACGGCGTCATGGAGGTGCAGACCGCGTCCCTGCTCGAGCCGTACGTCGGCAAGCAGGGCACGACCGGCATGAGCATGATCGATCCGGAGACCCTCAAGCAGGCGGTGACGCGCCTGGACAAAGAGGGCTTCCAGGTTCACTTCCACGCCATCGGCGATCGCGCCATCCGCGAGTGCCTGGATGCCGTGGAGGCGGCGCGCGGCGCCAACGGCCCGCGCGACGGCCGCCACCACATCTCCCACATCCAGCTGTTCGACCCGTCCGACATCCCCCGCTTCCGCCGGCTGGGCGTGGTGGCGAACTTCCAGCCCCTGTGGGCCTTCGCCGATCCCTACATCACCGACCTCACCATCCCGTTCCTCGGTCCGGAGCGCTCGCGCTGGCTCTATCCGATCGGGAGCCTGCTCCGAAGCGGCGCCGTCGTCGCATTCGGCAGCGACTGGTCGGTCAGCAGCGCCAACCCGCTGGAGCAGATCGAGGTGGCGGTGACCCGGCTCGGGCCGAACGGCGAGGGGGGCGCGCCCTTCCTGCCGGACGAGCGCATCGCCCTGCGCGACGCGTTGGCCGCGTTCACGCTGGACGCCGCCTACGTCAACTTCCTCGAGGACGAGACCGGCTCGCTCGAGCCGGGCAAGAAGGCGGATCTGATCGTGCTCGACCGCAACCTGTTCGACATCGAGCCGGCCGCGATCTCCGAGACGAAGGTGCTCCTCACCCTGCTCGACGGCCGCCCGGTGCACGGCGACCTCGAATCGTTGTGACGGCCGCCGTCGCGGCCGACGGATCGCCGATGACCCGGTCGGGAGCGATGCTCCGGCTGCGATGAACGGGCGAATGCCCGCCGCGCGGGGGGTTCTGGCGCTCGCCGCCCTCGTCGCGGCCACCCCGATCGGGTGCGGGGATTCCCGGGCGCCGGAAAACCCCGGCGTCCTGCTCGTCGTGATCGACGCGCTGCGGGCCGATCACCTGCGCTCGTACGGTTACAACCTCCCGACCTCGCCCGCTCTCGATCGCCTCGCCTCCGAGGGGGAGCGCTACGACCGGGCCTGGGCCCAGTCCTCCTGGACGCTGCCGGCGATGGCGTCGATCCTCACCGGCCGCCTGCCCCCGGCTCACGGCGCCGGGCTCGACGCCGCCGGATCGATCGTCCCGATCCGGGCCGCCGTCCCCACGCTGGCGGAGCACCTCGCCGAGGCCGGATTCCTCACCGGCGCCGTCACCAACGGTGAGTTCTGCGCCCCGCGCACGGGGCTCGCGCGCGGGTTCCGGTCGTACGACCACCTCCCCGGGGACGGGGCGTCGAATCGTGGGACGCGCGGTGCGCGGGAGACGACCGACGCCGCGCTCGCCTGGCTGGAAGGGGTCGGCGACCGGCCGTACTTCCTGCTCGTGCACTATCTCGATCCGCACCTGACCTACGATCCGCCGCCGCCGTACGACACGATGTTCCAGCGCGGCGACACCTCGCTCATCCGGGAGGGGTTCGGAAGCCGCGCCGAGGTGGACGCCGTCCGGCGCGGCCGCGTGGTCCTGACGGCCGCCGGCCGCAGGAGCCTGATCGCGCGTTACGACGGCGAGATCCGTTACGTCGACGACCAGATCGGCCGCCTGCGCGAGGCGATGGAGAGCGCCGGTCTCTGGGACCGGACGCTCGTGATCGTCGCCGGCGATCACGGCGAGGAGTTCTGGGATCACGGCGGGTTCGAGCACGGGCACTCGCACCACAGCGAGATCCTCCACGTGCCGCTCATCGTGCGGCGGCCCGGGGGGCCGTCGGGAGTGCGTACGGAGCGCGTGCGTCAGATCGACATCGCGCCGGCGATCCTCGCCTACGCCGGATTGCCGGCTCCCTCCGCGATGCCCGGACGCGTGCTCGACGGACGCGGCGCACCCTGCGCGGTCGCTGCCGGCGGCCTCGCCTCCGGCCCGCTTCTCTCGATCCGGTGCGACGACGGCACGCTCATCCTCGATACCGCCTCCGGCGCCCGCCGCTTCTACTCCCCGGCCGACCCGAAGGAGACCCGTGAGTCACGCGCCGAATACCTGCGCCCGTCGAACCGCCTCGAGGACATCCTGCGCGTGCTCTTCGATCCGCTGCGCCCTCCGGCCTTGGATCTGTCCGACGAGCAGCGCGAGATTTTGAGGACGCTGGGATACGTGGAGTCGTAGCGTTGGCCGATCCTCATGAGGCGTCCCGGCCGCGGGCGCGGAGGCGATCTGGAGTCGACCTCCGGTGACATGACGCCCGGCGCGCGTCGACGGGCTCGACCGCCGGCGTCCGGGACTTCGAGACGCGTATTCCGATCGTGAAGGACGAGGAGACGACTACGACGCCCGGCAGACCCCGTAATCCCGCTCCTCGCAGTCGCACTCCCCGTTGATCGTGCTGCTCCCGAAATTCGTGATCATCCCGTGGCAGTCGGCGAGCATCTGGCAGCCGAGGACCCCCGAGACCAGGTCGAGATTGGGACGGCGGACCCGTCCGCCGCCGGAGTCGCCACCCGTGTCGCCGCCGCCCCCGCCCGTCGACGCGGGAAAGTTGTCGACGACCTGCACGTCGCTCCTCATGCCGACGTCGATGACCGCGCCGTGCTGGGACACGAGCCCGACGTCGTTCCTCTCGATCACGGCCGGGCCGCCGAACCCCACCATGCAGGCGCTCGCGAGCACGCCGCTCCGTTCGTTGTGGTGAACGTGGACCCCCTGTCCCGATAAGGTCGCCCCGAAGCGGAGACGTCCTTGCTCGCACGACAGACCATCCTCTCCGTTATGGCCGATCGCGCTGTCGGCGACGGTCAGATCCGACATCCTCACGAGCGCGCCGTGTCCTGAATTGCGCACAATCCCGGATTGGAGGATGCTGGCGGACGCTCCGTTCCGGAGCACCACACCGTGGCCCCGGAAATCCCGGATCGTCAGATTGCGCAGCACGACCCGCATCGTCCGGGTCACCGTCACGCCGTCGATCAAGCTCTCCCCTCCGGCGATCGTGGCGCCCTCACCCTGGCCGATCAGCTCGATGGCGAACCGGCGAGGCGCCATCCGATCGGCGATCCGGACGCTTCCGAAGTACGTGCCGGCCTGAATGGATATGTTGACCTGCCGGTCCAGGATCATCGGGATCCGATCGATCGCCGCCTGAATGGTCCGGCAGGAGTTTTGTGGGGACTTGCAGCTGCTCGCGTCGTTTCCCCCGATCGCCACGTAGAGATCGAGGTCGGGCGTCCCCGGCTGATTCCCGCCCCCATCGCCCCGGCCAGGCGCTCCCCCCGCGACGGCAAGCAGAACGCCCGCCACCAGAAGCATCCGAACCACGCCGATCACGCACGATCGCTTCGTCATGAAGCACCTCCTCCCCTCGATGCATCTGGCCCCGTGAGGCCGGCGGCCGTATCCGAACGGACGCTCGGCCGGACAAGGCGCCAGGGGTTGGACGTCCGCCGCCGCGATCCACGCGGGCATGACGGGCGGGACATGATCAACGCGGTTTGCTCGACGATCTCCTACGATGGAAGGGTTTCATTCGTCAATGATGGGAATCCATCATCGATGATCGGAGCGGATCCCGGCGGCCCTGGCTCCCGCCGGATGGCGCAGGAAGAGGAGAACGGCCGCAAGTCGACTGTGTACCCCGAGCTTCCTGAGGATGTTCTCGATGTGATTGCAGACCGTGATCGGGCTGATCGAAAGTCGTTCGGCGATCAAAGACGTTCCGCGACCGGACGCCAGCGCTCCCAGCACCTCCGCCTCCCTCACACTCAGATGGCTCAGCCGGTCGCGCTCCGTCCGCATGGGTCCGGCCGCCACGGCTTCATTCGGGGCGGTGAGCCGGTCGCGCGGATTGAAGAGGTGCAACAGCGCCCTGCGGGAGCCCGTCGAGCCGGGCAGGAGAAACGTGATGATGTCGACCGGATACACGAGCCGGCCCTTCGAATAGCGCGCGGCGTGGTGCAGCGGGCTCAGTCGACCCTGGCACGCCTCCCGCTGGATCGGACAATCGGGCGCACAGAAGGGGCCTCCGTCGAGCCCGCGGAGCCGCGCGAGCTTCCAGCAGGGAAGGCCCCGAGCCGAATCCGGTTCTCTGTCGAAAAGTGATGCCGCGGCGCGGTTGCAGTACCGAATCGTCCCGTCCGCATCGGCCGCGATGATGGCGTGAACATCGTTCTCGAAGGTCGCCAGAGGAACGAAACGATACATCGTTCACCCGGCCGTGGGCCCGTTCCGGAACGCCCGTGCCCCCTCGACGTCTGTCACACGGCCTTGGATTCGAACTGTGCCCGACCGTACAACCAGGCCGGGCGCATGTCAAGGAGGCCGACGACCCCGCTGCCAGAGCCCGTTCCGGCGAAGCGCATCCGGGCCACCCCGGACGCCTGCCCTCATGACATTCACCGCGGTGGTCGTTTCTGTTAGAATCCCCGGCAGTCATTCTCCCGGTTATGACATCCACCGAATGAACACCCCGTGCGGAGCGTGTTCCTGCACCCAATCTCCGCATATCGGGTTGGCGCGCTGCGAGAACGATCCTTTGCAAGCGTCGAATGCGCTCGCACAGAAGGAGGTCACGCAATGAAAGCGACGATTCGGTCGGCCGGCAAGGTCCAGATCATCGAGCTCAGCGGAAGGTTGGTTCTCGGCGAGACTCAAAAGCTCGAGCAGGCATTCAAGAGCCTTCTCGCCGACAATCAGACGCGCATCCTGATTGATCTCCGGCGAGTCTCCTTGCTCGACAGCTCAGGGATAGGCGAGCTGGCGGCATGCAAGAAGAGGGCGCGCGCAAAGGACGCGGCCCTGAAGCTGCTGAAGAAGTCGATGACGCAGTTCGATCTCTCCGTCGAGTTTCTCCTCGGCCTGATGTACGCGGACGAGATCTACGAGGAGGAAGCGCAGGCCGTCGGATCGTTCTGAGAATCCCGCGCTCGAGAGGTGCGGGGGGATCGCGACGATCCGAGCGAGCGCGCTGGCGCGCCCGGACGGATTCGAACCGCCGACCACCGGATTCGAAGTCCGGTGCTCTATCCAGCTGAGCTACGGGCGCGTGCGGGTGATTATCGGCCAGGCGCGGCGGGCGGCGCAACGGCGCGCGCGTATGTGCCGTCGGTGCGGCGTCAGGCGGCGGTCTTGCGATCCCTCTTCGGCTCGCTGCTCGCCGACCACATGTCGCCGTCGGAGTCGCCGTAGGTCAGGTACCAGTTTCTGGCATCGAGCGCACCGACGCCGGCCGGGAAGTGCTCGTCCCCGGTGATCACGAAGGTCTGCCGGTAGGGAGCCCGCCGGAAGCCGAGGGCGGCCAGGCGGGCGCGGAACCCGGGGTGCGTGACGAGGGCGTACAGCACCTCCGCTCCCCCCGCGCGCGCGATCTCGACGGCGGCCGCCACGGCGGAGTCGAGCGCTGCGGGACGGGCGGGATCGGCGAGCAGGTCGACGATCGTGCCGTTGACGTGGCCGTCGGCGCGTTCATGTATGCGCATCACGATGTACGCGTCGGGCGATCCCGGCCGGCCGACGAGAAGCCGCCTGTAGGTCACGTTCGGGCTCTCCGCGTACTTCCAGTTCAAATAGGCCGACTTCCGCTCCACGATGATCCCGAGCCCCGGGGCGGAGCGTTCGAACAGATCGTCGACGCCGCCCCCGAAGCGTCCGATCTCCTCCACAGGGCCGGCCGTGCGGGGAATGCGTCGGCGGGCGAAGGCCGCGTAGGCGTCGGCGGCCCAGCCGACGAGCGCGACGGCCGGGCGCGATCGGATGCGCCGCCGCAGCAGGGCGGCGGCGTCCAGGACGAGCGCCTGCCCGTAGAAC
>JBFGDZ010000165.1:0-7592 GCA_041580375.1 Candidatus Polarisedimenticolia bacterium
GATCCGGACACGACGGACACGCAGCTGACGGACGTGGCTTTGCCGGCGTCCGGAGAGGCGTTCTTCTACCTCGTCACGATCCGGCACGGCGCGCTCGAGGGCATCGCGGGCTACGCGACGGACGGGACGCTGCGCCTCCCGTCGCTCCCCTGCGCGGCGGGAGACTGAGCGGAGGATGGAGAGATGGCGTCCCCAACGGGATTTGAACCCGTGTTGCCGCCTTGAAAGGGCGGTGTCCTAGGCCAGACTAGACGATGGGGACGCGGGAGCGCCTGAACCCGTCTCGCCGGCCAGGCGCCGTTCTACTCCGGAGCGGTGGATTCTAACTTATACGACGGCGCCCGCGAAATCCCTCGCTCGTCCGGGTGGTCTCATTCCCATCCGACAGGAAATCGCATCTTGATCCGCCGCACGGCCGGATGGGGTTAGAATGCCGTCCTTCGACGGCACATCGTGATCACGCATCCGGAGACGCCGAGCGTCCGTCCCGGGGGAGGGTCGCCCATGTTCAGGGTCGAGAATCTGCTCAAGCGTTATGGCGATCTCATCGCGGTCGATCGGATCTCGTTCGAGGTCCGCCGGGGCGAGATCTACGGGCTCCTGGGGCCGAACGGCGCGGGCAAAACGACGACGATGTCGGTCCTCTCGGGCCTCCTGCGACCCGATGACGGCTCGGTCCACTTCGACGGCATCGACCTCCTGGCCGAACCGATCCGCGTCAAGCAGTGTCTCGGCGTGGTCCCTCAGGAGACGGCCCTCTACGAAACGCTGACCGCCCGCGAAAACCTTCGCTTCTGGGGCGGACTCTACGGCCTCTCGGGCGCGGCTCTCGGGGCGGCGGTCGATCGCGTGCTGGAGCAGGTGGGGCTGACGGCCCGGGCCGGCGACCGCGTCCGCACCTACTCCGGGGGGATGAAGCGCCGCCTCAACCTGGCGCTCGGCATCGTGCACGGACCGAAGGCGGTTCTCATGGACGAGCCGACCGTCGGGATCGATCCGCAGGGGCGCGCCAACATCCTCGACACCGTCCGCGCCGTCGCCGCCGCCGGCACGACCGTGCTCTACACGACGCACTACCTGGAGGAGGCGGAGACGCTCTGCGACCGGATCGGCATCATGGACCACGGGAAGATCCTGGCCGAGGGAACCGTCGCCGACCTGAAGGCGCGCGCCGGCCAGGAGGAGATCGTGACGATCCGCGGCTCGTTCAGCGCGGAGACGGCCCGCGATCGCCTGGGAACGATCCCCGGCGCACGGTTGATCCATTCCGCGGAGTCGAACGTCGTCCTGGGCGTCCAGGGGTCCGGCCAGGGAGCGGCGCAGCTTCTCTCGGACCTGTTCGGGAGCGGTCTGCCGGTGGATGCGATCTCCATCCAGCCACCCAGCCTGAACAGCCTGTTCCTGAACCTGACCGGTCGGGAGCTGCGCGATTGATCAGGATTCTCCTCGCTCTGATCGCCAAAGACCACCTTCGCCGTCTGCGCGCTCCGCTCGGACTCCTCGTCGTGCTCTCCTTCCCGATCGTCTTCGCGCTGATGCTCGCCGTCACCTTCGGGACCGGAGACGGCGAAGCGCCGCGCATCCGCCTGTTGGTCGAGAACGGGGATGACGGTTTCATCGGCAGCGCCATCATGTCGGCCCTGAGCTCCGATCGGATCGCCGAGCACTTCGACATCGAGGTGGCGGGAGAAGAGGGAGCGGATCGGCTCGAGGAGCGGCGTGCGGCGGCCCTGCTGAGGATCCCGCCGGGGTTCACGCAGGATCTGCTCGAAGGCGCTCCGGCGGCCCTGGAGCTCGTCCGCAATCCCGCCCAGGGAATTCTTCCGGAGGTCGCCGAACAGCTGGCCGGCCTCCTGACGGAAATCCTCGACTCCGGGTCGCGCACCCTGCGCCGGGACCTCGATCGGCTGTCCGACATGATCTCGAACGGGGCGACGGCTCCGACCGATGATGCGGTCGCCTCGCTCGCGGTTTCAATGAAGAGGACCGTCGAGGGGGCCGCGGACTATCTCTTTCCGCCCGCCATCACCTTGGAGAGCGTCACTCTGGAGGCGAGCGAAGATGAGCGCTCGCCCAAGGGCGGCGCCATGGCCTCGATCTTTCTCCTGATCCTGCCCGGAGTTTCGGTTTACGCGCTGTTCCTGACGGGGGATCTCGCCATGCGCGACATCCTGACCGAGCAGGCCGAAGGGACCCTGAGGCGCCAGCTCTGCGGTCCTCTGGGAACCGGTACGCTGCTGGTCGCGAAGGTTCTGTTCACCGCGACCCTGTCGGGGCTCAGCCTCCTGATTCTCGCGGTCGTCGCCGGCCTGGCCGGCGGCCGCGGGTCCAGCCTCCCCGCCTTCGTGATTCTGTCGTTGGGCCTCATTCTGGCCGTGACCGGCGCCGCGGCCCTCCTGTACGGCGCCGCGGGGACCGAAGGACGTGCCTCGACGATCGGCGCCATCATCTACCTCGTCATGGCGTTCGCGGGGGGCAGCTTCATCAACCTGGAGAACCTGCCCGCCACCGTCCGGGCCGTCGCCCCCCTGTCGCCTTTCTATTGGGGCACGGCCGGCTTCCGGGCGATCCTCGAATCGGGGGCCGCCGTCGCCGATGTGCTCCCCAACACCGGCATTCTCGCCCTGATTGGATCGAGCTGCCTGATCGCCGGCTCCTTCCTGCTGCGGCGCAGGGTCGGCCGCGGGGTGAACGGATGAGGCGCATCGTCCTTCTGGCCCTCAACGATCTCCGGCTCACCGTGAGCGAGCGATCGACCTTGATCTGGATGCTTCTGATGCCGATCGCCTTCATGTGGTTCTTCGGCCAGATGAACGCCGACGATCAGCCGGGTCCTCCCCGGGTGGCGCTTGACGTCGAGGATCGTGACGGCGGGTGGCTCGCCCGCGCCTTCGTCGACGATCTGGCGGCCGACCACGTCAGCCTCACCGAGGTCGGGCCGTCCGGCGGCGACGATGCGACGCCGAGAGCCAGGACGCTCGTGATACCGGACCGGTTCAGCGACGGCGCGCTGGCCGGCGAGCAGCAGATCCTCCGGCTCGAGAAGCATCCCGGAGCGGATCAGGACTTCTCCCTGACGGCGGAGGTGCACATCATCCGGACGATCGTGCGCGCGCTCGCCCGCCTCGTCGAACTGCGGCCCACGACCGATCGCGAGGCCCGCGCCGGGGGCGCCGTGGCGGAGGAGGAGTTTCGGCGACTCGGTGAACGCTCCCCTCTCGTCAGCCTCGAGGTCTCGACGGCGGGAGCCGGCCGGCCGGTGCCCCGCGGCATGGCGCAGAGCGTGCCGGGGATGCTGACCATGATGGTGCTGATGATGACCGTGATTTACGGCGGCGTCTTCCTGACCGCCGAGAAGCGGGATCGCATGCTGCTCCGGCAGGTCGCCCTGCCCGTGAGCCGCTCTCAGATCTTCCTCGGCAAGCTCCTGGGACGGCTGCTGGTCGCCGGGATGCAGATCGTCGTTCTGGTGCTCGCGGGGCGAACGCTCTTCGGCCTCGACTACGGTCGTTCCACGGCCGGCCTCCTGCTGCTCCTCGTCAGCTACGCGGTCGCCGTGGCGGCCCTCTCCACGATGCTCGGTGCGCTGCTGAGCACGCCGGAGCAGGCCTCCTCGATCGGCTGGATGCTGAGCATGGTGCTCGCGGCGATGGGGGGCTGCTGGTGGCCGAGCGAGGTGATGCCCGACTGGCTCTGGTCGGCGGCGCACGTCCTTCCGACCGCCTGGGCGATGGAGGGGTTCCACGCCCTCATCTCGTTCGGTCACGGACTCGATGCCGTCCTGCTCCCCAGCGGCGCGTTGCTTGGCTTCGGTCTGATCTTCTCCGCCGTCGGCGCCCGCTTCCTGAAGCCGGTCTGACTAGGGGCAGGAAATCGGCGGGGCGGGACGCGGCGCGCCGCCGCTGTCCGTCCCGAGGCTTCCCTCGCCGCAGGCGTTTCTCCCCGATGCGATGTACGAGAAGAGCCGTCCCACCGTCGGGACGTCGGAATCGGCGGCCTGCGGCGCGGGCGCACCGGCCTGAAGGCACGTCAGCAGACCGATGTCGAGGGGACCCGTCGTCGCGTGGTCGCCGCGATAGAGGTTGTGCGAGGCCGCGAGGGGAGCCGGTGACCAGGTGAGCGTCGCCGAGTCGGAGGCGAACGCCAGGTCCGCGACGTCTCCCGGGCGTGTGAGAAGCGCCGGATCCAGCGGGGCGCAGTCGCACGGATCCCCCGCGCCGTCGCCGTCCGCATCGGCCTGATCGCTGTTCGGGACGCTCGGGCAGTTGTCGAGAGCGTCCGGAACGGCGTCGCCGTCGCCGTTCGGCAGGCCGTCGAGGGTGAGCACCGCCACGTCGTCCACCGCCGCTTCCACGAGGCTCCCGTTCGGGTCGTCGCGCGCGATGAAGCGGAAGCGCGTCGTGGCCGTGGGGACCCCGAAGTCGAGCAGGCGGTGCTGCACGACGCTCCACAGCACGTCCCCTTCGATGTCGTCCCGCATCGGGATCCAGCTGGCGCCTCCGTCGAACGAGACGTCCACGACGAACGGGTCCTCGTTGGGGCACGCGCCGAGCTGGTTCGAATACCACTGATTGAACTGGAGCACCGGAAAGACGGCCGCGGAGAGATCCAGGACCGGCGAGAGCAACGTCGTGGATCCACCATCGACGTCGTTCTGTCCCGGGGAGGCGGGGTCGGTCCCCTGCCCGGTGAAGAAGCACAGGGCCCCCCCGGGCGTCGTGCAATCCTCGGGCTGGACGGGGAACCCCGCGACGAACGTCCCCAGAGGATCGTCGCGGGTCCACACGCCGCTCGTCGCGCCGGCGGGGGTGCCGAGGCTCCAGCCGCGATCGATCTCGAAGTCGTCCGCGAAGAGATCGCTGAACCCTCCCGCCACCACCGCGGCGGGTCGCGTGAGGGTCGAGGGGCCCCCCGGGCCGTCCACCGTGAGCGAGACCGTGTAGAAGCCGGGCGTCGTATACGTGTGCACGGGGGCGGGATCCGTGGAGGTTTCGCCGTCGCCGAAATCCCACAGCCAGGACGTCGGATCGGCGAGCGTCCGGTCCCGGAAACTCACCGTGTGCGGCACGTTGCCGGCGGGACGATCGAGGGCGAATTCGGCCGTCACGACGCTGCCCGCCAGCGCCGTGTCCTGCGCCCCGAGCCCCTCCGTCTCCGCGCCGAAGAACCGCACCCACTCCTTCCGGAACTGGGAGATCTTCTGCAGATCGGTCTCGAGGGGCGCCATCGCGCCGGGGGGAATGACCAGGATGAAGGCGGCCCGGATGACGTGATCCTCGTTCGCGGCGTCGGGTATGCGGGGGCCGTTGTGCGCGACGATGTCCTGGATGGTGAAGTCGGTCCGGGTGCCGTCGATCGTGACCCCGACCTCCGGCGCCGAGGAGTCGTTGCGGCCGCCCGTGTTGCGCGGCTGGGTGATCAGGAACATCGGCGCGGTGACGTCCGACGGGGGGCGGAAACCGAACAGATACTCGTCCAGCTCGCTGAAATGCCGGAACGCCTCGATCGTCGTGAAGGTGTTCCCATCGTCCTGGCGCCAGTCGTTACCCTCCATCACGGAGGCGTCGGTCTGCATGAAGAACGACCAGTGCGCGTTCCCGCGTCCGAGGATGTCCCCGATGCTGTTCGGAAGCGTCACGAACGCGCCGACCATGTGCATCGACTCCTGGCCGAGCACCTCCGGCCCGGTCGGACCGAAGGTCCCGAGCGGGAGGCGGCTGTCCCCGCGCTTTCCGTACTCCCCCAGATCGTTCATGTTGATCATGCCGCGCAGCCGCGTCGTGGTGAGACCGAAGCCCGCCGCGATGTCGAAGATCGAGTCCCCGATGCCGAACACGTCGTTCTTGACCGGCTGGTAGAAGGCGAAGCCCGCCTCCGGCTCGACGTCGCACTGGTAATCGGTCGCGGCGAAGACGACCACCTGGTCGAAGTCGTCACCGTGGCTCATGTAGAAGCGCTGCACGATGGCGACCGTGTCGGTGATCCCGCCGACGACCAGGGTGCCGTCGTCGATCAGCACGGCGATGTTGCCGACGTCGTAGTCCCCGGCGGCCGCTTCGGGACGGGCCGGGCGGCGGGTGGCCTGACGGTCGAGCAGGAGGGACTGCACCTGCGGCCCCGTGCCGCAAATCGACGGGCGGGACGGCCGCGTCTCCCGGGTGGGCCCGGCGTTCGCGGCGGCGGGCACGAATGGCGCCGCGAACAAGGACGCGATCAGGACGGCGGCGAGATGGACGGCGGCGGACCTCATCGGCCCCGCGCTTATACGGTCACGGCGCCGGAATGACAAGATCTTTTTTCAGGATGCGGCTCGCGCGAGCTCGATCCGGGAATCGGCGAGCGCTCGCGGCGAGAATCGCCTAGCTGTTGATCGGACCCTGGATCGCGCACTGCGCGTCCATCCTGGCGCACGCGCCCGCCCTGACGGTCAGGATCTCCGAGAAGATGATCGCCGGCTTCTCGTACGGCTTCTTCGTGTTCGCGGGAGCACTCATGCCGATGACCTCGGGGCGCTCGACGGGGAGCGCCCGCGGATGAAGGAGTGGTGAGCCGTGCTGGACTCGAACCAGCGACCCTCTGCTTAAAAGGCAGATGCTCTACCGCCTGAGCTAACGGCCCGCCGAAGACTCTTTGATCGGGATGCTACCGCGTCCGCGTCTCCCGCCGCAAGCGCCGGATCGAGTGTCCTCCACGCGGTGCAGATCGTCCTCCCATCCGCACGAGGCGATCCGCAAGCGCCGTCATGACCCGGCCGAAAGGGCCCGAGCTGCGCCGATTTCTGCTCTCCCCGGACTTCGGACCGCGGTGGCACGGTTCCTGCTCTACGTCAGGACGCGTAATGAACGCAGACTCGGAGGTGCACCATGACGAACAACACGCCGACTCGGATAGCCGGACATGGCGCACGGTTCGCTTTCCTGACCGCTGCGATCCTGGCCGGATCGATGCTCCTGTTCCCGACGCCGGCCCTGGCCGATCACGACCGCGGCCTGCATCGCGGCCACGGTCACTCCAAGTACTGGAAGAAGTACGACAAGAAGCGCCGCGGCGTGTACCGCCACGGATTCCACGCGGTGCCGAGACACCTGTATCCCGGGCACCATGATCTCTTCCGGCCGTACTACCGCGGGCGGGCGTACTACCGGCCGCACCGGCATCATCACGCGCGCTACCACTTCCCCGTGTACTTCCGCGGCCGCGTGATTCACCGGTCGTACGACTACTGCGGCGACGATCTCTACGTGCAGGGAGTCGTGGCGATGCCGCGGCTGGCGATCGACTTCGCTTTCGACTCGCTCGGCGGGCTCTTCGTGGAGGGATCTTTCTACAGGTAACCGGACGATCCCGCTGCAAGACGGCCGCCGACGGACGCTTCCGCCGGCGGCCTTTTTTCATCCTCGCGGCGCGCGGCCTTCAGTCCCCCATCAGGTTTCCGAGAGCGCCCAGGACGGACCCCTCTCCCTTGCGGGAGCCGCCGGCCTTGGGCGCGTGCGCGAGGACCCGGTCGGCCAGCCTCGAGAACGGCAGGCTCTGGAGCCAGACCGTCCCGGCCCCCGAGAGAGTGGCCAGGAAGAACCCCTCGCCGCCGAAGA
>JBFGDZ010000166.1:0-7576 GCA_041580375.1 Candidatus Polarisedimenticolia bacterium
GACGAGCCCGACGCCGCCGACGCCCCGACCTGGTACCGCGACGCCGACGCCGACGGCTTCGGCGACGCCGCCGTCTCCCAGGTCGCCTGCGTCCAGCCCGCCGGCTTCGTCTCCGACGCCACCGACTGCAACGACGCCGACCCCGCCGTCAATCCGGCCGCCACCGAGCTGTGCGACGGCATCGACAACGACTGCGACGGCACCGTCGACGAGCCCGACGCCGCCGACGCCCCGACCTGGTACCGCGACGCCGACGCCGACGGCTTCGGCGACGCCGCCGTCTCCCAGATCGCCTGCGTCCAGCCCGCCGGCTTCGTCCCCGACGCCACCGACTGCGACGACACCGACCCCGCCGTCAATCCCGCCGCCACCGAGGGGCCGGCCGGCGACGCGACCTGCTCCGACGCGCTGGACAACGACTGCGACGGGGCGGCGGACGGCCTCGATCCGGACTGCCAGTCGGCCGCCTGTCCCGACGCCGATGCGGACGGGTTCGCGGACTGCGCGACGACCCCGACGTGCGACGCCGCCGGGCTGGTCTGCGGCGACTGCGACGACGCCGACCCCGCCATCAATCCAGGCACCGCCGAGACGTGCAACGGCGTCGACGACAACTGCGACGGCGCCGTCGACGAGGGCTTCGATCTCGACGCCGACGGCTTCACGACCTGCGCCGGCGACTGCAACGACGCCGACCCGGCCGTCAACCCCGCCGTCATCGAGATCTGCAACGGCATCGACGACGACTGCAACGGGCTGATTGACGACGGATTCCTCGACTCCGACGGTGACGCGATCCCCGATTGCCTCGACCCCGACGACGACAACGATCTGGTCCCCGACGCGTCCGACTGCGCGCCCCTCGTCAACAGCGTCAGCGCGGTGCCGGGATCGGTCGGAAACAGCGTCAGGGCGGCGGCCGGGGCGGCCGCCGGCACCTTCTCCTGGATCCCGATCGCGCAGGCCAACGTCCATAACGTCTACCGCCTCTCCCTGCCGTCCGGCGGACCGGGATTCTTCGACGAAATGACCTGTCTGACGGCTGAAGCGCCGGCGCCGCAGGCGTTCGATGCCGCGATCCCGCCCGTCGGAACCGTCTATGCCTACCTGATGACGGGGACGAACCGGTGCGGTGAAGGAGACGCGGGGGCTTCGTCCGATGGAGCGCAGCGGCCGATCCCATCGGCCTGCCTGCCGCAGGGGAACGACACCGACGTCGACGGCGCTCCCGATATCGACGACAACTGCCCTCTCGCCGCCAATCCGCCGCAGGCGGACCTCGACCTGGACGGCCGCGGCGATCTCTGCGACAACTGCGCCGACGTCCAGAATCCGGGACAGGAGGACGGAGACGGGAACGGCACCGGGGACCACTGCCAGGACGACGACGCGGATGGCTACACGGCCGACCTCGACTGCGATGACGCCAACCCGGCCGTGAATCCCGGCGCGAGCGAAACCTGCAACGGCGTCGACGACGACTGCGACACGCGGATCGACGAGGACCTGGGATTCCTGACCTGCGGCACGGGGGCATGCGAGCGGACCGTGGAGGCCTGCACGGCCGGCGCGCCCAACACGTGCACGCCGGGCGATCCGGGCGCGGAGGTGTGCAACGGCGTCGATGACGACTGCGACGGAGTGATCGACCAGGGATTCGCGGACTCGGATGCGGACGGCCTCGCCGACTGCGTCGATCCGGACGACGACAACGACGGCCACGATGACGGCGTGGACAATTGCCCGCTCGACGCGAATCCCGGACAGGAGGATCTCGACGGCGACGGAGTCGGGGACGTCTGCGATCCGGACGCCGACGGCGACGGCTTCACGGGCTCCGGAAGCGGCACGCCGGTCGACTCCGTGGCCGCGTCGGAGCAGATTATCGAGGGGACTCCGATCGGCTCGTTCCTCGACACGAGAGTCTCCGACAACGTCTACGAGCAGATCGACGAGGTGAAGATCAACAACATCACGCTGCTGGACGCCCGCTGGAGCTTCACGGTGCCGGCCGGGGTGCTTTCGGTCGTCTTCGTCGAGGCCCACCACAGCGCCAACAACGAGGGGGACGACTTCATCTTCGCCTACTCGACCGACGGAACGAATTTCACGCCGATGCTCACGGTCACGAAGACCGTCGATGACGATTTGCCGCAGTACTTCCCGCTTCCGGCCGGACTCAGCGGGACGGTCACCATCCGCGCGCGCGACGCCAATCGCGCCAGCGGCAAGAAGATCGACTCACTCTACGTGGACCGACTGCACATCGCGACGTCCGATCCTGCCGACTGCGACGATCTCTCCGCGGTCGTGAACGCCCGCGTCAACGAAGGCCCTCCGGGATCGGCCACCTGCGCCGACGGCATCGACAACAACTGCGACGGGCGCATCGACGCCGCCGACGCGAACTGCATCCAGCCCTGACACACGAAGGGCGGGACCATCGGTCCCGCCCTCGCCTGGCCTTCACGTTGTCCTGGAGACTGGCGCCTCCGCGCCCCCCCCACGGGCGCCACGGAGCTCGACTCAGGTCATCCCCTCCTGGCTAGGGAAGGGGCTCGGATGGGCTCTTCTTGCCGGTGAAACTGACGCAGAACCGGGTGCAGGCCTTGGCGGCGACGCCCAGATCCTTGCAGCAGTTCACGCACTGACCGTGGTTCCTGGAGAAGTCCAGGCAGTCGTCCAGCGTGGACGGACCCGGGGAGACCCGCGCGCTGAGGGCCTCGAGGCCCGGCGCATTGAGTCCTCCGGCCGCGTTCACGAGCACCAACGAAGATTCCGCTCGTTCGCGGTTCACGGTGGTGGCCGGATTGGCCGTCTCCGCCTCGAGCCCGTAGTGCTTCAGGATCTCGGCGAGTCTCCCCTCCGTCAGGGGTGCCTTCGGATCGCCGAGCGGGACGCCCGATTTCGTCAGCGCCTCCGCGGCGCGGCCGGCCTCGAGGCCGGGAGCGGCGCCGGTCGAGGCGGCCAGCATGGCGGCAAAATCGGCCACGCTGATGGGGGCCTTGGCGACATCCGCGGTCTTCGGAGCGGCCAGGGCGGCCACCGGGACCGCGGAGAGCAAGGTCAAAGCGAGAATGGTCCTGACAGTCCTCATATGGCGCCCTCCTCCAGGATCGAGAATGAAGACAGTATACAGCACCCGTGATCTACCGTGAAGTTCCGGATGCGTCAACATGATTCGGGGTCCGGGGCGAAGGGAGGTCATCATGGGCTCCCAAGATCATGCGACCCGGCTTATATCCTGCAGGGCCAACATTTAGGTTGACTCCCGGCGATGCCGTGGTAGATAGAATGGGTCACTCGGGTCAGACCCGCGGGGGGCCCCCTCCCCGGAGGATCGAGTGGGCATGCAGACTTCCGAGAGGGCCGGCGGGACGCTTCCCCGCGCTCACACGCGCCGGCCCGCCCAACGGGCGGCGGTCGCCGTTCCCGGGCTCATCGTTCTGGCTGCGTTGATGCACCCGGCCGCGGGGATAACCACCGCGCGGGCTCAGACCGGGTCGCTGACGCTGCACGTCGACGCCGCCAGCTCATGCACCAATACGTGCCTGCTCGACTGCACATGCCCGCCCGGCTGCGGCGGCGCCGCTCTCCCCTATCGCACCATCCAGGACGCACTGAACGACGCCAACTGCCGCATCATCGCGAGCGAGGCGCCGGAAGCGATCGTCCGGGTCGCGGCCGGGTATTACCCCGAGAGGATCTTCATCTTCCCCGACATCCACCTGATCGGCGACGGAGCCGCCACGACCGTCATCGACGGATCGGGGTTCGGGCGGAGCGCCGTAATCTTCGCCTCCGGAGGGACGAACCGCGAGAGGACGAACTTCTCCATCGACGGGTTCACCATCACCGGCGGCACCGGGGAGATGCGCGCCCTCGAGGACACGGTCGCCGGGGGAGGCGTGTTCATCTTCGGCGACGCCGTCGTCTCCAACAACGTCATCACCGGCAATGTTCTCTCGGGGAGCCAGACCGACTGGCTCGGGGGCGGGATCTACGTCGCGTACGGGCGCCCGATCATCGCGGGCAACCGGATCGATCGCAACGTCGCCTCTCCGCGGGGAGGCGGGGGCACCCGGTTCGCCCTCGGCGGGGGGATCTTCTCGTTCGACGAGAGTGCCTCGCCGCAGATCGTGGGCAACGTCATCTCCGGCAACGTCGCGGTGGCGGACATCTCGCGGGGCGGGGCCCTGCGGGTGAGGGGCGGCCCCGGCACGCTCGTCAGCCGGAACATCATCTTCGGGAATCACGGAGACTCGTCCGGCGGCGGCGTGAGCGTCTACGCGCAGGCGCGGATCGAGGGCAATCTGTTCTTTGGCAACAGCGCGAGGCTTCTGGGCGGCGCGATCGACATGCTGAACGCCGAGGCCGTGATCACCCTGAACACCATCGTCGGGAACATCCTGACGCAGACCAGCGCCCCGGCCGGCTACACCTACTCCAGCGCGGGCGCGGGGATCTACTCGGGGAGCACCCTGCCTCCGCCCAACAATACGCCGGTCCGGATCACGAACAACCTGATCGCCGGCAACTCGGTGAGCGCCACGGGTGCCGGAGCCGGACTGTTCACGTATTTCTCCTACCCCGAGGTGCGCCACAATCTCCTGTTCGGCAACCTCGTCAGGCCGTCGACCATCGGGGAGATCGCCGGGGACTATTCCCCCGAGCAGATCTTCGGGATCGACGGGAATCTCTCCGCCGCGCCGGCGCTGGTGCGCCAGCCCCTGTTCTACGACGTGACGATCGCCGCCGCGACCTCGACGACGCTGGACGTGCAGGACGCCGCGCGCTACGCCGTGAACGACGTCGTCGAGTACGACACGGACGCGATCGTGCGCAGGGTCACGTCCATCAATCTCAGCAAGCACACGTTCACCGTCAGCCCCTCACTGGCCTCCGCCAGCGCCGCCCATCGCATCGTCACGAACTGGGGCGCGTCGGGCGTCCTGGGGTCCGATTTCCGCATCACGTCCGGATCGCCCGCCGTCGACGCGGGCACCAACGACGATCTGCTGCCGGAGGACCTGGACGGCAACGCGCGCCCGCAGGACGGGGATGAGGACGGGGCCGACGACGTCGACATCGGAGCCTACGAGCTGGTCCCGCCCGACATGGACGGGGACGGCGTGCCGGACGGGGCCGACTGCGTCCCCGGCATCGGCAGCGTCTGGCGGCTGCCCGATCCGATCGGCGACAGCCTGAGGCTCTCGGCGTTCGGCGGCGAGAATCTCGCTTGGAGGCCGGTGGCTCAGGCGAACGTCTATAACGTCTACCGCGGGGAGTTCGACCAGTCCGAATTCGCGATGAATCACGCTTGCCTGTTCGCGGGGTTGACGGTTCCCTTCGCGTCCGACCCGGCGATGCCTGCGGCCGGGCGGATCGCCTATTACCTCGTCACAGGGGCGAATCGCTGCGGCGAGGGAACGACCGGCCGGGGCACGTCCGGGCAGGAGAGGGGAAACCCCGCCCCCTGCCCGATTCAGGAGATCGACTCCGACGGCGATGGGGTTCTCGACCTGGACGACGGCTGCCCCCTCAGCGCCAGCGCCACGCAGGACGATCCGGATCAGGATGGGAGGCCGACGGTTTGCGACAACTGCCCTCTCGCGAGCAACCCGGCGCTGGACGACTTCAACGGCGACGGCACGGGGGATGCCTGTCAGGACTCCGATGGAGACGGCCTGCTCGATGCGGACGACTGCTCGCCCGCCGCCGCGCACCAGAACGCGAAGCCGGGGGAGGTGCCGCCGGGCGTGATGATCGGTCTGGCGGGCGGACTGGCCGAGATCAGCTGGCCGTTCGTCTCCCAGGCTCCGGTCTACGCCCTGCACCGCGGCGTGATCCTGGACGGCGAGGCCTGGGTGTACTGTCACGCGTGCGTCGTCCCGGATCTGATCGTGAACAGGCTCGCCCTCGACGAGACGCCGGCGCCGGACTCCGTCTTCTACTACCTCGTCTCGGGGCGGAACGCCTGCGGGGACGGACCGCTGGGAGCGGGGTCGGCCGGACCGATCCCCGCCAACGGTGCCTGCCCGGACGATCTTCTGGAGACCGACGGCGACGGCATCGTGGATCTCGCGGACAACTGCCCGGCGATCCCGAACCCGGGCCAGCCGGACGGCGACGGCGACACCCGCGGCGACGCCTGCGACAACTGCCCGGTCGTCGCCAATCCGGATCAGGCCGACGCCGACGGAGACGGCGTGGGAGACGCGTGCTCGCCCTGACCCCGCGGAGCCCGCCCGTTGTGATAGCGTATCGGTCATGGACGTGAAGCCGATCCAGGAGATCCTCAAAGAGCGGTCGATCGACGCGTGGCTGCTCTACGACTTCCACGGGAGCAATCCCGTCGCCCGGCGCGTCATCGGCCTGGGGCCCGACCGGATCTCCACCCGCCGCTGGTTCGGGCTCATACCGGCGTCCGGCGATCCCGTCTGGCTCCATCACGCCATCGAGGCCCACCTGTTCAGCGACAGGCCCGGCCGTCGCGTCGCGTTCGTCGGCTACCGGCAGCTGAAGACGAGGCTGGCGGAGATCCTCAAGGGCGTCCGGACCGTCGCGATGGAGTACGTCCCCGGTGGCGCGATCCCGTACGTGTCGCGGGTCGATGCGGGCACCATCGAGATGGTGCGGGAGGCCGGCGCCGAGATCGTCAGCAGCGCCGACCTCGTGCAGCACTTCGAGGCCCGCTGGACGGATGAGGGGCTGGCGTCCCACCGCAGGGCGGCGGCCGGGCTCCAAGAGGTCCTGCGCGCCACCTTCGATCACGTCGCGCGATCCGTCCGCGCGGGAGCGGCCATCGACGAGTACGGCGTGCAGCAGTTCATGGGCGAGCAATTCCGCCGGCGCCGCCTGGCGTTCGAGCCCCCGATCGTGGCGGTGAACGCCAACAGCGGCAATCCGCACTACGAGCCGCGGCCTTCGGGCAGCGCGCCGATCCGCGAGGGGGATCTCCTCCTGCTCGACCTGTGGTGCCGCGAGGAGCCGGAGGGATCGATCTGGGCCGACATCACCTGGATGTCGTATCTCGGATCCGAGGTCCCCGATCGATTCAGGACGATCTGGGAGATCGTCGCCGGGGCGCGGGACGCGGCGGTCGCCCATCTCAAGGAGGGCGTCGCCGCGGGACGTTCGATCCGCGGCGCGGAGGTCGACGACGTGGCCCGCCGCCACATCGAGGCGAAGGGCTATGGCGAGCGCTTCCTCCACCGCACCGGCCACAGCATCGGCCGCGAGGTGCACGGGAACGGCTGCAACATCGACAATCTGGAGACGATCGACGATCGCCTGCTGATCCCGATGACCGGATTCTCGATCGAGCCGGGCATCTACCTGCCCGAGTTCGGCGTGCGCAGCGAGATCGACGTCTACATGGGCCGCGGTCTCGTCGAGGTCACGACCGACGTTCAGGACCGCATCGTGCCCCTCCTGGCCTGAGCGGCGCCGCGCCGCTTCGCACCGGCCCGAAGCGTGACCCGTGCCGCGCTCTAACCGGGCCGGAAGCCCCGGAAGCCCCTCTCCATCTTCACGATCATCGGCGCCAGCGTCTCGATCGTCGGATAGTCGGCGA
>JBFGDZ010000167.1:0-7448 GCA_041580375.1 Candidatus Polarisedimenticolia bacterium
GGAATTCCTGGCGGACGCGGTTCGAGTTGCGCTCGTTGCCGCAGCGTGGTCCCGTGCAGATCAGGACGTGCTTCTTGAAAGGCAGGTTCAACGGGGACTCCCGTGCGCGCGGGCCCCGGCGGTGCGGCCTATTCCACTTCCAGGACGGTCTCCAGCTGCAGGCAGGCGTTCAACGGCAGTTCCGCGACTCCCAGCACGAGACGGGAATGCTTGCCGCGTTCGCCGAACAGCTTGACGAAGACCTCGGAGGCGCCTTCCATGACGTCGAATCCGTCCTGGAACCCGGGCGCCACGGCGATGTGGCCCACGACGTGAACGACCCTCCGGATCCGGTCGAGGTCCTCGACGACCTGTCGCGCCGTCGCCAGGACCCCGAGCGCCGCCAGACGGGCGGCCTCGACGCCCTGCTCGACCGTGACCTCGCGGCCCACTTTTCCGACATGTTTCACCCGGCCGTTCTCCTTGGGAAATTTCCCGGAGATGAAGAGGAGATTGCCGGTCTTGACGCTCTGCACGTACGAACCGAGGGGCTTCCCGACTTCAGGCAGATGCCAACCCAGGGACTCCATCGTTTTCTGAACCTCGCCTGGCATCTTTCGACCCTCCCCGCGCCGCCGATCCCGCGCGCGGTCTTCCGGCGGCGCCGAACGGACGCCGTCAATTATTGGCGCCGCGGCGCCGGCTGTCCAGTCAATTCGCACGCGGGGCGCCCGACCGCGGCCCGGGCGGCCGCCCGCACCGACCTTTGACTTGGCCCCGCGCGGTGGGCTAAGATGCCGCCGATGAATCGCCAGGTGAACTCAAGGCGAAGATGCATTCAATCGGAGTAGTGCCAGCCCGCTTCCGATCCTCCCGATTCCCAGGCAAACCCCTCGCTCTCATCGGCGGCGTCCCTCTCATCCAGAGGGTCTTCGACCGGGCCCGGTCCGCGCGCAGGCTCTCGCGGCTGCTCGTCGCGACGGACGACGAGAGGATCCGGCGGACGGTCGTGGGCTTCGGAGGGGAGGCGATCATGACCTCCCCGGAGCACGCCTCGGGGACGGACCGTCTGGCCGAGGTCGCACGGCTCCATCCCGCCGATATCTACGTCAACATCCAGGGCGATGAACCGCTTCTCGACCCGGCCGACGTCGATGCGCTCGTCGATTGCCTGGAATCCGACGGCACGGTCGAGATGGCCACGCTTCGGGAGTCTCTGGAGGACACCGGCGCGGCGGATGATCCGAACGTCGTGAAGGTCGTCTGCGACGCCGCCGGGCGGGCGCTCTATTTCTCCCGCAGCCGCATCCCCTACCCTCACCGGGGAACGCGGGCCTCCGCGGCCGGGGGGCCGTGGTTCCGGCACGTCGGGCTCTACGCCTACCGGGGGGAGTTCCTACAGGAGTTCGCCTCCTGGGGGCACGGATTTCTCGAAGGGATCGAGGGGCTGGAGCAACTGAGGGCGCTGGAACGCGGCCACTCCATCCGAGTGCTGCCGGCGCGCGGTCGTTACCTGGGGGTGGACGCCCCGTCGGACGTGATGGCGGTGGAGAGGGCGCTGGGGACCTGATCGTGGGGAGGTGAGAGTGCCGACCAAGTACATCTTCATCACCGGCGGCGTGGTGTCGTCCCTCGGCAAGGGGCTGGCCGCCGCCTCGATCGGCAGGTTGATGGAGTCCCGCGGGTTCAGCGTGACGCTGCAGAAGTTCGATCCTTATCTCAACGTCGATCCGGGCACGATGAGCCCTTTCCAGCACGGGGAGGTCTATGTGACGGAGGACGGGGTCGAGACCGACCTCGACCTGGGCCACTACGAACGGTTCACCTCGACCGTCACGTCGCGCAGCCACAATTTCACGAGCGGCAAGATCTACGAGCAGGTCATCGCCAAGGAGCGGCGGGGCGACTACCTCGGAGGGACCGTGCAGGTCATCCCCCACGTCACGGACGAGATCAAGGACTCGATCCGTACGATCTCGGGGGATCACGACATCCAGATCGTCGAGATCGGCGGCACGGTCGGCGACATCGAGTCGCTCCCCTTCCTGGAGGCGATCCGGCAGTTCCGCCTCGAGGCGGGCCGCACGAACGCCGTCTTCGTCCACCTGACGCTGGTCCCCTACATCGGGGCATCGGGCGAGCTGAAGACCAAGCCGACCCAGCACTCGGTCCGGGATCTGCGCGCCATCGGCATCCAGCCCGACGTGCTGCTGTGCCGGACCGATCGGTTCATTCCCCGGGAGATCAAGAAGAAGATCGCCCTGTTCTGCAACGTACCCGAGGAGGCGGTGGTCACGGCGAAGGACGTCGAGTCCATCTACGAGGTGCCGCTCCTGCTGGCGAAGGAGGGCCTGGACGCCATCCTGCTCAAGCTGCTCGACCTCCCGTACCGCGACAAGAACATGGACGATTGGGTCCGCATGGTGCAGCGGGTCAAGAGCCCCTCGGACGGCGAGGTCACCGTCGGGATCGTCGGCAAGTACGTCACCTACGAGGACTCCTACAAGAGCCTCAACGAGGCGCTGACGCACGGGGGCATCGCCAACGACACTCGAGTCAAGCTGCGCTGGATCGAGGCGGACAACCTCGAGAACGGCGGAATGGAGAAGACGGTGGGCGACTGCCACGGCCTCCTCGTTCCGGGAGGCTTCGGGATCCGCGGAGTCTCCGGCATGCTGGAGGCGATCCGCCATGCGCGCGAGCGGGGCGTCCCCTTCTTCGGAATCTGCCTGGGCCTGCAGTGCGCGGTGATCGAGTTCGCCCGCAACGTCCTGGGGCTGGAGAAGGCCGACTCGGCCGAATTCAACCCGGACAGCCCCCACACCGTCATCTACAAGCTGCGGGAGCTTGAGGGCGACGAGACGATGGGCGGCAACATGCGGCTGGGGAAGTGGCCTTGCGTCCTCGAGGAGAACACCTTCGCGCACGGCGCCTACGGGTGCCGCGAGATCAGCGAGCGCCACCGCCACCGGTACGAGGTCAACAGGGAGCATCTCGACGCCATGATCCGGAAGGGCCTGCGGGTCAGTGGCGAGACGCCCGATCGCCGATTCGTGGAGATCGTCGAGATCGCCGATCATCCTTATTTCCTGTCGTGCCAGTTCCATCCCGAGTTCAAGTCGAAGCCGATGGCCCCCCACCCGCTCTTCCGGAGCTTCATCGATGCCTGCAAGCGCTACCGGCAGTTGCGGCGGTGACGGCGATCCGCGCGTGACGCGTCGCGTGCGGATCACCGACGGCCTCGAGATCGGGGGCGGCGCGCCCCTCGCCCTCATCGCAGGGCCGTGCGTCATCGAGAGTCAGGAGCACGCGCTGAAGATGGCCCGGGCCATCCGGGACATCACGCGGCGGCTCGGCGTTCCCTATATCTTCAAGTCCTCCTTCGACAAGGCCAACCGCAGCTCCCTCTCGTCGTTCCGCGGGCCGGGCCTCGAGCAGGGACTGCGCACTCTCGCCCTCGTCAAAAAGGAGGTCGGCGTGCCCGTCCTCTCCGACGTGCACGAGCCGGCCCAGGCGGAAGCGGCGGCGGAGGTCCTCGACGTGCTTCAGATCCCCGCCTTCCTGTGCCGCCAGACCGACCTGCTGACGGCCGCGGGCCGCACGGGCCGGGCCGTCAACATCAAGAAGGGGCAGTTCCTCGCCCCCTGGGACATGCGGCACGCCATCGACAAGGTCCGTTCGGCGGGGAACGAGTCGATCCTGGTCACCGAGCGGGGCGCCTCGTTCGGCTACCACAACCTCGTCGTCGACTATCGATCGCTCGTCATCCTCCGCGGCCTCGGCTTCCCGGTGGTCATGGACGCCACGCACGCCGTGCAGCTCCCCGGCGGCCAGGGGGACCGCTCCGGAGGAGAGGCGGCTTACATCCCCCCGCTGGCCCGCGCGGCCGCAGCCGTCGGCATCGACGCGCTGTTCTGCGAGGTGCACGACGACCCCGGCTCCGCCAGGAGCGACGGGCCCAATGCCCTTCCCCTCGATCGCGTCGAAGGGGTCGTCAGAAGCGTCGTCGCCATCGACGCCCTGGCGAGGAAGTCATGAAGCCGCGCGACATCGCCCGCCAGGTGCTCGACCTGGAGGCGCGCGCCATCCGGGATCTGGTGCCGCGCCTGGACGAGGGATTCGACCGCGCGGTCGATCGGCTGCACGCCTGCCGGGGCCGCGTCGTGGTGACCGGCATGGGCAAGTCCGGCCTCATCGGCGTGAAGGTGGCGTCGACCCTGAACAGCACGGGCACGCCCTCCCTTTTCCTCCATCCGGCGGAGGCCGTGCACGGGGACATCGGCGTGGTGGTCGCCGGCGACGTCGTCATGGCGATCTCCTACAGCGGTGAGACCGAGGAGCTGCTGCGCCTTCTCGAGCTGCTGAAGCGGCTCGATGTCGCGCTCATCGCGCTGACGGGCAATCCGGAGTCGACGCTCGCGCGCCACGCCGTCGTCCACCTGGACGTCCGCATCGAGCGCGAGGCGTCTCCGCTCGAGCTGGTGCCCACCGCGAGCACCGCCGCGGCGCTCGCCATGGGCGATGCCCTGGCGATGGCGCTGATCGCGCGACGCGGCTTCGGGCTGGAGGATTTCGCCCGCAACCATCCCGGAGGGCGTCTGGGCCGCAGGGTGCTGACCGTCGGCCAGCTGATGCATCCGGCGGATCGCGCGCCGATCGTCCGCGCGGGCGCGGCGATGCGGGAGGTGATCCGGACGATGAGCGCGGGCCGCCTCGGCATGGCCTGCGTCGTGGGCGAGGACGGCGCGCTGGCCGGCATCGTCACCGACGGCGATCTCCGGCGCGCGGTGGAGCGCGGCGACGACGTTCTCCGGAAGCGCGTCGAGGATGTGATGACCTCCTCCCCCATGACGATCGGCGCCCGGGAGCTGGCGGCGCGGGCTCTGAACCTGCTCGAATCGCGGAAGATCACCTCCCTCATCGTCGTCGACTCCGCCCGCCGGGTCGAGGGCGTGCTCCACCTGCACGATCTGTGGCGGACGCAGCTCTTTTGAGCGGGGACGCGTTCTCGAAAGGCGGCCGGGCGCTCGGATCAAGAGCGCGCCGCGTCGCGCTGATCCTGATGGACGTCGACGGCGTGCTGACCGACGGCCGCGTCACGTACATCGGGGACCGAGGCGAGGCGAAGTCGTTCGACGTGCGGGACGGCACCGGGCTGCGGCTCGCCCGCGAAGCGGGGCTCGGAACGGGGATCATCTCCGGCCGCGGCGGGGCGGCGGCCCTGCGCCGCGCGTCCGAGCTGGATCTGGACGAGATTCACCTGAAGGTGCGGGACAAGCTGGCGAAATATGAGGCGATCCTGCGCCGCCGGAGCCTGACGGACGGGCAGGTCTGCTACATTGGGGACGACGTGCTCGATCTGCCGATCCTCGAGCGGGCGGGGCTGCCGGTCGCCGTCGCCGACGCCCACCCGGAGGTGCTGCGCTGGACCCGGTTCGTCACGCAAGCGCCGGGCGGCCGCGGGGCCGTCCGCGAGGTGATCGACGCCATCCTCAGGGCACAGGGCATCTGGGAGGATCTGCTGCGGCGTTTCGCACCCGAGCGGGCGCGCCGTCAGGGAGGACGCGGGGGACGCGCCGGGAGGTCGCGCCGATGAACATCCTGATCTACGTCGTGGTCTGCATCTTCTTCATCATTCTGCTCGTCCTCGGGATCTACAACAGCGCGGACATCACCGTGGACATGGTGTTCTGGCAGATCGGGCCGGCGCCGATGGGCGCCGTGGTCGCCGCCGCCGCGATCTTCGGTGTCGCGTTCACCTGCGCCATCGGGGTCATCGACGGGATCAAGATCCGCATCACGAACCGGCAGCTCCGCAGGCAGATGAGCCGGCTTGAAGAGGAGGCCGACGCCCTCCGGCTCAGACTGGCGAGACACGAGGGTTCGGTCGCGGCTCCCCCGCCGGCGGAGACGCTGCGCCCGCAGGGTCCGGAGACTCCCGCGCCCTGAACGAAAAAACCCGGCCCCGATGGGGCCGGGTCGATTCTTTCGAAACGCGGGCGCAAGCGCCCGTCTTCCGCTATCTCACCTTCAGGAAGTTCTTGTCCTCCCCGCCGCCGCCGGAGCCCCCGGTGTCGCCGCTCGTGTTGCCGGGCGGGATCGGCGTGTCCATCAGATTGCCGTTGGCGGCCTCGACCATGACGGCGGTCTCGTAGGTGGTCGTCACCCAGCCGCCGGGGGTCAGGTAGCGCACCGTCGCCGTCTGGCCCTCCACGCTGATCGCGGGGAAGCGGCTGTCGACGCCCTCCTCGCTCAAGCGCAGGGGACGGGTCCACCCTCCGTCGGACAGCGTGCTGAACTGGATCGACCCGATCGATCCCGCGCGCTCCCACACCAGGAAGGGCTGGCCGGCGGCGTCGAACACCAGGTCGGGATTGACCTCGTCCACGTAGAACGGCCCCGGGTCGGCGACCACCGGCTGCCGCGGGGACCACCCCGTTCCGTCCCAGCGGGAGACGACGATCCGGGTGATGTTGGCATGGCGCGCAGGCCACACGACCCACGGAGACCCGCTCGCCGGATGCGTGCGGATCGTGGGGGCCAGATCCTGCAGCGTGTCGCCCAGCGGATTGAGCATGTGATGGAGAGGGACGCCGCTCCTCACCTGGGACCAGACGAGCTGCGAGCCGTCGGCCCGCACGCCGCCGAGCGTGAGGACCTTGATCACCTGTCCGGTGCGCGGGTGGACGACGACCGAGACCTCGGCCAGCGCCGCGCCCGGCAGCAGCAGGAGGATCAGCGCGGATACGAACCGTCGGAGCGTGCGCGTTTTCGTCATGAGATCACCCTGCCCCGTCCCGACTCGATCACCTGGTCGAACTTCTCCACCTCGGCGAAGTGCCGATCCAGCTGTGAGCGAAGGAACTTCAGACGCCCGAAGTACACCTTTTCCTGGATCTGGTTGCCGGAGGCCCGCGCCATCTCCCACAGGCTGAACGCGGTCTTGAAGAGGATGTCGACGAATCGCTCCTCGCCGCCATGCGCCATGAGCTCGGCCTCTTCGAAGTAGTCGCGCGCCTGCTTGTGCTCGCCTTTCATCAGGTGCACCTGGCCCAGGAATAGCAGCGCGTAGGCGGAGCAGCGGCGGAAGCCCTCGGCGGTGGCGGCCTGCAGCCCCTCCTTCAGCTCGCGAATGCCCCGGTCGACCCGGCCGACCATCGCCTGGCAGAAGCCGATGTTGATGCGCATCAGGGTCAGGTCGTACCGGCTCGCGGATCCCTCGAGCAACGCTCGCGCCTCGCGGAAGCTCTCCATGGCCCGGGAGTAGTCGCCCTGCAGGAAGTGCGTGCGAGCGATGCAGTGCAGGGCGTAGCCCTCGTACTCCGTGTGGCCGATCTCGCGCGCCATGTTGAGGCACTGTCCGGCCTCCATGAGGGCGAGATACTTGTCGCCGCGCTCGTCGTGCACCGCGGCCAGACTCAGGAGGACGAGAGCGGTCGTCTCGCTGCGGATGTCGCGGTACCGCCTGA
>JBFGDZ010000168.1:0-7444 GCA_041580375.1 Candidatus Polarisedimenticolia bacterium
ACAGCGCGAGCACGGGATAGACGGCCAGCGTTGCGAGGATCGGGAGCAGGATCCGGCCGCCGGCCCAAGAGCCCAGAACCACCGCGAGCGGCGCGAGAACCGCCGGCAGGACGATCAGCCCCCATCGAGCGGGCCGGACGGCGGCCCGCGGGGGACCGGGTCCGCGTTCTCGCGGTGCGGACATCATCGGCCGGGCCGTGAATCCTCGACGCTCAGGAAGGTCCTCAGGTCGCGGGCACGCTCCTCGATCGCCTCGAGGGTGACCGCGGCGAGGCGCCTGAGACTGAAATCCTCGACGCAGAACGAGGCCATCACGCTCCCGTAGATCGTCGCCCGCCGCAGGGCGGCACCGTCGCGCTCCTTTTCGCGGGCCAGATAACCCATGAACCCGCCCGCGAAGCTGTCGCCCGCGCCGGTCGGATCGACGGGCCGCTCCACCGGGTAGGCCGGCACGGCGAAATAGCGCCCCCCGGAGAACAGCGCCGCGCCGTACTCCCCGCGCTTGACCACCAGGAAGCTCGGGCCGAGGGCCAGCAGGCGCCGCGCGGCCACGACCGTGTTGAACTCCCCCGCCAGCTGGCGCGCCTCCGCGTCGTTGATCATGAGACCGTCCACCGAGGTCAGCAGGCTCTTGAGGCTGGCGGTCTTGTTCTCGATCCAGTGGTTCATGGTGTCGCAGGCGGTGAAGGCGGGCTTCACCTGCTGCAGGACCCCCGCCTGCAGGTCGGGATCGATGTTTCCGAGGAACAGATTGGGCGCGCCGCGATCGGCCGGGGTGATCTTCGGCTGGAAGGTCTCGAACACGTTGAGCTGGAGATCCAGGGTTCTCCGCTCGTTCAGATCATCCGAGTACTCGCCCGACCATCGGAAGGTCCGGCCCGGACACACCTCCAGCCCCGCGACGTCGATGCCCCTCGCGCGCAGCAGCCGAACCGGCTCCTCTCCGAAATCCTGGCCCACCGGCGCGATCATGCGGACCGGCGTAAAGTACGACGCGGCGACGGCGCAATAGATCGCCGAGCCGCCCAGGACCTCGCGGGCCTCGCCGTACGGCGTCCTGACGGTGTCGAAGGCGACCGAACCGATGACGAGCAGCGACATGCCTCAATCCAGACGTGATCCCGCGATGAGCCTCAGGCGCTTGCGCGCGCCGGCGGGGATGCGGGATCGTTCCGTCAGTATGGCGTTCTCGAGCGCTCGCCCGCATGCGCACGACCGCCCCTCGGGAAGAACCGCGGCGGCGCCCTCGAGGATCGCCTCGGCCGTCCGGGCGTTGTCCTTGAGCCGGGCCACCACCTCCTCGACGGTGACAGGATGATCCTCCTCACGCCAGCAGTCGTAATCGGTGACCATGGCGACCGTGGCGTAGCAGAGGCCCGCCTCGCGCGCCAGCCGCGCCTCCTGCATGTTGGTCATTCCGATCACGTCGACCTCCCAGGAACGATAGAGACGCGACTCCGCCCGGGTCGAGAACTGGGGCCCCTCGATGCAGAGGTACACGCCCCCCCGGTGCACGCGCGCGCCGCCGCCGGCGGCGGCCGCGGCGAGCGCGTCCACCAGGACGGGACAGACCGGGTCCGCGAGCGAAACGTGCGCGACGACGCCGTCACCGAAGAATGTCCCCGCGCGGAGTCTCGTCCAGTCGATGAACTGATCCGGGAGGACGACGTCCAGAGGACGCAGATCGTCCTTCATGCTGCCGACGGCGCTCACGGACACGAGCCGATCCACGCCGAGAGACTTGAAACCGTAGATGTTCGCGCGGAAATTGATCTCCGACGGCAGGAGGCGATGGCCCCGTCCGTGGCGCGCCAGGAAGATCGTCTCGCGATCGCCGATCCGGCCGCGCACATACGCGTCCGACGGCTCGCCGAACGGAGTGTCGACCGTTTCCTCGCGCGGGTTTTTGAGAGCGGCCATCCGGTACAGACCGCTTCCCCCGATCACGACCAAAGCCGCCAAGGATGGGCCCTCCGGAAGGGGGCGCATGCTAACACCCGGTCCTCCGGGTGTCAAGGAATCCGGGCGGCCCCGGACGCGGGCGGCCCCCACGATCGGATCCGCTCGAGGCTGCCCGCGTCCAGAGCGTCCTCCCCGGCGTCGGACAGACGATCGACGTCCGATGGTCGCGGGACGAGGACCCCGGTGCCGCGGACCCGGGGCCGCAGAAGCACGAGGCGATCGCCGCACGCGCGTTCCAGGTGATCCCAGTACGAGCGGCGCGCCTGCCTCAGACAGACTCGCATCGACAGGTCCACCGCGATCACGCGATCGGCGTGGACCGGCGGCGCGAAAGCCCGCTCGACAGGGACGGCCGTGAGCCATCCGGCGTCGCTGAGCCACAGCGGCCGGCCGTCCGCCACGACGCGGGCCGGCGGAAAGAGGCCGGGAATGGCCGCTGACGCGGCGACGGCCGTGCGCAGCGGGATTGGGGCCGCGCGTCCTGGCCCGCCGTAGAGGAGTACCTCGCGGCGGGATCGCCAGTCGAACGTGAGGACGCCGAGACCGGCCAGTCCCGGGCGGAGACTCCCGAACGAAGCCTCCCCGAGCCGGCGCAGATGTCCCGGGATCGGACCCGAGCGCTTCTGCGCCGCGCGGGACAGGAACGGCAAACGCCAGCGGGAGAGCGCGTACGCCATCAGGCTCCCCGGGGTGAGATCCCGCGCGGCCGCGATCATCTCCCCGGGACTCATGCCTGCCGCCGCGTAGAGCGATCCGACGATCGCGCCGACGCTGCATCCGATGAGAGCGTGGAAGGGCACCCGCTCCGCGAGCAGCCGGCGCAGCACGGCGGCATGCGCCACGCCGCGGGCGCCTCCCGCCCCCAGCACCAGTGCGACGCGCGGCGCCGGCTTCGCCGTCACGTAGCGAAGGGTCGATCCATGCGGATCAGTCTGCGCGCTTCGCCCCGAGCGCCGAGTCGGCCGATCACCTCGAGGCTGCGATCCTTGGACGACAGCGTCAGGACCAGCGCGGCCGACGAATCCCGACGCGCGCCGGCCCGGGGCTTCAGGAGTCCCGGGATGGCGCGCTCCACGGCGCGCGCGCGGCGGCGCGCCTCCAGAGCCCGGAAGCCGTGCTCGCGGAGAAAATGGAAGCAGACGCGGCGGGCCAGACGCGCCAGCCCCGCATCGGGGGGCATGGTCAGAACCAGTCTCTCGGCACGCCTCGATGACACGAGGATCCTCCCGGGCGCCGGGCCGGATCGCCCCTCCTGTGAACGGTTTGAGGCCGATCTTAGGGGGCCCCCGGGCCCCTGTCAACGGCCTTGCACAACCCACCCGAGGCACCTAGATTTTTGGAGATCAAGGATTTAGGGGGGAGGTGTGCCGGTAGCACGCGAGGTGCGCGGGCGGGATCGGGGGCCGACCCCGGAGGAACGCCGGGGAAGCCGGGTGCGTCTGTACGCCTACGCTCTGGGTCTGTGCGCCACGTTCTTCGTCGTCTGGCGTGTCTATCTCGCGCGCGAGCTGCTGCAGAGCCAGATCCTCTCCGTGTCGGTCTTCTCCCTATTCATCGGGCTGGCCTGGTACTTCAGCTTCTCCATCTTCCCCCGCGCCAGCCTCTCGATCTCGCTCGACATGGCCTATCTGCTCACCGCCCTGTGCGTCCTGCCGAGGCCGCTTCCTCTCGCGGTGGCGCTGGCGGGAGCGGCGCTCGGCTGTCATCTGAGGGCGCGCGACTCCCATCACCGGCAGAACCCGTTCCTCGAGGTCCTGGGGCTCAATATCGGCGGTCTCGTCCTCGTCACCATCACGGGCCAGTGGGTCTCCATCCTGATGGCCGAGCACTGGCAGTTCCGAACCCTGACCTGGTGGACCGTGGGGTGCGTGGGCGCGCTGTTCCTCGTCTACAACGTCATCAACCTCGGCGTCATGTCGGTGGCGGTGGCGCTGAAGGGCGAGCCTCTGATGCCGTACCTGGCGCAGTATCTGCGTTACATGCCGACGCTCGAGATCTTCACCATCCCGCTCTGTCTCGGCCTGGCTCTCCTGTACACGGCATCCGGCGTCTGGGGGTTTCTCACCCTGGCCGCCACGATCCTCCTGGCCAGCGGTCTGCTCAAACGGCTGAACAAGGCGAGGACGGATCTGAGCGCGGCCAACGATCAGCTGCGCACGCGCTCGCGGGAGCTCCGCATCCTGAACACGATCGGCCGCGAGATCAGCCAATCGTTGAATCCGTGGATCGTCGTCTCCCGGATCAGCTCGCACGTGCAGCGCATCCTCGACGCGCCGTTCCTGTTTCTCTCGCTCTACCACCCCGGCCCCACCGAGTTCTACACCGAGTTCCTCGCCCGGGAAGGGGAGCTCCTGCCCAAGCCGGATCGCGAGCTGGGCAAGGGGTTCACGACCTGGATGGTCGAGGCGCGGCGCCCCATCCTGGTGGACGACCTGCAGGTGGATCGGGACTCCCTGGCCTGCGCGCCCCTGATCCTCGATTCGTCCGTCCGATCGATCCTGGCCGCGCCGCTGATCGTGAAGCAGGAGGCGGTCGGCGTCCTCTGCGTGCAGAGCCCCCGCTCCGGGGCGTACACCATCGACCAGCTGTCGGTGTTCACGACCATCGCGCAGCAGGGCGCGGTCGCGATCGAAAACGCCCGCAATTACGAGCTCGCCACGGTCGACCAGCTCACCTCGCTGTATTTGCGCGACTACTTCTACCGCAAGCTGTCGGAGGAGCAGGTGCGGGCCCGGCGGTACGGCAGCACGTTCGCCGTCCTGATGCTCGACATCGACAGCTTCAAGGAGATCAACGATCGCCTGGGGCATCTGGCGGGCGATCGATACCTGCGGCGGGTCGGCAAGGTGATTCGGGAGAGCATGCGGGGTGCGGACGTCGCCTGCCGCTACGGCGGTGAGGAGTTCGCCATCCTCCTCCCGGAGACCGATCGCGAGGGCGCGGTGACCATCGCCGAGCGGATCCGCAAGAGGATCGGCCGGATGGAGGTGCCCGCGGGGGACGATCTCATGCGCACCACCCTCAGCGTCGGGATCGCGACCTACCCGGCGGACTTTCCGGGCACCCTGAACGGTCTCCTGGATCGGGCCGATCAGACCCTCTACGCCGCCAAGGAGGCGGGCCGCAACCGCGTCCTCACGAGCGACAAGGCGGAGGGACTGCCCGCCCGCCGCGCACGCTGAGCACCCGCGCGCGCCGCCTCACGTCTCCCCGCCGACGTAGTCGTGCAGACTTCTTCCGACGCGGCGTTCGAACTGCTCCGCCAGTGACGGCACGTCGCTGCCGGCCGAATCGACCAGGACCTTCTCGACGCGAAGGAGCGGATAGTAGACGGTCGATAACGGAGCCCGGCTCCCGCCCCGGACGATCTCGCTCACCCACGCATCGAACGAGTTCAGGTCGAGGCCCTGGACGACCAGACCGGTCGCGTCCAGGTGGCGCACGATGCCCCAGAACCGTTCACGGGGATTCTGCAGATAGACGATGACGACGGCCGGCGGCCTGAGGAACGGGATCAGCATGCGGCGCGCACCCCCGCCGGGCGCACCATCACGCCGGCTCCATCGGCCGGACACCCTCCGGATCGATCGCCAGGCGCCCTTCCGTCGCATCGACGACCTGCTCGATCGTGATTCCCGGAGCGATCTCCCGCAACGTCAGCCCTCCGGCACCCGCGTCGATCACCGCCAGGTCCGTGATGATGCGGTCGACGACCCCGGCCCCGGTCAGCGGCAGCCGGCACCGACGGAGGATCTTGGGGCCGCCGTCGCGCGTCCTGTGAGTCATCACGACGATCACCCGCCGGGCGCCCGTGACGAGATCCATGGCGCCCCCCATGCCTTTGACCAGCCGACCGGGAACCGTCCAGTTCGCCAGGTTGCCCCGTTCGTCCACCTCCAGCGCCCCGAGCACGGTCAGATCGATGTGGCCTCCCCGAATCATCGCGAACGAATCGGCGCTGTCGAAATAACTGCAACCTTCGGTGGGTGTGACCGGCAGCTTGCTCGCGTTGACGAGGTCCGGATCCTCCTCCCCGGGAGGCGGCATCCGGCCGACACCGAGCATGCCGTTCTCGGTGTGGAAGATCACTCGGATATCGGGAGGGACGTGATCGGCGACTTCCGAGGGCAGACCGATGCCCAGGTTGACGTAGGAGCCGTCGCGCAGCTCAGCGGCCGCGCGCCTGACGATCCGCTCTCTGCTCGATCGCTCGGTCATAACGCTCACCCCGGAGAATCCGATCGACGTAGATACCGGGCGTGTGCACATGGGCCGGATCGAGTGCACCCGTCTCCACCAGATGCTCGACCTCCGCGATCGTGGTGTCCGCCGCCGTCGCCATGATCGGATTGAAGTTGCGCGCGGTGCCGCGGTAGACGAGATTGCCGTCCCGATCCCCCCGGTGGGCCTTCACGAACGCGAAATCCGCGCGCAGCGCCCTCTCCAGGACGCAGCCGCGGCCCCCGAAATCCCTCGTCTCCTTCCCCTCCGCCGCCGGCGTGCCGAACCCGGTCGGCGTGTAGAACGCGGGAAGACCGGCCCCCCCGGCGCGGATCCGCTCGACCAGGGTGCCCTGGGGAACGAGGTCCAGCTCGAGCTCCCCCGCCAGCACCTGGCGCTCGAACAGCTCGTTCTCCCCCACGTAGCTCGCGATCATCCGCCGCACCTGCCGCGCGACGAGGAGCAGGCCGATCCCCCGTTCGGTCGTGCCCACGTTGTTGCTTATCAGCGTGAGATCCTTCGTGCCGCGCCGCGCCAGCGCCCGGATGAGATTCTCGGGGATGCCGCACAGACCGAACCCGCCCAGGAAGATCGTCGCTCCCTCCCCGACGTCGCGGATCGCCTCGTCGGAGCCCCGCACGACCTTGTGGCTCATCGATCGCTCGCGGCGGCTCCCCGGACACGGACATCCGCGGTCTTCCTCGCGCGCGACCGCCGGGGACGCCGTGAACGCCCGCCCCGACCCGATTCGCGCAGCTCGATCAGGACGCCCCCCGTCTTTCCCGGATGAATGAAGGCGATGCGAGAGCTCTCGGCGCCGGACCGCCCCGGATCCCCGGCGGGCGGAAAGCCGGCGGCGCTGAACCGATCCACGGCCGCCTGCAGGTCATCCACCTCGAAGCAGATGTGATGGATCCCCTCGCCCCTCTTATCGATGAAGCGCGCAACCGTCGAGTCCTGCGACAGAGGCTCGACCAGTTCGACGCGCGTGCGTCCCGCGGGCAGCATGGCCACGCGGACCTTCTCCCCCTCGACCTCCTCGATGCCGGTCAGCGACAGCCCCAGAACATCCCGGTAGAGCGGCACCCGCTCCTCGACGTTCCGGACGGCGATTCCCAGGTGATCGAGCACGGTCGCCCCGGCCGTCCCGGTGCTCCGGCCCTCGCGGGGGGGATTGCTCTTCGTCTCCAGGTTCGACAGAACCCGGCGGACGGCGGAATAGGGGTCCATAGCACGTTCCGCGACGCGATCCGACAGGGCG
>JBFGDZ010000169.1:0-7383 GCA_041580375.1 Candidatus Polarisedimenticolia bacterium
AAGTGAACTCTTCGGTCATGTGCGTGGAGCATTCACCGGAGCGACCTCGGAGCGCAAGGGACTGTTCGAGGTGGCCGACGGCGGCACCCTCGTGCTCGACGAAGTGGATACCCTGCCGCCGACGGTTCAGGTCAAGCTGCTGCGGTTCCTGCAGGAAAGGCAGTTCGAGCGCCTCGGCGGGAACCAGACGCTGACGGTCGACGTGCGGGTGATCGCGGCGACGCACCGGAATCTGCAGGCCCTCATCAAGGAGGGAAAGTTCCGCGACGATCTCTACTACCGGCTGAACGTGATCGAGATCCCCCTCCCTCCGCTGCGCGACCGTCTCCAGGACATCCCACTGCTGGTCGACTACTTCATCCGCAAGTTCAGCGCTTCGAACGACAAGAAGGTCGATCGGGTCTCGGATGACGCGCTGGCCGCACTGCTCGCCTACGGGTGGCCGGGCAACGTGCGCGAGCTCGAGCACGCCATCGAGCGGGCCGTGATCCTGTCGCGCGACCGGATCATCGACGTCCCCCTCTTCCCCAATCTCCCGAAGGAGAACGCCCCCGAGCCCCAGTCCGGCGGCCCGGTCGTTCCGGGAGCGAGCCTAGAGGAGATCGAACGCGACGTGATCCTGCGCACGCTCGAGGCGGTCGGCGGCTCGACGAGCCGGGCCGCGGCGATCCTCAAGATCAGCGCGCGCACGATTCAGTACAAGCTGAAGCAGTACCGGGCCGACGGCGTGGCGGTGGGGGGCCGGCGGACCTCAGCCGACAAGGAGCCGGAGGCGCAGACCTGATCGCGGACACGCCGGCGGTTCCGCGACCTCCGTTCCGGTCGATTCAGTGGACGCTCCCGGTCCCCGGGGTGTCCAGGTTCATGCCGCGCAGCCGCACCAGGTAATCGCTGGCCAGGCGATCCGCCTCCTTCCAGTTCGATGCGAACACCGCCCGGTTGAGCTCCGCGAGGACCCCGAGGCACCCCTCGCCGTCGCGGTAGCCCTCACAGAAGACGCAACGGATCTCCCGGACCGCTCGTCCGGGGCGGGACGGCCCGGCGGCCGGCTTGCGCGCGGGCGCCGTGCGGACGCCCTCCCGCGCACGCTCCGCGATCGCCTCATCGCAGAATTCGTCCATTTCGGTCGCGAGTTCCAGCACGCCGGCCTCGTCGTGCTCCCCGATCCTCTCGATGATCCTCTCCCAGCGCCTGATCAGGCTGCGCCGGGCGTTCTCCCACTTCTCAACTCTGTCGTCGCGCATGGTCCCCTCCAGAGAGCCCCGACCGATCGTTAGCGAGATTCATGCTAGCGTGGCCACTCTCCCGGCCTACACGCAAGTTACGGAAATCAAATGGTTTGGGAATACGGGATCGGGATAGGGACGGGGATTTCGCCAAACGCCCTACGCAAGGCGTTCGCGCGCGGTGCCCGGCACGCCGCAAATATTGCGCCCCCGTTTCGACCACGACAGACAGGCGGCGCGATCTAGCGGGACAGCTCGCGACGGATTTCGGTGATTCGGATCAACACCGGAGCACGTTCGGGATCGCTCGCGTTCTCATACTCCAGGCGGGCGACCACGGCGCGGCCGTCGGGCGGGATCGGCAGGCTGAAGCGCTCCATCCGGGACTCGCGCGGCCGGATGCGGTTATCGACCCCGACCGACGCGCCCTTGAGGAACAGCTCATGCACGGTCCTCAGCGTCCGGCCGCGCTCGTCTTTGATCTCGCGACGGTACCGCTTGGTCTTGACGTGCTTCAGCGTCCCATCCGCCGACTCCACGCCGACGGTCAGGAGAAGCGCCTTGGTGGAAAGCCCGCCCGGGACGGGATGACCCGCGGCGACGTTGGTGACGATGACCGAGAGATTCGCCCGGCTTCCCGACCTGGCCATCGAGTCGATCTTCAATTCGAGCCCCCGGGCCAATTGGCCCGCTGAGCTGCCGCCGACGATCCGGTGCAGGTTCACGACCCGGAGCGAGCCTTTCTCCTTGCCGCCGCCCGCGACGACCGACCCGGGCACCAGCGCCATGTGGCAATCCTGGCAGGGCACGCCGCGCGCCGGATACGGGCCCTCCTTCCAGTCGGAGTAGGTGGAGAGAACGGCGACGCCGCCGGCGTTCCGGAACTCGTGGCAGGCGGCGCAGATCAGGGGACTGCTGTGGTGCAGCTGCGAGTAGGCGGTCCCGTGCCCCACCGGTTCCGAGTAGAGGAACGGGCCGCGCTTGACGTCTCCGGGCTCGAGGATGAAAGGGTGATCGCCCTTGTCGAGATCGACGTCCTTCACCGTATGGCAGAAATCGCACGTGATCCCTTCTCTGGAGATCGGCTGCTCGAGCCGAAGATCGCCGGTGACGAGAGTCGTGGGAGCGTGGCACCAGACGCAGGCGCGGCGGGCCGCGGTCCCGTCCCCCGCCAGCTCCGCCGCACGTTCCAGCGCGTCGAGAAAGACGGGGTTCGTCGCCGAGAGGGCGTGGGGGGATCCGCTCCAGAAGTCGTGAATCGCGGCGTGGCAGGAGGAGCACTCCTCCGCCGGAGTGTACGGCGCGGCGGCGGGACGCGTCCCGGGCTGCGGCGCCGGAGCGGCACCCGCATGCGTCGGCGGTGCCAGGAGCAGAAGGAGGATGATCGGAAGGACCGCGCTTCCCCTTGCGCGCGACCGGCCCGGCCGACCCGGCAGCCTCTCCAGTTCGTCGTCCGAGAGCGGCCGCGCCCTGTACAGGTCGGCGCACTGGCGGCAGAGCCCGCGCTCCGGCCGCCATGCCGGCTCATCGACGCGGATCCTCTCCAGGATCACGCCGGGCAGTGTTTCGGGGTCGGGCTCGAAGTCGCGCGTGGGAAAACCGCAGAGCGGACAGCGATGGACCTCGGCGGTCCCTGGTTCTCCGGTCAATGAAGACGATGCGGGGTCGTTGGCCATGGCCACCAAATCCGGATGGCCCGGTCGGGGGCCATCGAAGAGACGTTCGAAGCAGGATCGCGCGGCCGCTCCGAGGAATCCGAAGGCGCCGCGGAATTCAGTCCACATGCGCTCCCGGCCGGTCGGGGCGAGACGGCCCATTCTAGCAAGTCGGCCCTCCACCGAACAGTTCCACAGGATCCTGTAGCGTTCCTGCACCAGCCGATCGCGGGCCGGACCGACGGGCTGGTCCGGAAGCCGCGGTTCGTAGAGAAACGCGGGATCCAGCATGTCGGCGATGTGCATCAGCTCGCCCCGCAGGAGGGCCAGAGCCCGAACCGGCGTGGCCAGCACGGCCGGCCGCAACAGAATCAGAAGAGACCGCGCGCCAGAGGAGTCGACGTACAGCTCGGCGCCCTCGGCCCTTCGTTCCCCCGCCGCGGCCACGAGGCAGCGTCGGATCGTCCGGAGGGTAGCGGCCTGCTCGCTCATCGCGACGCGGATCGGGGCGTCCACATCGAGCCGGATGAACCACTCGGCGTGCAGGCGCACGAACGCCGCTTCGCGATCCTCGGGATCCGAAAGCGTGTAGACCGCGTCCCGCTGGCGATGATACTCCGCGGACCGCGGGTCGTCCCGCAGCGCCTCCCAGACCGCCCGCTCCGCCAGAATCGGATCGATGGCGGGGCAGACGCTCATTCCTCGCATTCGTCTCCCGCGCCGGGGCCGCATCCCCCCGCGACGCCGCACGCCAGAGGTGTGCGGTCCTCGAGCGGCAAGCGCAGGCGTAGGGTCTCCGGACCGGACGACACCTTCAGCAGCGAACACTCGGAGGTGACGAAGGCGAGGCACAGGGAGGCGAGCCGGCCGTAGAATCCGCCCGCGTCCGATTCACGGACGCGCCGGGCGAAGGACGGCGCGAACCGGCCAAGATGGTCCCTGAGGAACATGCGGACCGCCTGGCGGGTGGACTCGAGCATGGAGGCATCCGCGATCTCGCGCGCGTGCGCCTCCTTGCGGGCCATGAAGGCGAGGAACTCCAGCTCGCACGCGATGTGGTCGATGCGCTCGTGACGCCTCGGGTCCGGCGTGAGCCCGAACGCCTTGAGGAAGGCCGACACGTCGCTCAGCTCCTGCGGTTTCTGGAACATCGTGTCGCTTCCGTACTCCGTCTCGTAGGGCGGAATCGGCCCCCGCGCGACGTGCCCGAACAGTCGCTGGTACGAGGCCGTCAGGGTGGCGAGGCTCCGTCCGTCGTCGGATCCCGCCAGCGCCCGCGTCAGGGCCGCGAGATCCGTGCCGCGCGCCTCGTCCAGAAGCGCGGCCGCCTCGGCGAGCGCGAGGACGGATTCCTCATCGGCGAGACGTTCGAGCGTGCGTGCATCCGGAGGGCGGAGACCGATGGAGAGCGCCTCGTACAGGAGGCTCCGGCAGAGATCGCGGTCCCGCTCGAGGCCGGCCGTGAGCGCGGCGTGGGTGGCTGTGGTCATCCCGACCTCCCTCTCAGATTGAATTCGCGTGCTTGGCCGGACGGAGATGCACCGGCTCCTCGACCGTGGTGCGGAACAGCTCCTCGCCCCGCCTGCCGTACGCGATGACCGTGTCGTTGTAGAGCGTGATCCTGCGGCCCCTCACGATCGCCTCGTAGAACTTCGGCCCCTCCTTCAGTTCGTACCGGTAGATGATCCGGTTCGATCGCCGGAACAGCTGCAGCACGGCCAGGAGCTCGCGGTCGGGGTTCGCATAGGTCTCGATCGCGTGGTCCACTCCGGGGCCGAACATCTGACGGAGGTAGGGGCGCGGAACCCACCGGGGCGGTATGTAGTAGCCGTTCGGCTGCGTCCCGAACTGCGGATAAAGCGGCATAGCGACCTTGGCCACGTGCACCAGATAATAGAGCGGGTGCTGCCGATCCTCGGTCCATTGGCCGTCGGGATCGACCTTCACGAGGCCCTGCAACCTGATCTGGCCGATGCAGGCCGCCATGCAGCGCGTCTCCATCGGCGCGCCGTCGCTCTCGGGATCCCGGCCCTCGACGCGCGGATAGCAGGCGATGCACTTCTCGGAGACGCGGGTGTTCCCCCGGTACATCGATTTCTTGTAGGGACAGGCCTCGACGCATTTCCGGTAGCCGCGACACTGTTTCTGGTCGATCAGCACGATGCCGTCCTCGGGGCGCTTGTAGATCGCCCTCCGGGGGCAGGCGGCGAGGCACGCGGGATAGCTGCAGTGATTGCAGATGCGCGCGAGGTAGAAGAACCACGTGTCGTGCACCGGGAGCGTCGTCCCCGTCTTGCTCAGCTGGTCCCGGACGCCCTTCTCGCCGACCGGGTTGTCCTCGTAGATGTTCGGCGCGTTCCACTCGTCGTCCGCGGGCAGGTACCCGAGGACGCGCGACGAATCCGGTGAGAGCACGGGTCCGCGGGCCTCGAAGATCGACTTGCCGTCGAATCGGCCGTACGGCTGGCCCCGGCCGCCGCCGTTCGATCCCGTCCAGACCTGGCCGCCCGGATTGGCGCGCTCCAGAAGGTCCAGCGTCTTGACGTCCCAGAACTGCGGGTAGCCCCCGTACGGCTTGGTCTCCACGTTCGCCCACCACATCTGCTCCTGTCCCTTGCTGAAGGTCCAGGTCGACTTGCACGCCATCGTGCAGCTCTGGCAGGCGATGCAACGGTTGATGTTGAACACGAAGGCGAACTGCCGCCCGGGAAAGGCCGCCTCGTAGGGGTACTCCATCTGTCGGCCGAGATGCCAGTTGAAGACCTCACTCATGGTCTCCCTCCTCCGCACCGGGCGCAGCCGCGCGCGGGTCCGCGATGCGATCGACGACACGCATCCGTCCCCAGATCCCCACGCTCTCGCGGACGATCGCCTGCACTCGTTGCTCCCCGAGCGCCCTGTAGACGCCGTGCGCGCCCGCGTAGAAGGGCCGCCGGAACAGGGCCAGGATCTGCCGCTCGTCGTACCCGAGCCGCGCGAACTCCTCCGCGAACGAGTAGGCCATCTCCTCCCGGGTCGCCGCGTCCGCCGGCACGCTCACCCCCATCAGCATCATGGGGTCCTGCGGGTCCGGATCGTCGTACGGCATCGTCTCAGCCCTCCTTGATGTCCGTTTTGACCAGGTTTCCCGCCAGGTAGCGTCTCATGAAGTCGTTCTCGTTGTCCGGCGTGAAGCCGGTGGTCGCCGGCTTCCAGATCCCCTTGGCGCCGAGGCCGCCGTCCTCCGCCTTGCTGATCCGCACCAGCGTCTCCTTCGGCACCGTGTTGATGGCGTGGTTGTCCGCCTCGCCCCCGAAGATGAATCCCATGAAGACCTTCGCCTTGTGGAACAGCGTGTCGGTCTGGTGCATCGGCATGTGCCAGTTCCTGGTCACCGACTGCTGGGAGCCGTAGCGCAGGTTCGACTGGTAGCCGGTCCCGTCCGACAGGGCGCGTCCGTCGGGACGCGTCTCGTGAGCCTTGACGCTGCGCTCGGTCGCGATGAAGGGAGCGTGCTTCATCATGACGATGTTGTAGGGATAGGCGTGGTTGTATTTCACGCGCAGCATGCACCGCGACACCTTGTAGTACGGATCGCCCGGCCTGGCGCCCAGATACGGCCGATCCGCGGGGTTGGCGTCCACGTACACGTAGTCCCCGTCGTTGATCCGAAGATCGCGGGCGGCCTGCGGGTTGATGTGGAGCTGGTGCTCCCCGACCGTGGGGGCACGCTTGTCCAGCCGGTAGGGATCGCCGAAGTTCGAATCGTAAAGCATGTGCCAGTCGACGTTGGACCATCCGCTGTGCACGCGATGCCGCGTCTTCGGGGTGAGGCAGTAGAAGCGGAACCCCTTCTCCCAAAGGAAGTTCTTCGTCGCCTTCACGCGCGCCCAGGGCATCTTGATGTTCCGGATGGTGCGATCGTCCCAGTGCTCGGCGCTGGGCGAGACCCCGTAGTCCTCCGGCCGGACGTGGGGATTGCTGCTGACGATGACGTTCGGCAGATAGGGGGTCGCTTCCGGGCCCTCGCGGTGGACGATGAAGTTCTCGCCGTACTCGATCGCCTCCGGCACGTCGGAGTACGCGTGCAGGCGCCCCGTATCGGTGTGGAACGGCTCGTCGTCGTGCACCTGCTCGTAAAACGGGATGCGCGGGTAGGTGCGGAAGAGCATCAGGCATCCGCCCGGGGGCCCGTGCTTCCCCGCCATGATCTCCTCGAGCCGGTACCCTTTCGTCGTGGTGGACGTGTCGAGCAGGCGCTGGATGTAAACGTCCCGGCGGCCGGTGTGCTCGAAATGGAACACGTCGTGGAACCGGCGGTCCCCCGTGACCTTCGCGAGCGCCGATCCGATCCCGGCGAGGATCGAAAGATCGTCCTTACTGTCGAAAACTGGCGGGATCCCGCCCTTCCAGATCTGCAGGAACGGATTGGAGCAGGAGGCGGTGATCTCGAGCCCCTCGAACTCCAGCCAGGAATTCGCCGGAAGGGCGATGTCAGCGTACTCGATCGAGGCCGTCATCTG
>JBFGDZ010000170.1:0-7271 GCA_041580375.1 Candidatus Polarisedimenticolia bacterium
CGGATCAGACGCGCAACAAGATCTTCTTCGACAACCTGACGCCGCTCTATCCCAACGCGCGCATCAAGCTGGAGACCACGCGCGAAGGCGTCTCGTCACGCGTGCTCGACATCCTCTGCCCCATCGGCAAGGGACAGCGAGGCCTCATCGTGGCCGCGCCGCGGACCGGCAAGACGATGCTGCTGCAGGCCATCGCCAACAGCGTCACCCAGAACCATCCCGAGGTGATCCTCATCGTGCTCCTGATCGACGAGCGCCCGGAGGAGGTCACCGACATGCAGCGATCGGTCAACGGCGAGGTCATCTCCTCGACGTTCGACGAGCCCGCCACGCGCCACGTGCAGGTCGCCGAGATGGTCATCGAGAAGGCGAAACGCCTGGTGGAGCATCACAAGGACGTCGTCATCCTGCTCGACTCCATCACCCGGCTCGCCCGCGCCTACAACACCATCGTCCCGCCCTCCGGCAAGGTCCTCTCGGGCGGCGTCGACGCCAATGCCCTGCAGCGCCCCAAGCGGTTCTTCGGGGCGGCCCGCAACGTGGAGGAGGGAGGCTCCCTCACCATCATCGCCACGGCGCTGATCGAGACGGGCAGCAGGATGGACGACGTGATCTTCGAGGAGTTCAAGGGAACGGGCAACATGGAGATTCACCTCGACCGCAAGCTGGCCGATCGCCGGATCTTCCCGTCCATCGAGATCACCCGCTCCGGAACCCGCAAGGAGGAGCTGCTGCTGAGCAAGAAGGAGCTCGATCGTTCCTGGGTCCTGCGCAAGGTGCTGAACTCGCTGTCGCCGACCGAGGCCATGGAGCTCCTGATCGAGCGGATGGCGAAGTCGAAGAACAACGAGGAGTTCCTCGATTCGATGAGCGGCATGGGCTAGACGTTCGTCAGCGCGTTCAGCGCGGTCGTGCCCGAGGCGCCGGGGCCCGGGACGTCCCGTCCTCAGCCACTGGCGCCCGGGGGCCCCGGCGGGTTATACTCCCCCCCGAACGAATCGTTCCTGGAGCCTGAACATGAAGACCGGGATCCATCCCGAGTACCACCTTGTCACCGTCGTCTGCGCGTGCGGGGAGACCTTCGTCACCCGTTCGACCAACAGGGATCTGCGCCTCGAGATCTGCAGCAAGTGCCATCCCTTCTTCACGGGGAAGCAGAAGCTGATCGACTCCGCGGGCCGCGTCGAGCGATTCCAGCGCCGTTACGCGAAGGCCGGCAAGAGCGCCGCGACCGGCAAGGCCGCGCGCCCGGCTCCCGCGAAGTCCGATGCCTCATCCCCCGGGCCCGGAAAATCGACTCCGGCCGCCGCCGGTCCGACCGGCGACTCCTAGCACTCCCTCACCCTTCCCGACGAATCGTGTGGCATGCCGCCCCGGGCGGTGCTACATTTCCGTGAGGAGCCCGCGCCGGAGAGCAGAAACGTGGAGTTGCTGAACCGTCTCGACGCCGTCGAGGAGAAATTCGAGGAGGTCTCGCGCCAGATGGGCGATCCCGCCCTCGTGGCGGATCCCGATCGCTACCGCCTGGCGGCGAAGACCTACTCCGATCTGGAGAAGATCATCCTCAGATACCGCGAGTACAAGAGCGTCTGCCGGCAGATCCGGGACGCAGAGACCCTCCTCCAGGACGAGGAGATGCGCGGCATGGCCCGCGAGGAGCTCGACGCCCTGCGGGCCCGCCAGGAGGAGCTCTCGAGCGAGCTGCGCACGATGCTCCTGCCGCGCGACCCGAGCGACGATAAGAACGTCATCCTCGAGATCCGGGCCGGGACGGGTGGCGAGGAGGCTTCGCTGTTCGCGGCCGACCTGTTCCGGATGTACAGCCGGTACGCCGAGCGCCGGGGCTGGCAGATCGAGCTGCTCAACCTGAGCCACGCCACGCTCGGGGGGGTCCGCGAGGTCATCGCCCTGATCAACGGCGAGCGCGTCTACAGCCGGCTCAAGCACGAAAGCGGGGTGCACCGGGTCCAGCGCGTCCCCGAGACCGAGGCGTCGGGGCGCATCCACACCTCCACCGCCACGGTCGCGGTCCTGCCGGAGGCGGATGACGTCCAGATCCAGGTGAACGAGAAGGACCTGCGCATCGACACGTTCTGCGCCACCGGCCCCGGCGGGCAGGGGGTCAACACGACCTACTCCGCGATCCGCATCACACACCTGCCGACGAATCTGGTCGTGCAGTGCCAGGACGAGCGGTCGCAGCACAAGAACAAGGCGCGCGCCATGAAGGTTCTCAAGTCTCGCCTTCTGGATCTGGAGCTGCAGAAGCAGAGGGACGCGATCGCGCGCGATCGGCGCAACCAGGTCGGCACGGGGGAGCGGTCGGAGAAGATCCGGACCTACAATTTCCCGCAGAACCGGGTCACGGATCACCGCATCAACCTGACCCTGCACCGGCTGCCGCAGACTCTCGACGGCGAGCTCGAACCCCTCATCGAACCGATGATCGCCCACCAGCAGGCCGAGCAGTTGAAGGAAGAGGTCGGAGTCTGAACGGCCCGACCGTCGCTTCGCTCCTGAGCGAAGGGAGCGAGGCGCTCGCGGCCGCCGGAATCCCGAACGCACGGGCCGATGCCGAGGTTCTCCTGGCACGCAGGATGTCGTGCGGGCGGGAGCGTCTGCACGCGCGCCCGGAGGATCGCGTCGGGCCGGAGATCCCGCGCGCGTTCCGCGAGGACGTCGCCCGGCGGGCAGCGCGCGAGCCGCTCCAGTACATCACCGGCGTCCAGGAATTCTGGTCACTCCCCTTCGTCGTGAGTTCCGCCGTCATGATCCCGCGCCCCGAGACGGAGATGGTCGTCGAGGCGTGCTTGGCGCGCAGCGCCACGTCGGCGGCGCGCATCGTCGACATCGGCACCGGCGCGGGGTGCATCGCGGTGTCCGTCGCTCGCGAGATACCGGGCGCCCTGGTCCACGCGACGGACATCTCCGAGGCGGCGCTCGCGGTGGCCCGTCTCAACGCGGCCCGCAACGACGTGGCCGGACGCATCGCCTTCTACAGAGGGGATCTGTTCGAGCCTCTGGAGAACCTCGGCCTGGAGCGTCAGGTCGACTTCGTTCTCAGCAATCCGCCGTACATCCCCGAGGACGATCTCCCCACGCTCGAGCCGGAGGTTCGCGATCACGAGCCCCGGACGGCGCTCACCCCGGGCCCGGACGCCCTGAGCGTTCAGAGGCGAATCGCCGCCGCGGCACCCCGGTTTCTGAAGCCGGGGGCGTACGTCATCATCGAGTTCGGCCTCGGCCAGGCCGCGGCGCTGCGGGAGATCTACGATCGGACGGCCGGGATGCAGGTGGAGGAGATCCGGCCCGATCTCGCGGGCATCGAGCGGGTCCTCGTTGCGCGCTCGGCGGCCGCGTCGGCGTGATCCCCCGCGGAGTATACTGGCCCGCATGATCGGCCCCCTGAGCGTCGAGCGGGCGCTTTCGCACATCCTCGAGAACACCGCCCCTCTCCCGGAGGAGGAGATCTCTTATCTGGACGCGGACGGGCGGGTCCTCCGCGAGGAGGTCCGGGCCGAAGCGGACTACCCCGCCTTCGACAAGGCGATGATGGACGGCTACGCCGTCATCGCCGCCGATCTCGAGCGACCGCCCCGCGAGCTGCGCGTGGTGCAGGAGATACCGGCGGGCACGGATCCGGGCCGCATGGCGCGGGTCGAGCCGGGTCATGCCGCCCGGATCATGACCGGGGCGCCCCTGCCGCCCGGAGCCGACGCCGTCCTGATGGTCGAGGACACTGAGGAGATCCCGGGGGGTGGAGGCCTCGTTCTCGCGAAGGCCTCCGTCCGGCCGGGCCAGAACAGAGCGGCGCGGGGCGAGGACATCCGAGCCGGCGACGTGCTGCTCGAGCGCGGGGACTTCATCGGGCCGGCCGAGGTCGGCGTGCTGGCCGCGCTGGGGCGGATCCGGATCCGCGTGGGCGGCCGGCCGCGCGTCGCGGTGCTGGCCACGGGCGATGAGCTCGTGTCCCCGGATGAGAGACCGGAGGCCGGGCGGATCCGGAACAGCAACGGGCCGATGTTGGCGTCCCTCGCGCGCCGCGCCGGGTGCCTCGTCGATGATCTGGGGATCGCTCCGGACGAGCGGCGCGTTCTCGGGGACAGGGTGGAGCGGGGCCTCCAGGGCGACCTGCTCATTGTCTCGGGCGGCGTCTCGATGGGCGTCTATGATCTGGTGGAGGACGCGCTGCGCGCACGGGGCGTGGAGATCCTCTTCGACCGGGTGGCGATCAAGCCGGGCCGCCCGTTCGCCTTCGGACGGCGCGGATCGCAGCTCGTCTTCGGCTGCCCGGGAAATCCGGTCTCGTCCTACGTCATCTTCCAGATTTTCGTTCGGACGGCCCTGCGGAAGATGGCGGGTTTCGAGGCGCCCGTCCCGGATCCGATCCGGGGCATCCTCGAGGGGACGGTGCGGCAGAGGGGGGGCCGCGACGGGTATTACCAGGCCCGAGCCCGATGGGATGGGTCGTCGTTCGCCGTCCGCGTGCTCCCGACGAGCGGATCGGCCGACTTCGTGTCGTGCGCCCGTGGGAACGCGATCGCGATCGTGCCGGCGGATCGCACCCGAATGGAAAACGGCGAGACGATCGGCTTCATACTGCTCGACGAGTTTCTGGACCGATGAATCGGAGCTTCGGCGGTTTCGGACTCGCGCAGATCTTCTCCCTGATCGGCCTGCTGTTCGTGGCCGGCGTCCTGTCGGTGCTCGGATACCGGCTGACTCCGCCCGGCGGGCCCCCCACCGTGCGCTCCCGCCTGCTCCCCAGGAGGCCCGATCCGGCCGCCCTGCGGCCGGCCAATCTCGTGCTGATCACCATCGACGGGCTCAGGGCGGACCGGGTGGGGGTGTACGGGCCGCGCGGCGCCTCCGTCACGCGGCACATCGACGCCCTGGCCCGGGACGGGTTCCGCTTCGAGCAGATGGTCACCGCGTCGCCGTCCACGTTCCCCGCGCACGCAGCGATGATGACCGGGCTCATGCCGACGATCACCGGAGCCGTGTCGCCGATCGGAGGACGCCTCCCCGAATCGCGCGGGACGCTCGCGGAGGCGATCCGTGCGGCCGGGCTCAGGACGGCCGCCTTCGTCGGTTCGGGGGCGCTGGGCCGGCCATCCGGCCTGGAGCGGGGGTTCGAGACGTTCGACGCGCCGCGCGCGACACACCGTCCCGCCACGCTGAGGTCGCTCGTCGTCCGCCCCGCGGGCGAGGTCATCGATGCGGCGCGCGCATGGGCCGACGACAACTTCAGGACGCGGTTCTTCCTGTGGGTTCAGATCGCGGACCTCCTCGTGTCCGATCGCGCGCCGTCGTCCTACCGGAGACTGCACGACGATCCGTACGACGCCACCCTCGCCTATGCGGACGCCGAGCTCGGACGTCTGCTGAATCGACTGGATTCGCTCGGCGTGCTCGACCATACGATCGTGGTGATCGCGTCGTCGCACGGCGTTGGCCTGGGGGAGCACGGGGAGAGCGCCGCGGGTGCGTATCTCTACGACAGCACCGTCCTCGTACCGGTGCTCATGCGCGTTCCTCACTGGGCGGCGCGCCACCGCTCGGTCCCGGAGCAGGTGCGGGGGATCGATCTGCTGCCGACCTTGGTCGAGCTGCTCGATATCGATGCGGGCATGCGGACCCAGGGGACCAGTCTCGTTCCTCTGCTCGATCCCGGCGGAAGGCTGCCGGCCCTGCCGGCCGTCGTCACGACGGCGTATCAGGAGGTCTTCCTCGGCGGTTCCGTTCTCGAAGCGCTGCGGGCCCGGGGGTGGAAGTACATCGACGGTCTCACTCCGGAGCTGTACGACCTGCGCCGCGATCCGGAAGAGACGCGCAATCTGGCGCCGTCGCAGCCCGACCGGGTGGAGGACATGCGCGCCGCGCTCGTCGAGGCGACCGGACGGGGTGTGATCGGGGGCGCGAGGGAGGCGCCCCCGGAGCCGCGCATGCTCCGGCTGCTCGAGTCGGGCCTCGCGGAACTCCGGCGGGAGCGCACCGAAATCGCGCGCAAGGCTCTCGCCGATCTCGGGGATCGGCTGGACGCGGATCATCCGGGGGGCGGGGGAGCGACGAACGGGGTGCCGCCCGCGGTGCTCGCCCTGCTGGGCGCGGCGCTGCGCGTCGACGGACACCCGGAGGAGGCCCTGCCGGTCAACGAGAGGGCGCTGCGCGGGCTTCCGGTCGGGGGCGGCTTCCCGGGAGGCAGACTCCTGGAGGGCTTCCTGCGTGCCGAGGTGGCGGCCTGCCAGGAGGCGATGGGCGATCGGAACGGGGCCGTGGCGTCCTATCGGGCGGCCCTCGAGATCGTTCCCGACGATCCGGGCATCCGCGCGACCCTCGCCGGCCTGCTACTCGAACGCGGCGACGTCGCGGATTCGATCACCGAGTACAGGGCCGTGCTGGCCCGCGCGCCCGGAGAGGCGGACGTTCTCGCCGGACTGGGCCGGGCCCTCCTGCGCGGCGGGGATGCGCCGGCCGCGGCTCAGTGGCTCCGGCAGGCGGCGCAGTCGGCGCCCTCCGATCCCGACGTCTACCTCGATCTGGCGCGCGCCTCGGAGGAGCTCGACCGCAAGGCCGAGGCCGTGCGAGCGTACAGGGAATTCCTGGCCCGTTCGGAACCGGCCCGGATCGAGGAACGCCGTCTGGCCGAAGAGCGATTGAGGGCACTGGAGCGGAGCGCCGGGACGATCCCGTGATCCCCAGACTGCGATCCCCCGCGCTTTGACCCGGCCCGCGCTCCTGTGGTAGGTTCCGCGCGCACGGCTCTGCGGAGGACCGCTTGGGCAAGCTCACGGTTCTGATCGCGGACGACCTGAAGTTCTTCCTCGAGATCGAGAAAAGCTACCTCGTGCGCGGCGGCTTCGACGTCATCACCGCCGACAGCGGCGCGCAGGCGATCGATCTGGCGCTCCAGCACCGTCCCCAGCTCATCCTCCTCGATCTCCAGATGCCGAACATGGACGGCGCCGAGGCGTGCGCGAAGATGCGCGAGCACGTCTCCCTGGCGGCGACTCCGATCATCATCATGAGCGCCTCCGGCTCGGACGAGATCCGGGACCGATGTCTCAAGGCGGGCTGCACGGAGTTCGTCATCAAGCCCGAGAACCCGGAGGAGCTGCTCAGCATCGTGGCGCACATCCTCACGGTCAAGCAGCGAGGGGCCGAGAGGATCACGGTCGTCTTCCAGGTCCAGGGGACCGCGGACGGCAAGGAGATCGTCGGCCGGGCCCATAATCTCAGCGCGACGGGCCTCCTGCTGGAGACCACCGCCC
>JBFGDZ010000171.1:0-7255 GCA_041580375.1 Candidatus Polarisedimenticolia bacterium
ACGATCCGCCGAACGTCATTCTGGACGAGCCCACGAACGGCCTCGACGTGATGACGACGCGGAGCATGCGCGCGTTCCTCAAGCGGCTGCGCGACGAGGGGCGCTGCGTTCTGTTCTCCAGCCACATCATGCAGGAGGTGGCGGCGCTGTGCGATCGGATCGTGGTGATCGCGCGCGGCCGCGTCGTCGCGCGGGGCACGCCGGACGAGGTGCGCGCGCAGACGGGCGAGACGAATCTGGAGGACGCCTTCGTGCGCGCGATCGGGACCGAGGAGGGGCTGTTCGCGGGATGAGATCGATCTTCCGTGTTCTGCGCAAGGAGACGGTCGAGAACCTGCGCGACCGGAGGACCATCCTCAACGCGCTGGTCCTGGGGCCGCTGCTCGGACCGGTCCTGCTGATCGGCCTCGTGTCGCTCGAGGTCCGGCGCGAGCTGGGCCGGGCCGAGAAACCTCTCGACATCCCGGTCATCGGGGCGGAGCATGCGCCGAACCTCGTCGCGTTCCTCAGGGGGCGCAACATCGTCATCGAGCCGGGACTCGAGGATCCCGAGCGGGCCGTGCGCGAGCAGGAGAAGGACGTCGTCCTGAGACTGGGCGAGGACTACGCGGAGGCCTGGGAGAAGGGAGAGCCCGCGCCGGTCGAGATCATCCATGACGCGTCCCGCCGCGAAACGCGATCGTCGCTCGAGCGCGTCCGCGGCGCTCTGGAGGCCTACGGGGGGCAGGTGGCCTCGCTGCGCCTTCTGGCGCGCGGACTGAGCCCCCAGGTCGTGAGGCCGGTCGCGATGATCGAGCGCGACCAGTCCACGGCGGCGAGCCGGGGCGGGCTGCTGCTGGGGTTCCTCCCGTACATCCTGATCATCGGGGCGTTTCTGGGCGGGATGTACCTCGCGATCGACACGACCGCTGGCGAGCGCGAACGTCAGTCGCTCGAGCCGCTCCTGGCCAATCCGGTTCCGCGCTGGCAGATCATGTCGGGGAAGCTCGGCGCCACGACGGCCTTCGCCCTGACCTCGCAGACGCTCACGATCCTGGCCTTCGCCGCGCTCGTGCCGATCCTGCCTCTCGCCCGGCTGGGCATCGGCGTGGACTTCGGCCCCCGGACCCTGGCCCTGGCGCTCGTCGTCACGTTCCCGCTGGTCTGCTTCGCGTCGGCCGTGCAGACGATCATCGCGGCGTTCGCCAAGAGCTACCGCGAGGCCCAGACCTATCTGAGCATCCTGCTCCTGGTGCCGATGATCCCGGCGGTCGCCCTCATGATCATCCCGGTCAAGTCCGAGCTGTGGATGATGGCCGTCCCGCTGCTCTCCCAGCACCTCCTGCTCCTGAGGCTCGTGCGCGCCGAGGCGATCCTGCCGCTCGATCTCGCCGTGGCGATGACCACCGGCCTCCTCCTCGCGCTGATCGCGTCCTGGATCGCGTCCCGCCTCTACGACCGCGAGTCCTTCGCCATCTCGGCCTGAGACGAGGCGGCGCGACGTCAGGGGACCGGTGTGACGACCGGCCTCAGGATGAATTGATCCGAGCTCGTCTCGTTGACCTTGACCGACGCAGCCGCATCGAAGTCCAGCGTGACGGCGGTCTGCTGTCCGCCTATGACACGGAACCGGATCGGGACGTCGACCTTGTGCGGCTCGAGCTTCAGCGGGATCGTTGCGTTCTCGTCGTCGATCATCCACGCGTCCGAGACCTCGAGCCGGATGCGGCTGTACTCGCCCGCCGGCACCTCGCCCGAGGCCAGCAGGTCCGTCGCGCCGTCCGTCAGCGTGAGGAGATCGAAGCTCGCGGGATGCTGCATGAGATGAATCGGGCCCCCGCCCGAGACGGTGTGCATGACGCCGAGATCGTCCCGGGGATAGACGATCACGCCGGTGATCGCGACATTGACGCTCTGGATGGTCGACAGGTCGATCGGCGCGTCGGTGAGATGGACCTCCAGGGTGCCGAACGCCATCCGGGCCCGCCCCGGCGAGCCGCTGCAGGCGCAGAGGATCGCCATCAGGGAAAGAATGATGGACAGGGATGTCATTTTCTTCATGGTGGATCTCCTCACGAACGCCGCCGCGGCAACCGGGAGCCGCCGCCGGGGCCGATCCGGACTGTCATCGATGAGTCCGATCCTACCACGGGGGGACGGCCCAAACCCGCACCGGGCGCGGATTCTGATGGTGTCCGGGGCCCCGGGACGTCCCGGGCGGACCGGCGATTCCGCGGGTCGCGCGCACGGAAACGTCAGCCGGCCGCGCGGGCGGCGTCAAAAACCGTCGGCGAGGCCGGCTCGCTACGACCGATCCCGACTTCTCGAGCCGTCACGACACCGGCTCCCGCCCCGCGGTCGCGCCGCGACCCCGGCGGCGATCACGTTCTGGTGATTCGCTTGATTCCGGTCCGAACCCTGCCTACCTTTTATTCTCGGTGATGAATCCGGACGGGCAACGGAATCCATTTCTCAGGGAGGAGAACGAGATGAAGAAAGTGACCCTGTTCGCCGCACTGGTCCTGTTGTGTGTAGGCGCGCCGGCCTTCGCCGCCATGAACGAGGGCGAGAAGGAGATCGGCGTCGGGTTCGGTCAGACGAGCGTCGACGATGATCTCGGGATCGATTCGGCCACGCACTACGCGGTGCGCGGCGGCTACGCGATCAACGACCGGATCCAGATCGAAGGCCAGTTCTCGTCGGCCTCCGACGATGGCATGGTCGGCGCGACTCCAGTCGACACCAAGATGAACCTGATCATGGTGAACGGCATGTGGAACTTCCATCCCCGCGACCACATCACGCCGTTCGTGCTGGTGGGACTGGGCCGGTCGGACGTCGAGGTCGAGCTGGGCGGCACGACCGTGGACGACAACGGCCTGGCATATCAGTTCGGCGGCGGCAGCCGGTTCTTCTTCGGCAAGCAGAAGAAGGCCGCGTTCCGCTTCGACGTGTCGCTCGTGTCCGAGGACTCGTTCGACGACAGCTCGACGCACATGAACGCGACGGCCGGCTTCACCTGGAGGTTCGGCAACTAGTCGTCCGGATCGGGATTCAGACCCCGGCCGCTCCGGCGGCCGGGGTTTTTTATTTCAGGACAGATCGACCTGGATCTCGCTCCCCTCGACGCGCACGCCGTAGCAGGGGACGGCGCCCGGGGCGGGCGGCGTCAGGTTCTTGCCCGTGGCCAGCTCGAAACAGGCACCGTGCCACGGGCAGATGACCGTCTGCCCTTCGATCTCCCCCTCCGAGAGCGGCCCCCCGCGATGCGTGCAGGCGTCGCCGATCGCAAAATACTTCCCGCCGACGTTGAAGAGCGCGATCTTGCGGTCGTCCACCTCCACGGCGATGCCCCGGCCCGGGGAAAGATCCTCGACTTTTGCCACTGTGCGGTAGGTGCTCATGCCCCTCGACCTCCTGGCACGGATGCTAGTACGGCCCCGGCTGTGGCGTCAATTTCCGACGGCGCACGTTCCGACCCACCCTGGCGAACCCCGTGCGCGACCGATCGACCGGCCAGGATGTGATGCTATCATGCCGGGCGCACCATGTCGGGCTTCGCGGGGCGCGCGCCCGTCGCGCCCCGGTCGCGGGAGATGCAGGCGCGATGTCGATGGAACAATCAGTCAGGGAGTGGCTCTTCGATCCGGTCGTCGGTAAGTTCATCACGGCCGCGCTCGGAATCGTCGTCATCTACGCGCTGGTGCGGTTCCTGCAGCGCGCCATCGGACGCCACGTCAAGGACAACGCGACACGATACCGCTCGCGGAAGTTCATCACCTTCATCGGCTACCTGGGGGCGATGGCGTACCTCCTGACGGTCTTCAGCGACCGCCTGACCGGCCTCACCGTGGCGTTCGGCGTGGCGGGCGCGGGCGTCGCATTCGCGCTGCAGGAGCTGATCGCCAGTATCGCGGGGTGGGTCGCGCTCTCCTTCGGCAACTTCTACAGCACCGGGGACCGCGTGCAGCTGGGAGGGATCAAGGGGGACGTGATCGACATCGGCGTGCTGCGCACGACGGTGATGGAGCTCGGCGACTGGGTGAAGGCGGACCAGTACAACGGGCGGATCGTCCGGATCGCGAACAGCTTCGTCTTCAAGGAGCCCGTCTTCAATTACTCGGCGGATTTCCCGTTCCTGTGGGACGAGATTACGTTCCCGGTCCGGTACGGCTCGGACTGGCGCTACGCGCGGGAGATGCTGGAGAAGGTGGTCGGCGAAGTGGTCGGCTCCTACGCGCGGCAGTCGAAGGACGCCTGGGCGGAGGTCGTGCGCAAGTACCGCATCGAGGAGGCGCGCATCGATCCGATGATCACGCTCAGGGCGGACGAGAACTGGGTGGAGTTCACCGTGCGTTACATCGTGGACTACACGTCCCGGCGGGCCACCAAGGACCGCCTGTTCACGCGCATCCTCGAGGAGGTCGACCGATCGGATGATCGCGTCCGGATCGCGACCGCCGGCTTCGAGGTGCTCTCCACGCCGGCCCTGGACGTGCGCGTCTCGTCCCGGAACGCCGCGGGGACGGGCTCCTAGCCCCGATCCTCCTGGATCACGATCTCCACGCGGCGGTTCTTCCGCCGGCCATCCGGCGTGTCGTTTTCGGCGATCGGCTGCGTGAATCCGAAGCCGACGGAGGCGAGCCGGTCGGTCGCGACCTGCTGGGACTCGAGGAATTTCAGCACCGATTCGGCGCGGCGCTCCGACAGGCGCTGATTGTATTCGGCGCTGCCCGTCGAATCGGTGTGCCCCTCGATGGTGACGCCGAGGTCGGGCATGATGAGCAGGATGCCGCTCAGCTTGGCGAGAATGATCCTGGCGTCGGGCTTGAGCGTGGCCTCATTCACGTCGAACAGGATGTCCGGAAGGCTCACGACGAACCCGCGCGCCGTGCTCTTGGTCTCGGCGACGTGCGAGAGGGCGCCCTGGAGGCGCGCGGCGAGCTCGACCTTCTCCTTCTGCAGATCCCGCTGAGCCATCTCGAGGGCGGCCATCTCCTCCCGCAGCCGCGCCATCCGGCTCTCCATCTCAGACTTCTGCTGGGTCAGGGTCGCGGTCTCCAGAGTCAGGCGCTTCTGATCCGCGCGGAGGCGATCCAGCTCCGTCCGGATCTCGTCCGCGAGGGTGCGGGCCTGCCGCGCATCGGTCTCGGCCTGCGCGGCGCGCTGCTCCAGGGCCGCGACCTCCTCGCGTCTCTTCGCGACCCGCTTCTCGATCTCAGCCGCCTCGATGCGGCTGCTCGCGATGTTCATCGCCGAGTTGCTCAGCGCGACCGAGCGGCGGGCCAGGTCGAGCACCGTGCGACTCTTGGGGGAGCGCTCCGCCATGTCGTTGGCCTGCTGGAGAGCCTCGCCGGCCTCCTGGAAGATCATCGGCGCGAATCTCTTCGCCTGCCGGCTCTCGGCCATCTCGTGGGCCTTGCGCGCCTGAAGGAGAACGAGCGGGGTCGTGGAGTCCCACGCGATCGTCTCGATGCTCCTCATGGCGTGCGCGGGCGCGGGCGCGAAGGCCGAGAAGGTGAGCAGCGTGTTCGGAGCGCGCTTGTTCTCGCTGGCCTTGCTGGTGAACATGACGAGCTCGGACGGCCGGCCGACGAGGTAATAGGGCTCCGCCGTGATCATCAGGGCGAACGCCTTCTTGCCGGTCGAGAACTCCATCTCGTAGGAATCGTACGGCGTGACCAGCTCGCCGAGGTTCTCCACCTGCTCGTCGAGCGTGACGGCCCACAGCACGTAGCAGGTGACGTCGCGGCCGAACAGGATGGCCGGCTTCATCTTGCTGTATTCGAGGTTGATCTGGGCCTGTCCGTCACGGTACTCGACCACGGCATCGATCCGCGCCGCGGGAGCACCCTCCTGCCTCTGGAACGAGAGGTTCACGTCCTTCCGCTCGGGAAACTGGACGACGTTCAGATCCTGAACCAGGGCCGCGGCGTCGGTCGACGCCAGGGCGAGAGATAGCGCCGCGCACAAACAGGTCCACATCATCTTCTTGGTCATTCTTCCTCCGAATCGCTCGATTGTTCTGAGATGGAACAGAGGCGTTCGTCCAGTCGACTCGCGCAGAGTTGTGTGTCAGACGGAGCATCATTATTACCAGTGATCGGGCCGTCTGTCAAGGATCAGCGCGGACGGCCCGGCGCGTTCCGCTTCAACAGGGCGCCGCGAGCGCGTGCATGGGGCGATGTTGTAAACTGATCGTTGCGGCGTTCATGAAGGCACTCTCCATGGTAAGGAGCCCCCGATGAGCTCGCAGGGAAGCGGACGGTTCAGCGCCTATTTCGCACTGCTGCTGTTGATCCTGGCCGGCGGGGTCTACGTCTGGAAAGAAGTGGAGCTTCGATCGGCCGTGAGGAAGACCGAGGGGCAGCGCGCGGCCGTCATGGAGGAGGCGCGCCGCGTTCTCGTCGCGCAGACGGCCGACATGCTGAATCTCGTTGCCCTGCCGGTCAGCTGGGCCGTGGGTGCCGAGGCACAGGCGGGGAACTACGAGAACGTCAACGCCTATTTCCGTCGCCTCGTGAAGGAGAAGTTCGTCACCCGCGTCGTTCTGGTGGATCCCGAGGGCACGATCAAGGCCTCGACCGACATGAAGCTTTTGGGCGAATCGGCTTACGCTCTGCTCGATCCGTCCGTCCTGGAGGGCAGGGACGTGCGCGCCGTCGACTCCGGAGAGGGGGACCTGCTCGTCGTCGCGCCGGTCGTGAAGGGCGACGCGCTCGTCGGCACGGTCATCCTGTTCTACTCGCGTGATGCGGTCGAAGGGAGACTGGACCGGGCGGTGGAGAACGACGAGGCCGTCGCGCCGTGACGGGCCGTCGCGCCACCTGATCTCTCTCCCGTTTATGCTGTCCCGGCATCGAACCGCCCGCCCGCCGCGCGCGAAAGGATGTTGTCAAACTCCCGGGTTAGGCGTATCTGAAAACGCCGGATGTTGCCGCGGCGCCGCGCGCCGATCGAGCCTCTCTCTCCCCCGGGAAAGGAGCGCCCATGAAACGGTCCCTGCGACGTTCCGCGATCACGAGCGTCTGTCTTCTGCTGCTGGCCGCGGTCCCCATCGTCTCCGCCGGAACCGGCGATGCCGGGCGATCCCTCGCCGACCCGACGGATTCCGCGTTCCGGTCTCCGGGCGGCGAGGTCCGCCTGGAGCCGGTTCTCATCCGGACCGCCCGGCCCTATGAATCGGTGGCGGAAGCCATCCGGAGCGCGGGCGGGACGATCACACGCGAGTACCGGCACTTCGACGGGCTGGCCGCCAGGGTGCCGCGCTCGGCGC
>JBFGDZ010000172.1:0-7137 GCA_041580375.1 Candidatus Polarisedimenticolia bacterium
CGATCGCGCCGTCGGCTCCCTCGACCCTCGTTGCGAGACTGGTCATGGGCGATCCGGATGGGGATGCACTGGCCGGCGAAATCCGCGTTCTTCCGTCGTTCACGCTCCTTGACGTCATTCCCCGCCTAAGCGAGGGATGCCGGCTCATCTTCACGCCGGACGGCGTCCCGGGAGAAGGCATCCTGTACGGAGAGCCGATCGGCTCCCCACCGACGCTGGCCGACGGTGACGCCGCCCTCGGATGCGGGGACGGAGACCCGGACTTCGAGCTGGCGCGCGGGACGTGCGACGAGGCTGTGGCCGCGGGGTTCTTCGACGTGTACCTCGAACTCGACGGGGAAGCACCATTCCCGATCTGTGTCCGCCGCCGGGGGCATCCGGACTCCGCGATCGAGTTAGCGATCGGGCGCTTCGGATTCGGACGCGTCGATCTGATCCCCGCGGAGGGCCCGCGGATCCGCGTGGCCTTCGGGGCATCCCGACTGCCCCCGTGGATCGATCTCACATCCCTGTCCCGGCCGGGCGGCTTCATCCTGGAGATCGAGGCGTCGGACGGCGCCACGCCCCCGGTCGGGGACGCGGCGATCTTCGAGGCGAGTACCGAGACGAGGCTCCGCCTCCGCAGGGTGCGCCACATCGGGTCGCCCTGATCGGCGCGGCCGGACCTTCTGGGAGGCCCCGGCCGGGCGTGCTACGATGCGTGGAACGCGCCGGCGCCCGCGCGCCATGCACCGGGCCGGCGTCGCATCGGGAGGCACGATGCCCGACACGACCGCTCTCACAGCGCCCCGCTCCCCCGCCCGCCGGACGACGGCCTTCGCCGTCCTGATCTGCCTGCTCGCCACCGGCCCGACCGGGTGCCTCACGACGCGCCTTCCCGCGATCGGTCAGGAGGGGCCGTTCGCCCTCGAGCGGGACGAGCGGGAGATGTGGCAGGAGGCGACCGAGGAGGAGAGGAAGCTCCGGGACAAGATGAAGATCCGGGACGATCCCCTGCTCGACGACTACCTGAGCCGGGTCGCCCGGAGCGTCGTGCCGGCCGAGGCGCGCTCCGAGGAGCTTCTGAAGGTTCGCGTCTCGACGATCCAGGATCCGTCCCTCAACGCCTTCACGTACCCGACAGGATCGATCTACATCCACACGGGGCTTCTGGCCCGGCTCGAGAACGAGTCGCAGCTGGCGACGGTCCTGGGGCACGAGGCGGCGCACGCCACGGGGCGCCACGCGCTCCGCTTCCGCCGCAGCGCCCGCAATAAAGCGATCGGCTTCTCCATCGCCTCCCTGGTCGGGAGCATCGCGGTGGCGACGGCGGCGGGGCGCAAGGCGGAGGCCGGCGACTACAGCACCGCCTACGTGCTCAACCAGGTCGGCAACATCATGGTGGCGCTCGGCATGCAGCTGGCGTTTCTGGCGGCGGTGCACGGGTTCGGGAGGGACCTGGAGCGCGAGGCGGACCGGGTCGGCGTGAACAGCATGGTGGCGGCCGGCTACGATCCGCGAGAGGCGCCGCGCGTGTTCGAGATCCTCAAGGACGATCACGGCGATGACCGGAAGCTGGAGGTGTTCTTCTTCGGCAGCCATCCGCGGCTGGACGAGCGGATCGAGAGCACGCGGGAGCTGATCGCGGCGCAGTACGCCGGCGCCCCGGGCGGGGAGGCGGCCTCCGATCCGCGCGAGTTCAGGATGAGGACGCGGGTCCTTGTGCGCGAGAACGCGGCGATGAACCTCGAGGCGGGCCGGCTCGGCGTGGCGGAGGCCGAGCTCCAGAAGGTCCTCGACCTGACCCCGAACGATGCCGTGGCGCATTATCTCTACGGGCAGCTGCTCGAGGCGCGGGCCGCCGGCGCGAAGGAACCGGGCGAGACCGAGGCTCTGCGGGCGCAGGCTGCGGACCGCTACCGGGAGGCGTCGCGGCTCGATCCGTCCTACGCCGAGCCGCTGTTCGCGATCGGCGTCCTGCGCCACCGCGCCGGCGATAAGGCGGCCGCGCTCGAGGCGTTCCGCCGCTATCTCGCGATCCGGCCAGACGGCCCGCGCTCGCGCCAGGCGAAGGACTACATCCTCGAGCTCGAGGCGTCCTGAGCGACGGCGGGGGGACGATGGATCTGGGACTGCGCGACCGGGCCGTTCTCCTGTGCGGCGCCAGCCGCGGCATCGGGCTCGCGACGGCGCGCGCGTTCGCGTCCGAGGGGTGCCGGGTCGCGATCATGGCCCGCGGCGCGGAGGATCTCGCCGCCGCCGCCGGAGCGATCCGGAAGGCCGCCTCGATCGAGAAGGTCGCCGCGGCCGGCCCGCGCGTCCTTCCGATCCGCGCGGACGCGACGCGGCAGGACGAGGCGGAGCGCGCCGTGCGGGAGGGTCTCGAGGCGTTCGGCGCCATCGACGTTCTGGTGAATCTCGTCGGGGGCTCGCGCGGCGACCCGGGGATCGAGGCGGGGGATCCCGACTGGGACGACACCTTCGGCGCCAACCTGCGCGCGGCGGTCCGGATGACGCGGCTCGTCGTCCCCGGGATGCGAACGCGCGGGTCCGGCTCGATCGTGAACGTGTCGTCGATCTTCGGGCGCGAGTGGGGAGGCGCCGTCTCCTACAACGCCGCGAAGGCCGCCCTGATCGCCTACACGAAGAGCTGCGCGCGGGACCTCGCGCCGCACGGGGTGCGGGTCAACAGCGTCGCTCCGGGATCGGTGATCTTCCCGGGCGGCTCCTGGGACCGGCGCCGGCGCGAGGATCCGGAGAAGATCGAGGCGTTCGTGAAGAGGGAGCTACCTCGCGGGCGCTTCGGCGAGCCGGACGAGGTGGCCGCCGCGATCGTCTTCGTCGCCTCGCCCCGCGCCTCCCTCGTCACCGGCGCCTGCCTCAACGTCGACGGCGGACAGAGCCGCTCCCTGATCTGAAGGGATCGGAAGGTCCGCGTCGCCGCGGATCCCGGCGCGCGGAGGGCGCGGGCGGCGGCTCAGTCCGCGGCCGCAGAGGACGATCGCCGGCGCGGCTTCGGCTTGCGCTTCTCGGCGAGGACGGCGAAGGTCTCGAAAACGACCTGCAGTCCCAGGAAGAGCGTCGCTCCGGTCGGATCGAGCCGCGGCGCGATCTCCACCATGTCCATCGCCCGCACCGGCAGGGATCGGACGAGGCCGCGCGTCAGATCGATCACCTGGCGGCCGGAGAGCCCGCCGGCCACCGGCGCGCCGGTCCCGGGAGCGCACGACGGATCGGCCACGTCGATGTCGAGGGTGAGATAGAGGTTCCCGATCCCGTCCATCCGCTCGCAGGCCAGGTCGAGCACCCTCTGAACGCCGAGGCGCTCGATCTCCACCGCCGGCACGAACCGGATTTTCTTCTCACGCATGAAATCCAGCTCCTCGCGGTTGTAGGAGCGGGTGCCGAGGATCAGCAGATGCTCCGGCCGGAGCCGGCTGCCGTCCAGGGCGCGGCGCATCGGGCAGGCGCTCGACAGGGGCGATCCGTCGTAGGTGTCGAACAGATCGGGGTGGGCGTCGAGCAGGATCATGCCGAACCCTTCCGGGAAGTGGCCGGAGAATCCCCGGACGAGCGGGATCGTGACGGAGTGATCGCCGCCGATGGAGAAGAGGAACGCGTCCCGACCCGCCATCGCCGCCATCCTGAACTCGCGCGCCACGGCCGTCTCGATCCGATCGAAATAGGCGCGCCGCGCCGCGTCGTCCGCCGGGCCGGGCCGCTCGGGGACGATGTCTCCCAGATCGCGCACGCGCAGGCCGTCGGGCTCGACGATGATCCCCTCCTCGGAGATCGCCGGCGACGTGGCGGAGATCGCGCGCAGCTTCGAGGGCGCCTCCGCGGCGCCTTCCCGCCAGCAGGCTCCGCCCTCGAACGGGAGGCCCAGGATGACGACGTCGTGCGGAGGTGACAGCGCCGGATCGGCCAGGCCTCCCCATGGATGGCGTTCGATCATGCCGGGATTCTAGGGGTCCGTCCGGATAAGATCAATGGTCGCGTTACAATGGGGCGCCCGACGAGCGAAAAGGAGATCGAATGTCGTCCCGTCCCGTGCACCGCACGATGTCGCTCCTCGCCCTCCTTGCCCTGAGCGCGTGCTCCGGATCGGGTGAACCGCGCCCGCCGGAAACCGTGCCCGTGTCGGTCGCGTTCTCCGATCTGGACGGCATCCACGGGGAGATCGCCGCCCGTCGGGGCCGCCCGGTGCTGGTCAATTTCTGGGCGACGTGGTGCGTGCCCTGCGTTCAGGAGCTCCCCGATCTCGCCCGGCTGGCGCGGGAGCACGAGCGGGACGGGCCCGCGTTCATCGGCGTCTCGCTCGACGCGTGGGTCACGGGCGAGGGGGAGGAGACGGAAGCGAAGGTCCGCTCGGCGCTGGCGGAGGCGGGAGCGACCTACCCGAACCTCATCTACGACGGGGATCAGGATCCGATCCTGGCGGCCTTCGACCTGCCCGGCCCGATCCCCTACTCCGTCCTTCTCGATCGGAGCGGCCGCGCCGTCGCCAGGTGGGACACGATTCTCGACGCCGCGTCGTTCCGGCGGGAGCTCGACCGCCTGCGCTGAGCCGGCGGGAGGGCCCGCGTCTCGGCCCTCAGTCCGACCCGGCGGGGAATCGTCCGCCGCGATCGGTAATGGGCCCGCTCCGCCGGAACGCCGACCAGCAGCTTCTCCGGATAGCGCAACGCCGTCAGCCGGCCGCCGTACACGCAGCCCGTGTCGATGTTCACCGTATTGTTGATCCACTCGGGCTCCACGACCGGCGTGTGTCCGTAGACCACGAGGGCCCGGCCCCGGTAGGAGGCGGCCCAGTTCACCCGCACCGGCAGGCCGTACCGATCGACCTCGCCCGTCGTCTCGCCGTGCAGTGCGAACCGCCTCACGCCGGGGGAATCGCCGCCGACGTGTTCGTCGCGCAGTCCGGCGTGCGCCACCGCCAGGCGCCCGCCGTCGAGGACGAGATGCGGCGGCAGGGAGCGGATGAAGCCCGCGTACTCGCGGGCGAAGCGGCGCCGGCGATCCGCGGGCAGCGCCCCGATCTGATCCAGGGAGATCCGGAGCCCGGGACTGGCCGCGCGCGGGCGCCCGTTCAGGCGGCGCAGCAGGGAGAGATCGTGATTGCCGGGAACGCACAGGGCGTGACCCTGCTCCACCATGCTCCGGGCGATGCGGACCGCCTCCACCACGCGCGGCCCGCGATCGACGAGATCGCCCAGGAAGATCACACGACGGCCGCCGAGGTGCCGGTAGGCGCGCCGCGGCGACGGCCGGCGGTACCCGAGCCGGCGCAGCAGGACGCGCAGCTCGCCGGCGCATCCATGCACGTCGCCGATGATGTCGAATGGGCCGCTCTCGCCGCGACGGTCGCACGCGAGCGGCTGCAGGGTTACCCGGACCTCGGCCGCGGTGCGGGCGGCTACGAACCGATGCACGCGCGCGAACCCCTCGCGGCGCAGGCCTTCGCAGCCTTCGCGAAGCGCGCGCGCCTGCCACTCGATGATGCGCCGCCCGACGCGTCGGCCGGTCCGGCCGCGATCCTGTTCCAGACAGACGGCCAGAGGAACATCCAGGACGATCGCGACGGCGGGGAGATGATGGCGCGACGCGATGGACAGCAGCTCGCGCCGGTGCCGGGTCTGGACGCTGGTGGCGTCGAAGACGGTCAGCCGCCGCCGGCGCAGGCGCTCGTCGACGATCAGATGGGCGAGGTGGAAGGCCGGATCGCTGACGCTCTGGTCCGCGGCGTCGTCGCCCACCAGGGCGCGGCAGAAGTCGGTGCTGACGACCTGCGTGCGGAGGAAATGACGGCCGCAGAAGGTGCTCTTGCCGGACCCGGCCACCCCCACCATGACGACCAGCGAGGGAGACGGGATCCGGAGTACGCGCCTGCCGGGCATGACCGCCTCTCGGGGCCGGCGCGCCGGGCGCGGCCGGCCGTGCTGCTGTTTCGATCGATCGCCCCGGGGGTGGGGCGTCTCAGTAGGCCAGGATGTCCCTGATGGCGGCCGCGATGCCGTCCACGCTGGGGAGGACCGCCGCCTCGAGGTTGGGCGCGAACGGCACGAAGCAATCGAGCGCGCCGATCCGCCGGATCGGGGCGTCGAGGTATTCGAAAGCCTCGTCCGCGATGCGCGCCGCGACGTCGGCGCCCATGCCCGCGAGCAGCGGCGCCTCGTGGGCCACGAGAACGCGGCCCGTGCGGCGCACCGATTCGAGGACGATCTCCATGTCCATCGGCACGATCGTCCTCAGATCGATCAGATCGACGGAGGGCTCCGCGCCCTCGTTCGCCAGCTGTCCGAGGGCCTGCTGCGCGAGGTGCACGGTCCGTCCCCAGGAGACGATCGTGAGATCGTCGCCCGATCGCACCATTCTGCCCTTGCCGAAGGGGATCAGGTAGTCCGGCCCCGGCTCGAGGGACTTCGTGTAGACCTGTCGGTAGAGCCCCTTGTGCTCGAAGAACAGCACGGGGTCGTCCAGCCTGCAGGCGGTCTTGATGAGGCCCTTCGCGTCGGCGGCGGTGCTCGGATAGGCGATGTACCAGCCGGGCGTGTGGGCGTAGAGGGTCTCGGGACTCTGGGAGTGAAACGGCCCGCCGCGGATGTATCCACCCGCGGCGACCCGCACGACCATGGGGCACGACCAGGCGCCGGCGCTGCGCCACCGGAGCGTCGGGATCTCGTTGCGCATCTGCATGTAGCCCGGGAACGAGTAATCGGCGAACTGGATCTCGACGACCGGCTTGTATCCGGCGATGGCCATGCCCTGGGCCATGGCCACGATCGTGGCCTCCGCCAGGGGCGCGTTCTCGACGCGGCCGGGGAACGCGTCCGTCAGCCCGCGGGTGACGCCGAACACGCCGCCCTTCGGATCCTGGATGTCCTCTCCCCACATGACGATCTTCTCGTCGCGCTCCATCTCCTCTCGAAGCCCGTGATTGATCGCCTCGACCATCGTGATCGGCTTCTCGGAGATCGGCGCCGGCTCGCTCTCCTCCGCCACCACGGTCGCTGGAGAATAGATGTCCCCCGTCGCCGTCGAGGGATCGGGGTAGGGGAGATCATCGACGGCCCGCGCCGCCTCCTCGACCTCCTTCTTCGCGCGGGAGCGCCAGTCCTGGATCTCGTTCTCGCTCAGCAGGCCCATCTCCCGGACGCG
>JBFGDZ010000173.1:0-7057 GCA_041580375.1 Candidatus Polarisedimenticolia bacterium
CGGCGCCCCGCCGGGGGATGCCGAGCGTCGCGCGGCCCTCGGGGATCTCCACCCTGCGCGGGCCGGCGGGTGGCTCGGCCGGTTCTGGTATGATCGCCTCGCCCTGCAACCGATCGTGCGGCATCTGATTCAGCATGTAGGCGAGCGTCTCCACGTGCATCAGACGGTGCTCGACCATGACGTGGAGCAGCGTGTCGCCCTCGAAGGCCGACGGTGGGCGGGAAGACCGGAGGACCGATCCGAGATGATCGTCCACCGTGTTGCGGACGCGATCGCGGTACGCGTGGACCTCCGGGACGCGCGGCCAGTCCTCCGGCCGGTCATCCGGCAGATCGCCATCCACTGGATCGATCCCGAACGCGAACAGGCGGTCCAGCGTCGCGTCGAAAGCGGGCAGATCCAGTCCGTATCGGCCGATCAGATTCCAGTCGAACGCCTCGAGATGTCCGACGTAGAAGACGAAGCGGTGGCGCTCCGGGATGGGCCGATCGAAGATCGCTTCCGACTTCAGATGGCCGAACAGGGCGTCGCTCTGCCGGCGCGCCTCGGCCACCCGGGCCAGAAGGGCACCGCCGGCGCGCGGTCGTTCCGTTCGTGAGATCATGATGGGCACCACTGTTTATCGAATGCGCCGCGAATTGTCAACAACGCGCGGTGCACCGGTCCGAACCTCCCGGCGGAGCTGACGCGTGCGGGACGCGGCTTCCAGCCCCTCCGATCAGGACGGCGTCATCGAGTGCCGGGGCGCCGGGTACCGCCTGCCGGGCGGTCGCGCGCTCGTGCGCGACATCGACTTCACGGTCCGGCGCGGGGAGACGCTGGTCCTGCTGGGGCGGAGCGGTTCGGGGAAGACGACGACGCTGAAGCTGATCAACCGGCTGCTCGAGCCGACGGAGGGGGAGGTGCTCATCGACGGCCGCCCGACGACCGAGTGGGATCCCATCCGCCTGCGGCGGCGCATCGGATACGTCATCCAGGACGTGGGGCTGATGCCCCACCTGACGATCGAGGGGAACGTGGGGCTCGTGCCGCGTCTGGAGGGCTGGGAGGCCGGGCGGGTGCGCGACCGCGTGCGCGATCTGCTCGACCTGGTCGGCCTCGATCCCGCCCGTTTCGCGGCGCGGCGGCCGCACCAGCTGTCGGGGGGGCAGCGGCAGCGGGTCGGCGTGGCGCGCGCGCTGGCCGCCGATCCCCCGCTCCTCCTCATGGACGAACCGTTCGGGGCGCTCGATCCTCTGACGCGGTCCGGGATGCAGCGCGAGTTCCGGCGCCTGAAGGAGCGGCTGCGGAAGACGATCGTCTTCGTGACCCACGACGTGCGCGAGGCCCTTCTGATCGGCACGCGTATCGCGCTGCTCGCCGACGGCCGGCTGGCGGGGCTGCACACGCCCGGCGAGTTCCGCGCGGCGAGGGAGGACGAAGCCGCGGAATACCTGGCCGTGCTGAGAGAGCAGGACCAGGAAGTCGATCTCTGAGTCCATCGCTGGTTTTCCGGAGGAGAGACTCGTGGGTTTTCTCGATTATCTCGTCCGCCATCGCGCCGAGGTGTTCGCGGCGACCCTGGAGCACATCGGGCTCGTCGCGGTCGCCATGCTGATCGCCGCGCTCGTCGGCGTGCCGCTCGGCATCGTCGTCACGCGGCACGCCCGGCTGGGCCGCTGGGTGCTGGGCATGGCGAACGTCATGCAGACGGTGCCGAGCCTCGCGCTGTTCGGCCTGCTCATCCCCCTGCCGCTGCTCGGCGGGATCGGGAGCCGCACGGCGATCGTCGCCCTGACGGTCTACGCCCTCCTGCCGATCATCCGCAACACCCACGTCGGCATCACCGGCCTGGATCCGGCCGTCATCGAGGCGGCGCGGGGCATGGGCATGACCGACCGCCAGCTTCTGATGCGGGTCGAGCTGCCGCTCTCCGCGGGCGTGATCCTGGCCGGCATCCGCGTGGCGACCGTGATCTCCATCGGGATCGCCACCATCGCAGCGGCCATCGGCGCCGGCGGCCTCGGGACCTTCATCTTCCGGGGGCTCTCGATGGTGAACAACCCGATCATCCTGGCCGGCGCCATTCCGGCGGCGCTCCTGGCCGTCCTGGCGGACGGGGCCTTCGGCCTCCTCGAGCGTCTCCTCAGGCCGGGGGGTTGACGGCGTGCGATCGATGCGCCGGTTCGCGCTCCTGCTCCTGCCGCTCGCGGCGGGCTGCGGCGTCGGCGCGGAGCGGCCGATCGTCATCGGCTCCAAGAACTTCACCGAGCAGGTCCTGCTGGCGGAGATGGTGGCGCAGCAGATCGAGACGCGCGCCGGCCTCCCGGTCGAGCGCCGGGTGAATCTCGGCGGCACGCTCATCTGCCACGAGGCTCTGACGGCAGGGGAGATCGATCTCTACGTCGAGTACACGGGCACGGCCCTGATGGCGATCCTGGACGAGCCACCGGGGGCGAGCGCTCCGGAGATCCTGCGGCACGTGCGCGATGAGTACCGCCGGCGCTTCGATCTGGAGTGGACGGAGCCGCTCGGTTTCAACAACACGTTCGCCGTGCTCGTGCGGGGCCGGGAGGCCCGGAGGCTCGGTCTGCGGAGCATCTCGGACCTGAACCCCCACGCGCCGGACCTGAGCATCGGGTTCGGGTTCGAGTTCTATGAGCGGGCCGACGGGTACCGCGGGCTGATCGAGCGCTACGGCCTGCGCTTCGCCGGGCCGCCGAAAACGATGGAGCTGGGACTCGTCTTCCGGGCGATCGAGAAGGGACGGATCGACGTCGCCGTGGGGAACTCGACCGACGGCTTGATCGCCGCCCTGGACCTCGTGGCGCTGGAGGACGATCGGAGTTATTTCCCGCCGTACGAGGCCGCGCCCGTCGTCCGGCGCGGCACGCTCGCGCGCCACCCCGACATCGGGGCCGCACTGAGCGAGCTGGCCGGTTCGATCTCGGAGGAGCGCATGAGGACCCTGAACTACCGGGTCGACGGCGAGGGCCGGGACGTGGCCCGCGTCGCGCGGGAATTCCTCCGGGGTCTGAACTCCGCGCCGGACGGCGCCGCGCCCTGATACCCCCTGCCGACCTCGCCTGAAGACGTCCGGCCCGCGCCGGCGGTGCCGATCTCCACAATCCCCTGATCCAGATCATATGCGCCCGCCGGCGCGCGATGAATGCTCCCGGACGGCCGGCCGGGAGCCCGATCCCGGCGACAGTCGGAATCCCCGAGCGGAGGTGGACATGAGGCGCGTCGCGATGGCAGCGCTGCTGGCCCTCTTCTTCGCCGGAGCCGCGTGCTCCCGCCAGGCCTCCCAGGGTCCGGACGGCCCCCCTCCCGACTCCGCGAAGCTGCTCGCCCTCGGCAGTAGGACCTACCAGCGCCAGTGCTCCGCCTGCCACGGTCCCGAAGGGAAGGGGGACGGCGAGGCGGCGTATCTGCTCTATCCCAAGCCGCGGGATTTCGTCATGGCGCGCTACGCGCTGGTCTCGACCTGGGAAAGAAAGCCGACCGACGAGGACCTTTTCCGGACCATCTCGCGCGGCATGCCGGGCTCGGCCATGCCCTCCTGGGAGCATCTGCCGGAACGGACGCGCTGGGCTCTCGTGCGCTACGTCCGATCTCTCGCGGAGAAACCCTGGGAGACGAAACCGGCCTCCGGCCCGGCGGGCGGCTCACCGCAGGGCGTCATCGAGGTTCCTCCCGAACCTCCCTTCGACGCCGCGGCCCGGGAGCGGGCGCGCGAGCTGTTCGACGAGGCCTGTGCCGCCTGTCATGGGCCGACCGGGAGGGGAGACGGCACCCAGGAGCAGTACGACGACAAAGGATACCCGACCCGGCCGCGCGATCTGACCCTGGGCGTCTACAAGGGGGATCCCGATCCCGCCTCCGTCTATCGGCGCATCGTGGCCGGCATGCCCGGCACGCCCATGCCGATGAGCGACTGGGCCCACGGGGAGGATGCGTGGCACCTGGCACACTTCGTGCGCTCGCTCTCCAGCGATGAGCAGAGGGCCCGGGTGGAGATGAAGAGGTTCGAGATTGTCGCGCCCAGAGTCTCCGATCTGCCCATTCATCCGGACAGCTCAGCGTGGAACGAGGCCACGCCGGTGAACCTGCACCTCATGCCCCTGTGGTGGCGGGCCGAGCGGCCGGAGGAGATCTCCGTCAGGGCCGTGCACGACGGGGCGGCGCTGGCGATGCTCCTCGTCTGGTCGGACTCCACGCACGATCACACGGCGATGCGCGTGCAGGACTTCCGCGACGCGGTCGCCGTCGAGATCTCGCCCGACCCCGATCCCCCCTTCTTCGCCATGGGGGAGGCGGACCGGTTCGTGAACATCTGGATGTGGAAATCCGAGCGACAGGCCGATCTCGAGCCGGCCTTTCAGGATCTCGACAAGGTCTATCCGAACATCGGCATCGATTCCTATCCGAACCTCACGCTCTCCCCGATGGAGCAACCGACGCGGGGGGCGCTGACGCTCGAGAGCGACCCGACCTTCGTCACCGGCTGGGGCGCCGGCAACCTGGTGTCCGACCCGACGCGCCGGAGCGCCTCGGAGGACCTGGTGGCGCGCGGATTCGGAACACTGCGCGCGCGCGGGGACACGAACGGCTCCCTGGACGCGAAGGGGATCTACGCCACCGGGACCTACCGCGTCATGTTCCGACGCAAGCTCACCGTCCGGGGGAGCGATGCCGCCCGTCTGGGCGCCGGACAGACCGTCCCCGTGGCGTTCGCCGTCTGGAACGGAAGCGCGGGGGACCGGGACGGCAAGAAGTCCGTGACCATCTGGCAGGGACTGAGGCTCGAGCCCTGAAGGGAGATTGAGAGATGGCCGATCACGACGTGCAGGCGCGTGGGGGAATCCCCCGGCGATCGTTCCTCCGGTGGCTCGGGGTCGGGGCGGGGACGACGGTGCTCGGCATGCACCTGCCGCTCGACCTCCTGAGGGCCGCCGACCCGGAGCAGAACCCCCTGGCCGGGGCCGTCGCGCGGGAGTGGGAGACGATCTACCGCGATCAATACCGCTACGATCGCACGTTCGACTGGGTCTGCTCGCCGAACGACACCCACGCGTGCCGAGTCCGCGCCTACGTGCGCAACGGCATCGTGACGCGGCTCGGCTCGACCTACGACTACGAGAAATACGCCGATCTGTACGGAAACCACGCCACGGTCAACTGGAATCCCCGCCAGTGCGCCAAGGGGTATACGTTCCACCGCGTGATCTACGGGCCCTACCGTCTCAAGCACCCGATCATCAGGCGCGGTTGGAGGGCCTGGGCCGACGCGGGATTTCCCGAGCTGACGACGGAGCTGAAGAGCCGGTACCTCTTCGATCGCCGCGGCGAGGACGAGTTCGTGCAGATCTCGTGGCCCGACGCGTTCGACGTGATCGCGAAGGCGCTCGTCGCGATCTCGACCCGCTACAGCGGCGAGGAGGGCTCCCGTCGGCTGCTCGCCCAGGGCTACCAGCCGGAGATGGTCGAGGAGACCGGCGGCGCAGGCACCCGGTGCGTCAAGATGCGCGGGGGCATGGGCCTGCTCGGCGTGATCGGGAAGTACGGCATGTACCGCCTGAACAACTCCCTGGCCCTCCTGGACGCGAAGATCCGGGGAGTCGGCCGCGACGAGGCCCTGGCCGGCCGGAACTGGTCCAACTACACCTGGCACGGCGATCAGGCTCCGGGGCACCCGTGGGTGCACGGCCTGCAGACGTCCGACTGCGACTTCAACGATCTGCGCTTCTCCAAGCTGATCATCATGGACGGCAAGAACCTGGTCGAAAACAAGCTGACCGACTCTCACTGGTTCATCGAATGCATGGAGCGCGGCGCGACGATCGTGGTCATCGCGCCCGAGTACGGCCCTCCCTCCACGAAGGCCGACTACTGGATTCCGATCCGCCCGCAGACCGACGCGGCTCTGTGGCTGGGCGTGACGCGCATGATGATCGAGAAGGGATGGTACGACGAGGACTTCGTCGTCCGCTTCACGGACTTCCCGCTTCTGGTGCGCACCGATACGCTCAAGCGGCTGCGCGCGCATGAGGTCTTTCCCGACTATCGGTCGTCGCTGTCGAGCGACGGCCCGTCGGTCAGAGTGCAGGGCTTCACGGCGGATCAGCACGAGCGGCTGGGCGACTACGTCGTGTGGGATCGCGTGGCGAAGGAGCCGCGGGCCGTCACCCGGGACGACGTCGGTGGACGCCTGGCGGCGAAGGGGATCGCCCCGGCTCTCGACGGGACGTTCAGGATGAAACTCGCGGACGGCCGGACGGTGGAGGTCGCCACGCTCTGGAGCCTCTACAGCACTCATCTCAGGGATTACGACCTGGCCGCGGTCGCCGAGATCACCCAGGCGCCCCGCGCGCTGATCGAGCGGCTGGCACATGATCTCGCCACGCTGAAGCCGGTCGCCATCCACCAGGGGGAGGGGATTAACCACTGGTTCCACGCCACCGAGATGAACCGCGCCGCGTACCTCCCGCTCATGCTCACCGGCAACATCGGGCAGCCGGGCGCCGGATGCCACACATGGGCCGGGAACTACAAGGCGGCGCTGTTCCAGGGCTCGCCGTGGACGGGCCCGGGCTTCAAGGGCTGGGTGTCCGAGGATCCGTTCGATCTCAATCTGGACGCGGAGGCGCCCGGCGAGACGGTGAAAACGCATGGATACACGAAGGGTGAGGAGCCGGCCTACTGGAATCACGGCGACCGGGCCCTCGTCGTGGAGACGCCGAAGTTCGGCCGCCGCAATTTCACCGGCAAGACTCACATGCCGACGCCCACCAAGGCTCTGATTTTCACCAACGTCAATCTGATCAACAACGCCAAATGGGCTTACGGCGTGATCAAGAACGTCAATCCCAACATCGAGATGATCGTCTCGCTCGACATTCAGATGACGGCCTCGATCGAGTACGCCGACATCGCCCTTCCGGCGAATTCCTGGCTGGAGTTCGAGGGGCTCGAGGTTACGGCGTCCTGTTCGAACCCCTTCCTGCAGATCTGGAAGGGAGGCATTCCGCCCGTCTTCGACAGCAAGGACGACCTGACGATCCTGGCGGGAATCGGC
>JBFGDZ010000174.1:0-7030 GCA_041580375.1 Candidatus Polarisedimenticolia bacterium
GACGCTCGGCAGCGCCGTGATCCACATGGACGCCATCCCGGAGATGGACTACGGCCTGCTGTTCGACGAGCGGGTGCTGCGCACCGTGACGGCCAGCACGCGCCGCGACGGGCGGGATCTCCTCGCCGTCGCGGCCGCCGCCCGCGTGCGCGTCGAGACGGAGATTTTCCCGCTGACCGAGGCGAACCGGGCGCTGGCCAGGCTGAAAGCGGGCCGCGTGAACGGTTCGGCCGTCCTGCAGGTCGCCTGAACCGATCGAGCGCGCGCCGGGGCGCCCCGCTCAGGAGGGAGCGCCGCCGGCGCGGAACCGTCGGCCCGAGCCGGGCCGCACGAGCCCGGCCCGCAGGTCGGCGAGGGGATAGAAGGTGTCCCGCCAGCGCACGCCGCCCTGGCGCAGCGTCGAGAGCGCCGAGTTCCAGGCCGCGGCGATCAAAAGGACGATCGACACCGGATGGAGCAGGGTGAGCGTGAGCGGGCCGTAGCCGTACCGGCGCGCCTCGCGCAGGTGACCCGCGAACATGGCGGCGATCTGGAAGACGAACGGCAGCCAGGCCGCGGCCAGCGTCGACGGCGGCGCGTCGCCCCGCGTGAGCACCGTGACGGCGGCGCCCACGAACGCCGGGCCGAAGGTCAGCGCGGCCAGCATCGAGGTGGCGGCGGCGAGGTAGGCGATCGAAAAGTTGAAGCCGGAGAAGAAGTTCTTCTCCAGACCCAGGATGACGTTGCGCGCGCCGCGATGCCAGCGGCAGCGCACGATCCCGGCCCCGTTGAAGAAACGCTGCCGCGCCCCCGATTCCTTCAGCAGCATGCCCAGCTTGAAGTCGTCCACGAGATCCATGCGCAGGGGCCGGTGGCCCCCGATCCGATCGTAGGCGGCGCGCCGGACCAGGTTGAACGCGCCGATGCCGCCCCCTCCGCGCGGCCGATCCCGCTCCATCTCCTCGAGGCGGGCGCCGAGGATGAAGATCTGACCGAAGGCGGCGACGAGCCCGGCCTGCAGGGGCGTCATCGGGCGCAGGTCGGGGAACACGGCGACGTGATCGAGACGGCCGGCCTCGGCGTGCGCGACCACGCGGGCGAGCAGATCCGGATCGTCGATCGACACGTCGCCGTCGGTAAACAGGATCCAGTCGCCGCGGGCCCGGCTCGCACCGAGGTGGCACGCGTGACACTTGCCGAGCCACCCTTCCGGGAGATCGCGGTTGTGGACGATTCTCAGGCGTTCTTCGCCGGCGCGCAGCCCGTCGCGCAGGCGGTCCAGGATCGCCCCCGTTCCGTCGGTCGAGCGATCGTCGACCACGACGATCTCGATCTCCGGATAGCGCTGCTCGAGCAGGCGGCGCACGGTCGACTCGATCTGGTCCGCCTCGTCCCGCGCCGTCACCACGACGGAGAGCGAGGGCAGGCGGCCGCCCGGCGGCGGAGCCTCCGGCAGGGCCGAGAGGGGACGGATCGCTCGCAGGGCCAGGACGAGGCGCGCGGCGGTCGCCGCCCACAGCGCGACCGTGACGAAGCCGAAGACGATGAGAAGCGTGACCGCCATGAAACCGGGTCCAATCTCCAGAAAACCCTTGCGCGCGCCGCCCCTCGGTGTATATCTAGGGGCCCACGGCGCGCCATCGCGAGGCGGAGGGATCCGCGGGGCCGGTGCCCCGCCCGCCCGTGCATCATGCCAGATCCGACGCCGTCCCAGGAGCCGCCTTGAAGGTCGCCATCATCGGGCTCGACTGTGCCGCACCCGCCCTCGTGTTCGATCGCTTCCGCGAGTCGCTGCCGAACCTGCGCCGTCTCATGGAGGAGGGGTGCCACGGGCGGCTCCTGAGCAGCAACCCTCCGATCACGGTGCCCGCCTGGGCGTGCATGATGTCCAGCCGGGATCCGGGCCAGCTGGGCATCTACGGCTTCCGCAACCGGAAGAATCACACCTACGACGGGTACGGGATCGCCAACGCCTCGATCCTCGATCGCCCCCTGGCCTGGGAGATCCTGGGCGACGCCGGACGGCGCGTCGCCGTTCTCGGCGTGCCGCCCTCCTATCCGCCCCGGGCGGTGAACGGCGTCCAGGTCGGCTGCTTCCTGACGCCGGCGACGACCCTCCCGTACACGCATCCGAAGGAGCTGCAGGCGGAGATCGAGAAGGTCTCGGGAGGGTACGTCGTCGACGTGGAGGGGTTCCGGACGAACGACAAGGACGGCCTGCTCGGGCGTATCTACGACAAGACGCGCAAACAGTTCGCCGTCGCGCGCCACATCCTCGAGACCCGGCCCTGGGACTTCTTCATGATGGTCGAGATGGGCGTCGATCGCATCCACCACAGCTTCTGGAAGTTCATGGACCCGTCCCACGCCCGATACGAGAAGGGGAACCGCTTCGAGAGCGCGATCGAGGACTACTATCGCTACTGCGACGAGCGAATCGGCGAGCTGCTCGAGCTCCTGCCTGGCGACACGGCCGTCCTCGTCGTCTCCGATCACGGCGCGAAAAAGCTCGACGGCGGGATCTGCTTCAACGAATGGCTGATCCGGCAGGGCTACCTCGCGCTCGAGAGGTATCCGGACGCGCAGACGCCGATCGCGAAGGCCGCGATCGACTGGAGCCGCACGAAGGCCTGGGGGGACGGCGGCTACTATGGCCGCCTCTTCCTCAACGTCCGGGGGCGCGAGCCCCGCGGCACGATCGAGCCGGCCGACTACGAGAAGGTCCGCACCGATCTGATCGCGGCGATCGAGACGATCGAGGATCCCGCGGGGCGCGCGATCGGGTCGAAGGCCTACAGGCCCGAGGAGATCTACGCCGAGGTCCGGGGCGTGGCGCCCGATCTGCTCGTCTACTTCGGCGATCTGGACTGGAGGTCGATCGGGGCGGTCGGAATGAACGCGATCCACACCTTCGACAACGACACCGGCCCGGACGACGCCAACCACGACTGGGAGGGGATCTTCATCATGCGCCTGCCTCCCGGCGCGAAGGGGCCGCGCGGCGAGCTCACCGGCCTGCGACTCTACGACGTCGCCCCGACCGTGCTCTCGCTCTCCGGCCTGGAGCCGCCCGCGGAGATGATCGGCCGCAGCCTCGTCTGAGCCGGCGGCCGGTTCAGGGGATCCAGGACCAGACCCGGACCCGCACGAAGCGCACGATCTTCCAGAACAGCACCTGGCCGAGCGGCCTCGTTCCCACGGCGACCTTCGCGAACCCCGTCATCTCGGGGCGGATGACCCCGCCGGCGTTGGGGATCTCCGTCGTCACGCGCACGACGGGGCCGCCCTCGGCGGGTGTCGCGACCGGCGCGACGCCGATCACGCGGCCCTCGATCTTCTGGTCGGGCTCGCTCCACGCGACCAGCCGGACCGGTGCGCCCACGGCGACGTCCCGCGCGCTCCCCTCCGGCACGTCGACGCGGGCCAGGACCGTGCGCGTGTCCCCGATCGTGGCGAACAGATCGCCCGCCTTCAGATAACGGCCGACCGCACGATCGATGTGAGGCGTGAGGATCCGCCCGCTGGCGGGGCTGGTCAGCTCCGACAGGGCGATCTGGGTCTCGTAGTCCTCGATCTGCGCCTCGTACTTCCGCGCCCGTGCTTCGAGGGCCTCGATCTGCTCGGCGCGCGCCTCGCTGGCGACGAGCGCAAGCTGTGCGCGTGCCTCCTCCAGCTCGCTCCAATCACCGTCCCGGATCCACTGGGCGTCATCGAGCTCCTGCCGCGAGAGCAGTTTCTGCTCGTGCAGCTCGGCGTACCGCGTCGCGCGCGGGTCGCTCCAGGACAGCTTCGTCTCGGCCTCCCGCACCGACGCGGCGGCGCGCTCGACCGCCTCGGCCTTCGCTCCCGCGAGAAGAAGCCGGATCGCGGCGCGCGTCTCGCGCAGCCGCGCGCGGGCCATCTCGAGGCCGGTCGCGGGATCCGGCTGCCGCAGTCGCGCGATCGGCTGTCCCGCCTCCACGCCGTCGCCCTCCCGCACGAAGACGCGCTCGATCATCCCCTCGATCTGGGTCCGCACCTCGTGGCGCCGTCCGGGAAGAATGGTGAACGCGCCCCCCGTCTCATAGTGGCAGGGAAGGAGCGCCAGGGAGACCAGCCCGCCGGCGAGCGCGATCCGCGCGGCCCACTGCGGCGCGCCGGCACGGCGAGCGAACAGCCAGCGCACGGCGCGCAGCCGGCCGAGGGAATCCAGGATGGGACGCTGCAGCATGTAGAGGGCGATCCCGAAGGTGATGAGGGCGCCCGCGCCCTCGAACGCCTCGGTCAGCCACAGCCAGGCCAGCCAGAGGTGGAGGGCGACCATCGCCGCCGCGTACAGCGTCACGAGGCCGCCGTACAGCCCGAACAGCAGGCGCTCCCTGAAGCGCATCGCCTCGGGGGGCGGCTGCAGGAACGCCCAGGCCCCGAACACCGCGAGCGCGCGCTCCCGGAGGCGCGGGATCTCGAGCCAGTTCAGCAGCAGCGCGTACCCTTCCATCATGACGAGCGGATTGGCGCTCAGGAGCAGGAGCGTGAGGGCGGAGGAGAGCGCGAGCCCCAGCCAGAGATCGTTCGCCAGAGAGTCGGGCCGGCTGAGCCACCAGCCGAGGGTGCCCGTCGCCCAGAGGACGAGCTGGAAGTAGAGGCCGGCCAGGATCATGCGATAGCGCCTCGACTTGTCGCGCGTCCAGACGACGTCGCTCCACCAGTCGCAGTAGAACGAGGGCAGCAGGTAGTAGAGGAGCGCCAGTCCGGCGGCGGGGATGCGTCCCCCCTCGCGCTTCGCCTTCAGGCCATGCGCGAGCGAGCGGGCGCTGCGCACCACCAGGCAGCCGGGCAGTATCACGGCGAGGAAGTACTCGTATCCCCAGCGCGATCCGATCGCCGACAGGAATGGATCCCATCGCGTGTAGAGGATGTGGATCGCCCAGACGACGGCCGCCGCGGCCAGGAGGGCAGCGGATCGGCTGAACAGGGGTGACGCGGCGCGCGCGAGACGCTCCATGAACCGGTCGGCGCCCCGCCAGCGGAAGTGCTTCACGACCAGGAAGCGCTCCGGGTCGATCCATTCCGGGAAGGTGCGGCGGCGCAGGGGCCGGTCGCCGCGCTCCAGCAGTTCGTATTGGTCCAGCTGGCGCACGAGCGCTTCGATCTGGCGGACCGGCAGCGCCCTGCCGAACCGCTCGTCGTGGCGCCGCGCGATCTCCCCGGCGGTCGTGATGCCGTCCATCTGCGTACAGAGGAAGTACTCGACCTCCCCCAGCTCGATGATCGCGCCGGAGACCGGGTGCTCGACGAGGTAGCGCGCGCTCTCGCCCTGGTTGCGGGCGACCACGTTCAGATCGCGCCGGAACGCGGGGATGGGATCGATCATGGCTTCAGGCGTCCGGGCCGGCGCCGGCGCGCTCATCGCGCCGCAGGCGCTCCTCGACCCGCGCGCACGCGTCGGCGAGATCGTCGCGCGCGGCCGTCAGGCCGGGACTCTTCGCGAGCGCGGCGCGGAACTCGAGGATCGCCTCGGGATCGCGCCCCTGCGCGGCGTGGATGCGGCCGATCTGGTGGTGGCAGGCGGCGACCTCGATCTCCTGGGCCAGCGCTATCCGGTACTGCTGCAGCGCCTCCACGTAGCGTCCCTGCTCGTGGAAGATGTTGCCGACCTTGAAGTAGGCGATGCCCATGACCGGGCTCAGGCGCACGGCCGCGCGGTACTCCTCGATCGCGGCGTCGTAGTCGCGGCTCTGGACCAGAAGATCGCCGAGGGTGACGCGCGCCGTCGCCAGGTGAGGCTGGAGGCGCAGCGCGGCCCGGCACTCGGCGATGGCGGCCCCCAGGTCGCCGCGCGCCGAGAGAATCACCGCCAGGCGATACCGGGCCACCGCGAATTGCGGATTGAGTCGCAGCGCTTCGCGAAATGAGACGATCGCCTCGTCGTGCCTGTCCCGCTCGAAGTGCAGGTTGCCGAGCGTCAGGTGCGCCAGGGCGAGGGTCGGATCGGTGCGCAGGGCCGCCCGGCATTCGGCGACGGCCTCCGCGTCCCGGTCGAGCTCCGAGTAGAGGTTGGCGATCATCAGGTGAACCCAGGCGAGGGACGGATTGGTCTCGAGCGCCGAGCGGTAATGCGTGATCGCCCCCGGATAGTCGCCCTGGGCAGTGCGGACCCGGCCGAGCAGCAGGTGGGCCTGCGCCAGGCCGGGATCGAGCGCCAGGGCCGCCTCCGCGCGCTTCATGGCCTCCGTGTAATTTCCCTGCTCCAGCAGTGCGCGGCCCAGCGCGAGCCGGGCGGCGGCGCCGCTGCCGAGATCCTTGAGCCGGGGCAGACGATCCTTCACGATCCGGTCCCTCACTTCATCGGGTGCTTCTCGAAGAACTGCCACATCAGCTCGGACGCGAAGATGTCGCGGTTGACCGGGCCGACCACGCGTCCCTCGAGCCGCGAGGCCCAGTCGCCGCCCGGCCACGAATGCCCGCCACCCTTGATGCTCCAGAAGACGACCTCCGAACCGCCGCGGCACGGGCCGTACCGGTACTCGGTCGCCGATCCCTTCGCCCTCGTGGATGCGGGCTCCTTCGGGCAGCCGTTGCGCTGCATGAAGAAGCGCACCGTGTCCGGTGCGGAGCGGAAATCGACCTTAGAGACCGAATGCTCCCCCTTGCCGCCACCGTAGGGCGAGTTCTCGTCCGCCGTGCCGTGGAAATGGATCACGGGAACGGGCCGGCCGGACTTGGAGCACGGCACGCCGAGGACGCCGCTGACGGGCCCGATCGCGGCGATGCGGTCGGGGATCTCGCACGCCAGCCGGTAGGAGATCATCGCGCCGTTGGAAATGCCGGTCGAGTAGACGCGCTTCCGGTCGATCGAGTAGTCCTTCGCGAGATCGTCCAGAACGGCGACGGCGAACTCGACGTCGTCCACGTCCTTCTTGCTCGCATACCCGCAGCAGGCCCCGGCGTTGAAGGTCAGGAGCTTTTTGGAGAAGACGCCGCTGCCGGCCGGGTAGACGACCAGGAATCCGTGCTTCTCGGCGACCTCGTTCATGTGGGACTGCTTCGCGACGGCGGCCGGAAAGCCGCC
>JBFGDZ010000175.1:0-7012 GCA_041580375.1 Candidatus Polarisedimenticolia bacterium
CAGTCGCTGCGTGGACCCCTCGGGAAAAGACGCCACGGCGATCGTCCCCTCCGTGAAGCAGTCGACGTCCGGATCGGCCGAGAACAGGACGAAGCGGACGTTCGTCAGGGACGGCCCGTCGTTGCGCACCGTCACGACCAGCCGCCCCGTCTCCCCCGTGTCGGGGAAGGCGTCGCCGTCCCCGTCGATGTCGCGGTAGGCGATCTCCTGGATGGTGAACATGCCGGCCTCCGCCGCCCGCGCGGCCGCGGGCAGGAGCGCCGCCGCGGCGCACGCCGCCAGCAGCGCGAGGCAGGAGACTCCTCGACCCGATCGGCGCAGCAGGTTCATCGGCGCGCGACCCTCCCGTCGACGAAGATTGAGCGGCGAATTGTTTCTATGATAACCCGCATCGCCGTGAAGGGGCGCCCGAAGTTCGGTGCGTGGTCGGAGCCCGCGAGGTCCTCCTGATGCCGCCCGCCGCTGCCGGCGGCGGTGCGTCGTTATAATCCCCTTCCACCCATTCCCGAGGATGCGGCGTACATACCGGCGGGAGCGATGGAGACCGACCGCGCGTTGATGAGGAGGGTCGCGCGCCGCGACGAGGCGGCGTTCGCCCTGATGGTGGAGCGCTACGGGGGGCGGCTGCTCGCCGTGGCGCGCCGCCTGCTGCGATCGCGCGAGGACGCGGAGGACGCCGTGCAGAGGACGTTCATGCGATGCCTGACCGCCGCGGGCGACTACCGGCCCGAGTGGGCCGTGTCGACATGGCTCTACCGCATCCTGACCAACACCTGCATCGACGAGATGCGGCGGCGCAGGACGCGCGACCGCGAACTGCCGGCGACGCTGCGGGCCGCGGGCGCGCCCCCGCCGGGGCGCCACCCGACGGCGTCGCTCGACATGGAACGGGCGCTCGCGATGCTGCCGCGCGAGGCGCGCGTCCTGGTGGCGCTGCGCTACGTCGACGGGCTGTCGTACCGTGAGCTGGCGCGCGTGCGCGGCATCACGGTGAACACGGTGAAGAGCCAGCTGCACCGCGCGAAGGGGATCCTGCGATCCCGTCTGCGCGGCGACGACCGGCCGGCGGCCGGGCCGCGAGGTGAGCGATGACCCACGATCCGATCGACGCGCGACTGACCGAACTGTTCCGGCCGGCGGAGACGCCCCCCGATCTGGCGGCGCGGGCCGCCCGGATGGCGGCGGCGCGCGAGGCCGCCGCGGCGCGCCTGGCCCGCCGTCTGGCCGAACGCCTCGTGATCCGGGCGAGCGCGCGCGGCATCGTGCGGGTGCACCCGGGGCGCCTGCCCGCTTCCGCCGGCGGCGCCGGCGCGCGACGGCTGGAGGATCGCGCCCGCGAGGAGCTGATGGAGTACCTGGCCGGCCGGCGCGCCTTCTTCTCCGTGCCGGTCGATCTGTCCGGCGCGGGCGCGTTCCAGCGCGACGTGCTGGGCGCCGCGCGGGCGATCCCGTTCGGCGAGACCCGCGCCTACGCCTGGATCGCGAGGCGCATCGGCAGCCCGCGCGCGGTGCGCGCCGTCGGCACCGCGCTCGGCCGCAATCCGGTGCCGCTCATCGTCCCGTGCCATCGCGTGCTCCGCAGCGGCGGGGATCTCGGCGGCTACGGACTGGGGACCGATCTGAAGCGCCTCCTCCTCGACCTGGAGCGTTCGACCCCCCTGCTCGAGGGGAACAGCGCCACCCGCGTCGTCTGTCTCGTCGGCTGCCCCGCGACGCGGCGCACGCGCGCCGACCGGCGCATCGTCTTCGCCTCGGTGGACGACGCGCGATCGGTCGGCTACCGCCCCTGCCGGGTCTGCCGGCCGGGAAAGGCCGCGTGACGATCCGCGAGCGCCTCCGGCGTCTCGACTGGACCGGGATCGGATCGTCCCTGGACGAGCGGGGCTTCGCCGTCCTGCCGCGCGTCCTGACCGCCGCCGAGTGCCGGAGCCTCGTCCGTCTCTACGCGAACGACCGCCGTTTCCGGAAGACGATCGACATGGGGAGGCACCGGTTCGGCGAGGGGGACTATCGGTACTTCGATCATCCCCTGCCGCCGCTCGTCCGCGATCTCCGCGCCGGCGCCTATCCCCGCCTCGCCTCGATCGTGAACCGGTGGATGCAGCGGCTCGGCGGGAAGGAGCGCCACCCGAAGACACTCGCGGCGTTCCTGCGACGCTGCCACGGCGCGGGCCAGCAGCGCCCCACGCCGCTGCTGCTCCATTACGAGGCGGGCGGGTACAACCGGCTGCATCAGGATCTGTACGGCGCCGTCGCCTTCCCGGTGCAGATGACCTTCCTCCTGAGCCGGCCCGGGGTCGACTTCGCCGGGGGGGAGATCCTGCTGGTGGAGAACCACCCCCGCGCGCAGTCGATCGGCCACGCGGTCTCCCCGCGCCTCGGCGAGGGCGTCATCTTCGCGACGCGCGAGCGGCCGGTGCGGGGAGCGCGCGGCTTCTACCGGGCCGCGATGCGGCACGGCGTCAGCCGTCTTCTCTCCGGCCGGCGCTACACGCTGGGCGTCATCTTCCACGACGCGAAATGACGCGTGCCGCGATGCGGGATGCCGTCGCCGCCCGGGGAACCGTCCGCCGATCCCCGATTGAGCCGCGCGTCGCGGACGCCTATAATGACGCCCGATCGAGACGCCCCGCCTGCAATCGGCGGGGCGGCCATGCCGGAGCCGGATCCCCCCCGATCGACGCTTCGACCCATTCCCGAGGACCGTCATGTCTCAGTCGATCGAGGACACCCCGCCGCTGCACACGCCCCTGATCCGCTTCGAGGGGGTCTGGGTCAAGCTCGAGCACAGGAATCCGAGCGGCAGCGTGAAGGATCGCGTGGCCCGCTATCTCCTTTCGGGCGAGCGGGCGCGCACCAGGCTCGAGGGCGTGCGCGAGGTGGTCGAGCCGACGAGCGGCAACGCCGGCATCGCCCTCGCCTACTGGGCGGCGCGCTCCGGCTTCGACGCCGTCATCTTCATGCCGGAGAACATGTCGGAGGAGCGCAAGACGATCATCCGGGGCCACGGGGGGCGTCTCGTGCTGACGCCGGAAAAGGACGGCGTCGTGGGGGCGATCCGCCGCGCGCGCGAGTACGCCGCCGAGCGCCCCGACCGGATGCTGTTCGACCAGTTCGACGACGAGGCGGGGGTCGAGGCGCAGGCGCTGCTCGGCCGCGAGATCCACGGGCAGGCCAGGGACGCCGGCATTGAGCACTTCGACGTCGTCGTGGCCGGCGTCGGGACCGGGGGGACGCTGATCGGCGCGGGCGGCTATCTGAAAAAGATGCACCCGGAGACGCGACTGATCGCCGTCGAGCCGGACGAGAGCCCCCTCGTCTGCAAAAAGCTGTTCCCCTCCTGCGCGACGATCGGCGTCTCGCGGGAGACGGGTGAGTTCCCCCTCGCGGTCTGCCACCTGCAGGAGGGGATAGGGGACGGCCTGGTCCCCGGCATCGTGGCGCGGCACCGGGATCTACTCTCGGACGCCGTGCTGGTGGCCGACGCCGAGGCGCTGGAGGAGACCCGCAGGATCAACCGCGCCGGGCACGCCGTCGGCCCGAGCAGCGGGACCAACCTCGCCGTCGCCCGCCGCTTCGCCGCACAAGGCCGGACCGTTTTGACCTTCTTCTGCGACTCGATCAACCGCTACCGCAGCCTGCCGGATTTCCGCGACCTCTGAGGCCCGCGGCGCGCCGATCCCGCGCCGCACGCGGAGCGGGGGTCTCACTCCGCCCTCAGCGCCTCGACCGGATCGAGACCGGCGGCCCGCCGCGCCGGCAGGGCGCCGCTCAGAAGCCCCACGGCGAACGACAGGGCGAGCGCCCCGAAAACGTACTCCGCCGGCGTGCTCACCGGCAGACCCGGGAGGGCCAGACGCAGGAGCCGCGCGATGCCGATGCCGCCGAGCAGTCCCAGCGCGCCGCCCGCCGTGGACAGAAGCGCCGCCTGCAGCAGAAAGAACCGCAGGACCTCCCGGCGCCGCGCCCCGAGCGCGCGCAGGAGCCCGATCTCGGCCGTGCTCTCGTTCACCGAGATCCACATCATGGTGAGGATGCCGATGGCGCCGACGACGAGCGAGATCCCCCCGATCGCGGCGACGCCGGCCGTGATGACGACGAGGATGTCGTCCAGGATCTCCAGCATCGACTCCTGCGTCGTGATGGTGAAGTCCTCCTCGCCGTCGTGGCGCTCGAGCATGACGCGACGGATGTCCTCGGCCACCTGCGCCGTGAACCGGCCGCTGCGGTAGACGACGTCGATCTCGATCAGATCGTCGCGGTTGAACAGGCTCATCGCCGTCCCGACCGGGATGAAGGCGGTGTCGTCGAGATCGAAGTTCAGGAACTGCCCCTTCGGCTCGGTCACGCCGATCACCCGGAAGGGGCGCCCTCCGATCCGGATCCGCTCCCCGAGGGGATTCTCCTCGCCGAACAGCTCGCGCTTCACCTTCAGCCCGAGGACCGCGACCGCGGCGCCGTGCCGCGGATCCCCCTCCGGGAGGAAACGGCCCTGGCGCACGCCGAACTTCCAGACGAACGGCATCTCCGACGTGACGCCGTACACGAGCACGCGCCGGCCGCGCTCGCCGTGCTCCACGCGGGCGTTCCCGAAGGCGACCGGCATCGCCGCCTCGACCTGGCAGGCGACGGAGCGCTTCTGCGTCCTCGATCGTCAGCTTGCGGATCGTGCCGGCCAGGGCCGCGGGCGATCCGCCGGTCGTGGACGACTTGCCGGGATTGATGGCGATGAGGTTGGTGCCGAACTGGGTGAACTCGCTCAGGACGTACTCGCGCGTCCCCTCGCCGATCGATGTCAGCAGGATCACCGCGGCGATGCCGATGGCGATCCCGATCATCGTCAGGGCGGATCGCAGCCGGTGGCCGGCCACCGCCCCCCACGCGAATCGCATCAGATCGCGGCCCCTCATCCTCTCACCTCCCCGACAGCGCCACGACCGGATCGAGGCGGGCCGCCCGGCGCGCCGGAAGGATCCCGAAAAGGACGCCGGTGCCGAGCGACACGACCAGCGCCGCGGCGACGGCCCAGTCGGGCGGGTGCGTCGGCAGCGCCGGGTAGCGGAGGGCGAGATAGCCCGAGCCGAGATAGCCGGCGACGAGGCCGACGAGGCATCCCGCGAGGGACAGCAGCGCCGCCTCGACGAGGAAGACGGCCAGGATCCTACGCCGCGTCGCCCCGAGCGCCTTCAACAGCCCGATCTCGGCCGTGCGCTCCGACACGACGACGAGCATCACGTTCATGATGCCGATCCCCGCCACCGACAGCGAGATCGCCGCGATCCCGGCGAGCGCCAGCGTCAGGGCGCCGAGGATCCGGTTGAAGGCGGCGAGCACCGAGTCCTGCGTGAGGACGGTCACGTCCTCCTCGCCGTCGTGGCGCTCGATCATGACGGCGAGCACCTCGCGCCGCGCCTCGTCGATCTCGGAGTGCGCGCCGACTTCGATCAGCACCCGGAACAGCGACGTCTGGTTGAAGAGGCGCAGTCCGCTCTTCACCGGAACGATGACGACGTCATCCATGTCGACGCCGAGCGACTCGCCCTTCCCCGTCAGGACGCCGATGACCCGGAAGCGCCAGTCGCCGATCCGGATCGGACGCCCCAGCGGGCTCTCCTCGCCGAACAGCTCCTTCTGCACGGTGCGGCCGATCACCGCCACCGGCGCGCCGCGTCCGGTGCCCGTCTCGGGGAGGAACCGGCCCAGCGCCACCTCCAGCCCGCGCACCGGAAGCAGGTCGGCGGTGCCTCCGAGCACGGTCACCTCCCGCCGCCGCTCGCCGTAGCCGACGCGCGCGCTGCCGACCGACAGGGGGGCGATCCGCCGGACGCGCCGGCAGCGGCGCAGGATCGCCTCCGTGTCCTCGAGCGTGAGATCGCGCGGCGTGCCGCCGAAGATCGGCGCGTTCCCCGTCGTCTCGGTCTTTCCCGGAAGCATGATGAGGAGGTTGCTGCCGAGCGCCGCGAACTGCCGCGTGACGTAGAGGCGGGCCCCCTCGCCGAGCGCCGTGAGCAGGATGACGGCGGCGACGCCGATGGCGACCCCCAGGAGCGTCAGTCCCGACCGCAGCCGGTGGCCGCGGAGCGAGCCGAGCGCGAAGCGGAGGACGTCGCCGGATCCCATGTTCGCCCCCGCGTCAGGCGCCGGCGACGCCGTCGATCCGCCCGTCGACCAGGCGGATGGTGCGGCGCGCGCGGCGCCCGATCTCGGGATCGTGCGTCACGATGATGAGGGTGAGGCCGTCGCGGTTCATCGCCTCCAGCAGCTCGATGATCTCGCGCCCCGAGGCGCGGTCGAGGTTGCCGGTCGGCTCGTCGGCGAGCAGCATGGAGGGGCTCATCACGGTGGCGCGTGCGATCGCGACCCGCTGCCGCTGGCCGCCCGACAGCTGGTCGGGCCGGTGGCCGGCGCGGTCCGAGAGGCCGACCCGTCCGAGCGCGCTCTCGACGGCGGCGCGCCGCCTGGCCCGTTCGATCCCCGCCAGCATCATCGGCAGCTCGACGTTGGCCGCCGCGGTGAGCCGGGGGACGAGGTGGAAGAACTGGAAGACGAAGCCGATCTTGCGGCCCCGGACCGCGGACAGCTCGTCCTCGGGAAGCGTGCCCACCTCGCGTCCGTCCAGGCGGTAGGAGCCCGAGGTCGGCCGGTCGAGACAGCCCAGAAGATGGAGCAGCGTCGACTTGCCGGACCCGGAGGGGCCCATGATCGACAGGTAGTCGCCGTCCGGCGAGTCGAGATCGATCCCGTCCAGAGCCCGGACCGTTCCCTCGCCGACGCGGTAGTGGCGCGTCAGCCCGCGCAGCTCGATCACGGCGCCCGGCCGGTCGGACCGTCGCGCAGCGTGGCGCGCGCCCCCGCCTTCACGCTGGCGCGATCGAGCGAGGTCACCACCCGGTCGCCCGCTTCGAGGCCCGCCGTGACCTCGGCGAACTCCCAGTTGCGCAGTCCGATCGTCACGGCCCTCTCGTCCAGGTGGCCCTCGTTGTAGACGAGGACGCGGCTTCCCTCGAGAAGG
>JBFGDZ010000176.1:0-6944 GCA_041580375.1 Candidatus Polarisedimenticolia bacterium
CGCGACGGGCCATATCGACCTCGGTGCGCGCGGGAAGCGATACCTCATCGCGACCTTCGAGACTGAACGGCGCCGATCGGAGGCCCGCGCGTTCTCGATCTTCGCGGCGACGGGCGCGCCGAGCCTGCCTCCCGGCGTCCCACTGTGCCGCGTCGCGCACACGGAGCGGGCCGGCGGTCTGTTGCAATCGCGTCAACTGGCCACACCGCTTCCGGTCGGATCGACAAGCGATCTGAGGCGGCTCGAGCTGGCGGTCGACACCGACTTCGAGTTCTTCTTGCTGTTCGACGATGTCGAGGCCGCGGCGGCCTATCTGTTGGCGCTCTACGCCCAGGTCGGTGATCTCTATCTCCGCGATCTCGGCCTGCACGTCCGGCTCGTCTTCGCCCGTCTCTGGGACTCGCCGAACGACCTCTACAACAGCTCCGCGCCGTTGAACGAGTTCTTCTTCCACTGGGATGCGCAGATGCGCCACGTCGAACGCGACGCGGCGCAGTTGCTCTCGGGCCGGCGCGATTATCCGTTCGGAGGCGAGGCGGTCGTCGACTCGCTGTGCGGCTCCGCCGCCTATTCCGTGGTCGGCTATGCCCTGGGCTTCTTTCCCGATCCCGCGAGGCCCAGCCCCTATCATTACGACATCGCCGTCGCGGCGCACGAGCTGGCGCACAACTGCGGCGCCGGGCACACGCACGAGTCGCCCCTCTTCGTCGATACGTGCCACGATCCTCTGTCGGACCCGCAGCGCGGCACGATCATGAGCTACTGCGCCCAGACTTGGAGCGGCGGGAACAGCAATCAGGATCTGTATTTCCACACCCGCATGCGCGAGAGCATCGACGGCTTCATCGATGGCGCCCGCTGCATCGTCGACGACTGCAATACGAACGGGGTGGAGGACAGGCTGGACATCCGGGACGACACCAGTCAGGACGTCGATCGCAACGGCATTCCCGACGAGTGCGAGGACTGCAATGCCAATCTCGTTCTGGACGGAATCGATCTGAGCACCGGATCGAGCCGGGATCTGAACGGCAACATGGTCCCCGACGAGTGCGAGCCCGACTGCAACGGCAACCTGATCCCGGACGACATCGACATCACCGGCGGTGGCAGTCCGGATCGGCACGGGAACGGCATCCCGGACGAGTGCGAGGCCGACTGCGACTTCGACGGCATCTCGGATTACACGGAGATCCAGTCCGACATGAGCCTGGACATCGATCGGAACGGCGTGCTCGATGCGTGTCAGGACTGCGATGCGGACGGTATCCCCGACCGCGAGACCCTGGCGGGGGCGCACAATGTCAAGATCGCCAGCGGACTGGAACAATCCCGGGCCGGCGAATTCCATGCGAGCACGGGTGTTTTGACCGCTCTGTCCGGCGACGGCGTCGGGGCTCGCGTCAATCGGGGTCAGGATCTGATCGCGACGCCCGACGGGCGTGTGCTCATCAGCAGCGGAGGGGACCACCGCGTGATGGAGTTCGGCCCGTCCGGCGAGTATCTGGGCGATCTGGTTCCGACCGCCGCCGGCGGGCTCGCGTTTCCGACCGGCCTGACGCTGGCGCCCGACGGCAGGCTGCTGGTCTCGAGCCGGGATACGCACAGCGTCCTCACCTACGACGCGGCCGACGGCACCCCCCTGGGGGCGTTCGTCGCGACCGGCGCGGGCGGCCTGACCCGCCCGTTCGGTCTCGTCTTCGGTCCGAACGGGAACCTGTTCGTGACGAGCGATGACAATCGGGTCCTCGAGTTCGACGGCCGGGATGGATCCTTCGTGCGCGTCTTCGTCGGCGCCGCGGACAACGCCGGACTAGACCGGCCCCGGGGACTCGCCTTCAAGCCGGACGGCAACCTCCTCGTCGCCAGCTTCGGGAGCAATGAGGTGCTCGAGTTTCGCTATCCCACCGGCGCCCCTCTGGGCCCGTGGGCCCGCGTGGGAACCGACGCCGTGCTGACCCGCGTCAGCCCCTGGGGCATCCGCGTGGGACCGAACGGCAATATCTTCGTGTCCCGCACCGGCGAGAGATACGGCTCGATCGCCCCCGAGTCGAGCATGCCGGCCGGGCGCCCCATGCTCGAGGATCGAGGCGGCCGCATGCCGGTGCGACCCGGGGACGACACCGGGATCGGGACGCTCCATCTGACCGACGCCCAGGTCTACGAGTTCGACCCGCGCAACGGCAACTTCCTCCGGACGCACGTGGGGGGCCACGATCATGGATTCCTGTTCCCGACCGGATTCGACTTCCTGCCCGGCTGGACGCGCGACTGCAATCTCAACTTGCTTCCCGACGGCTGCGATGTGGCGCTGGGACACAGCGACGATATCGACGCCAGCGGGGTTCCGGACGAATGCGAGACCGATTGCAATGGCAACGGCAGGCTCGATCGCCTGGACATCATCCCCTACGGCACCGGCCTGGACTGCAACGGCAATCTCGTTCCGGACGACTGCGACATCCGCGAGGGCCGCAGCGAGGACTGCTCCGGGAACGCGATTCCCGACGAGTGCGAGCCGGACTGCAACGGCAATGGCGTCGCCGACAGCTGCGATGTCGCGACGGGCGTCAGCAGCGACTGCAACGTCAATGGGATTCCCGATGAGTGCGACGTCTCCGACGATCTGGAGATCGGACTCGGCTGGACGGTGGGCGCCCCGGACGACACGGCGACGGCCGGACACTGGGCTCGCGTCGATCCGATCGGAACCGTCGCGCAACCGGAAGACGATCACACGCCGCGTCCCGGGACCCACTGCTTCGTCACCGGTCAGGCCGTCCTGTTCGGCGATGCCGACGACAGCGACGTCGACGGCGGCAGGACGACGCTCTTCTCTCCCGTCCTCGATCTGGCCGGTGTGGTCAATGCCACGATCGGATACTGGCGGTGGTTCTCGAACGACACCGGACAAAACCCGGCGCAGGACGTCCTCCAGGTCGACATTTCGAACGACGGAGGCCTCACCTGGACCAACGTCGAGATCGTCGGCCCCACCGGCGAGGAGGCCTCGGGCGGGTGGTTCTTCCACCGTTTCCGCGTGGCCGACCTGGTCGAGCCGACCGCCACCGTCGCGCTTCGGTTCGTCGCGTCGGACGAGGGGCCCCGCTCGACGGTCGAGGCGGCGGTGGATGACCTGGTCATCGCCTCCGCGTGCTCACCGTGCGGATCCGACGCGGAGTGCGATGACGGCCTCTGGTGCACGGCCGATGCCTGCGACCGGATCTCCGGGCGCTGCGATAACGCGGTCGACCCGACGACCTGCCTGATCGCCGGCACCTGCCATGCGAGCGGCGATCTCAATGCCGAAAACAACTGCGAGGTGTGCGATCCGTCGTCCGCGACGGGCTGGTCGTCATCCCCGCCCGTGGACGTCGAGGGCGTCTCGCTCGAGGAAGCCGACATGACGCGCCTCTCGTGGACGGATCAGGGAAACGGCTCGCTCTACGACATTGCCGGTAGTTCTCTCTCGGCGCTGCTCTCCGTCGGCGGCGTCGACGATGCTGCCTGCCTGGCGGATGATCGGGATGTCCCCGGATGGATCGATGCGCGGGCGGCTCCACCGATCGGGGACGGATACTATTACATGGTCCGCTCACAGAAGGACTGCGGGACCGGCACCTATGGCGCGGACAGCGCGGGCGCGGAGCGCCGGCCCGCGAGCGCCTGCCCGTGAATCCGGCGGCGGGCGCAGCGCGCCCACTTCTTCCGTCGGCGTCTCCGGCGTCCCTTTGAATCCGTGGCCGTGACGATTTCGGGTCGGACGGCGGAGGACCCGCCGGTCGGCCGCCCTACGGGCAGGATCCGGAGGCCGCGTCGATGGCGGCGTCGCAGCCGGCCGACTGGGACGGGCCGCCGCTCTTCGGCCGAGTCGCGCCAAAGCCCGCCCCCGCCGCGAAATCGATCAGGTGTTTCGGCTTTCAACAGGCCCACGTCTATGAAGATCGTTTCGGCGGACTGTGATCGAAATGTGATCGAACAGCAGGCTACAGGAGGCTACAGCAGGACACTCCTGAGAATCCGACCTGCCAGCAACCTTCTCAGGCGCTGTCAGTTGTGTCCTCCTGTCCCCCTCCCCTACTGAACTCAAAATCCCGCGGACTTCACTGTCCATGTCGGTTCGAGTCCGACCTCCGGTACCACACTCCGTAACGCTACCAGGTCGGCACGCGTTACCAGGTGGGGTAGGGAGGCTCGAGTTCGAGACGCCAGCCGGCTTCCGCCTCAACGTCCAGGACTATGCGCTCGTTCGTGAGAGCTCGGAGGCGCGTGAGGAAGTCCTTCTGCGGCAGTAGGAGAAGCGGCTCGTCCTCCGGCATAGGCCAGCGCCTGATCGTCCCATCATAGGCCGTGCTCGCGATCCACCGAATCATCCGGTGAGATAACCACTTCGTTCACGGTATTCGCATGGCCGAACAGGTCGTACGCTGCGCTTCCGTCATCGTGGATGACGCGTACTCTTCCATCCTCGTTCAGACGTCCCCGCGTCGCTCAGGGGGATGACAGGTTCACTCGGGCCGTGCGGCTGGAGGATTGAGGACGGATCGGCGCCGGCCCGAGATCGAGCCGCGATCGAACCGCGGACCTTCCGGCCGTCCCCCTACGCACTGAATCGGGGTCCCCACATCTCGAACCTCGCGCCGGTTCGAGTCCTTCCTCCGGACCTTTGCTTGACAGTGGATGGATGTAGGTGTACTGATGCGTTCAATCAGTCATCCCACTGAGACCGCGGGGCCGTTGCTCGATCCCCCGGGGAGGAATCGATGCCGAATATCCCTCGTCCGGCGTTCCGTCCGGTTCGGATTCTGGCGATCGGCGCCGCCGCGAGCCTGCTCGTCGGCGCGGCGGCCGGCGCGCCCGCCGCCGTGCATCACGACGACGTCGGCACCCTGAGCGTCCTCGTCCGTAGCAAATCTCCGCTCACCCGGGACACGGTCGCGGCGATCGGCTCGTACGCGGCCCGCGTGGCGTACGTCTGGCCCGAGATCGACGCGATGGCCCTGTCGATCGCCCCCGGAAGGCTGGCGGATCTGATGTCGGATCCGCTCGTCGACCTCGTGGAGGCCGATCTGCGGGGGCAGGCTCCGGGCCTGGATGCCGACCTTCCCGACGATCTGCCGGCTCCGCCGAGCGCGATCGTCCCGCTCATCGATCCGGCCGGACCGATCGAGACCTGGAATCTCGACCTGGCGGACGCGGCGGACGGCCGATTCGACGGCACCGGGGTCACGGTCGCCGTGCTCGATTCGGGGCTGCCGCAGAACTGGCCGGACTTCCTTCCTCACGGGAGCGTCGACACGACTCACGCCGCGGGCTTCGGGGCGCAGGGCGCCGGCGATTTCCACAACTCCGTCCTCGCCGTTCACGGGATCGGCGGGCACCTCGGCCTGTACCCGCACGGGCTTGCCGTGAGCAGCGTGATCGTCGGCTTCCCCTCCGATTTCGGCCTCGTGGGAGGCGCCGCGCCCGGGGCCACGATCCTCCCGATCCGGGTGCTCAACCAGTTCAATTTCGGGTGGTTCTCCTGGTTCACGGCCGGCATTCTCCACGTCGGGCGGCTGAAGGCCGAAGGGCGGATCCCGGGGCCGCTGGTGATCAACTTCAGCATCCAGGCGGTGAGCGGCTCCGAGATCCTGTCCGACGCCATCGATTTCGCGATCGATCGGGGCGTGCTGTTCGTCACCATCGCCGGGAACTTCGGGCCGGCGCCCGGATCGATCGCCTTCCCGGGGCGGCTCCGCCGATCGATCACGGTGGGGGCGGCCGGCTGGACCGGGGAGGGCTCGTCGGAGCGGTGGTTCTTCGACGACGTCCCCGAGAGGGATCCCGGCCAGGTCTACGTGGCGGGATTCTCCGGACGGGAGTTCTCCGCGTCGGCGCCGGAGCTCATCGACGTGCTGGCCCCCGGCTCGTTCGTGTTCGGCGAGTGGCTGGCCGGACCGGGTTATTCCGAGGGTCGCCAGGTCGCGTTCGACCCGATCTCCGAGTTCATCTTCGGCACGTCGTTCTCGGCTCCGCACGTCGCCGGGATCGTCGCCCGGATGCTCCAGAAGAACCCGGCCCTGACTCAGGCGCAGGCCGAATCGCTCCTGCGGGACAACGCTCTGCCGATCGCCGAGCGGCCCGACGGCGTGTCGACCCCGATCCAGTCCGTCCGGGGCTGGATGGCGGACGCCACGGGCGCCGGCCTCGCCCAGGGCGCCGCAACCGTCGAGGCGACGCCCGGTCCGTAGCACGGGGTATCGTTCGTTAATAGCGATTCCGTTCGTCAATCAGGATGGCGACGGCAGTCATCGACACGCCGCAGCGCCATTCCCTGCACGCTCCGGAGGGGTGATGCTCGAGCGGACCCGAACCGCCCGCCGGCGTCTCGTCTCTTCACTGGCCGGGGCGATCGTCGGCCTGCTGATGATCTCCGGCCCGATCGGCGCCGATCTCGCCTCGGCGGCCGACGCCCGCTCGCAAGGAGACGACGTCGCATACCGGTCCGCCGACGGCCTGTTCCGGTTGCGCCCGGGCGGTCATGACCTGGTCATCGTGGAGTGGGACCGGGAGGCCGTCCGTGAGGCGGCGCTTCAGGGACGGCGACTGAGAATCAGCGCGTTTCCGCTGTCGGCCGGCACCACCGCGGACCTCCTTCTCGAGCCGTTCCGGATCGCCGATGCGAACGCGCGGTTCGTCGTTGGAAGGAAGGGGCAGGCCGATCGACCGCTCGCTTTCGATCCCGCGGCGATCTCGCTCTTTCGCGGCTCGGTGGCCGGCCATTCCGGTTCGCACCTGTTTCTGGCTCTGGGGGACACCGTCGCGACGGGCCATATCGACCTCGGTGCGCGCGGGAAGCGATACCTCATCGCGACCTTCGAGACTGAACGGCGCCGATCGGAGGCCCGCGCGTTCTCGATCTTCGCGGCGACGGGCGCGCCGAGCCTGCCTCCCGGCGTCCC
>JBFGDZ010000177.1:0-6546 GCA_041580375.1 Candidatus Polarisedimenticolia bacterium
AGGAAGGCACGAGCCTGGTGCTGATCGCCATCGCCATGCTCGCCCTGCTCGGCATGGCGGCGCTCGCCATCGACGTCGGCATGCTCTATGAGGCGAAGGCCCAGGCTCAGAACGCGGCGGACTCCGGCGCGCTGGCCGGAGCCGGCGCGCTCCTGGTGCAGCCGGGCAACGACGCGAACGCCCGCACCGTGGCGGAGACCTTCGCCGAAAGACACGAGATCATCCGCCAGCAGGTCGCCATCGAACCGGATCAGGACATTCAGGTGGATCTGGTCAACGAGCGGGTCACCGTGACGGCGCGCCGCCTGACGGCCCGCGGCAACGCGGTGCCGACCTTCTTCGCGCGGGTCCTCGGGTGGGACGAGGTCGACATCCAGGCCACCGCCACCGCCGAGGTGGGCAATGGCGGCGCGGGATCCTGCCTCAAGCCCTGGATCGTCCCCGACGCCTTCGATGACACCACGGCCCCGTTCGGGCAGTACAACGTGGGCGATTACTACGAGCAAGGCGTCACGTCCTGGGGGACGAACTACCGCAACGCCGACTCCGACTGGGGCACCCGGCTGACCCTCAAGATCAGCAGCCCGTCGCAGACCGTGGCTCCGGGGCAGTTCTACCCCATCGACCTGCCCATTCCGGACGGACCCGATGCCGGCGGCGATCGCTACCGCGAGAACATCTACTCCTGCAACTCCGAGGTGGTCGAAATCAACGACACGGTGAAGACCGAAAACGGCAACATGATCGGCCCGACCAAGCAGGGCGTCCAGAAGCTCATCGACATGGACCCTTACGCCCGCTGGGACACGGCCGCCAACGGGATCGTCAACAGCGCCTTTCCCCCGGGGGCGAGCCCCCGGATCGGGCATGTGCCTTTCTTCTCACCCGCCGAGCCACCGACCTCGGGCAAGCAGAGCATCCGGGTCGTCAATATCGGCGCCATTTTCATCGAAGGGATTTCCGGCAACGGCGTGGTCACGGGTCGCATCATGACCATGACCGGCGCCCCGGGAGCGAACACCGGGCCGCTGATCCGGACTGTTCGACTGGTGGAGTAGATGAACCCGACACGCAGCCTCTTTCTTGTCAGCCCCGACGACGCCTTCCAAGCCCGTCTCGCCCGGACCCTCTCGCGCGGCAGCGGCGAGATACGCCTGTGCGGGACCTGCACCTACGGAAACGGTGCGCTGCCCGCCTCGATGAGCGCCGCCCTGCGCGAGGGCGCGGCGGTCCTCATTGACATGGACTCGGATCCCGAGGCGAGCCTCCATACGCTGAGGGAGATCGTCCGCAGGGCCCCCGGCGCCGCCGTCGTCGCCGCCACGGCCCGCGACGAGAGCCGCACGCTGCTCGGGTTCATCCGGGCGGGGGCCGCGGACGTGGTGCAGGTGCCGGTGGAGACGGGGACCCTCTCGGAGGTGCTCGGCCGGCTGCGGCCGAAGGCCGCCCCGGAAACGACCACCCCGCCCGCGCGCCAGGGGCGCATCCTCTCGTTCCTGAGCACCAAGGGGGGCTGCGGGGCGACGACGGTCGGCGTCAACCTGGCCGTCGCGCTCTGCCGGCGCATGCCCGAGGGGAAGGAGCCGTCGGTCCTGCTGGTCGACATGGACGCTCCGGGCGGGGATGTCTGCGGGATGCTCCGGATCGAGCCGACCTACTCGCTCGCCGATGTCGCGGAGAACCTGCATCGTCTCGACATGTCGCTGCTCGAGAGCATGACGGCCCGGCACGAATCGGGGCTGCGCGTGCTCGCGTCGGCGGCGGAGGGCGCGAAGCCGGGCACCGTCAGCGCGGAGACGATGGTCACGCTCCTGTCGTTCCTGAGGGAGCACTTCGAGACCGTGATCCTGGCCGGCGGCCGGCCGACGGGATGGACGGCTTCGACGCTCGGGCAGGCCCAGATCGTCCACCTCGTCACCACGATCGACTTTCTCGCGCTGCGGCGCGCCCAGGCCGTCCTGCGCACTCTGGCGGATCAGGGGATCACGGGAGAGATGGTGCGCATCGTCGTGAACCGCGCCGCGCGCACGACCGATCTCACCCTCGCCGACGTGCGCAAGGCGCTCGATCGGCCGATCGCCTGGTCGATCCCGCGCGACCACGCCACCGTGGAGGCCGCGGTGAACGAGGGCGTCCCGCTCGTGGAGCGCGGACGGAGCCGCATCCGTGAGGCGTTCATGAACTACGCCGGAGAGATCGCGGGATCCAAAGACCGTCGCGCACCCGGCCGGCTGATCCGCTGGCTGATGCCCCGCAGGGCCGGCGCGACCACGTGACATCCGAGAACCGGACATCCCCCGGAGGAACACGATGATCAGTGAACTGAAGGTGAGGCTCCACAAGACGGTCGTCGAGCGCCTGAACCTCGAATCGCTCCAGGAGGTCGATCACGAGGCGGCCACCGTCGCGGTGCGCAACATCGTGACCGAGTTGCTGAACCGTGAAGCGGTGCCGATGACCGCCGCGGAGCGGCGCCAGATCGTCGATGAGATCCTCAACGAGATTTTCGGCTTCGGCCCCCTCGAGCCGCTTCTGGCCGACCCGACCATCTCGGACATCCTCGTGAACACTTGCGATCAGGTGTTCGTGGAGCGCGAAGGGCGCATTTCCCGGACGGACGTCCGCTTCAAGGACGATGCGCACCTCACGCAGATCATCGACCGGATCGTGTCCTCCATAGGGCGGCGGATCGACGAGTCGCAGCCGATGGTGGACGCGAGGCTGCCGGACGGATCGCGCGTCAACGCGATCATCCCTCCCCTGTCGATCGACGGGCCCCATCTGTCGATCCGCAAGTTCCGCAGGGACACCCTCTCGGACGACGACCTGATCACCCGGGGCAGCTGGACCGAGCCGATCCGGACCCTGATGCGCGGCTGCGTCAAGGCGCGGATGAACATCCTCATCTCGGGCGGCACCGGTTCCGGTAAGACGACCCTGCTGAACGTGCTGTCGGGATACATCCCCTCCACCGAGCGGATCGTCACCATCGAGGACTCCGCCGAGCTGCAGCTCCGGCAGGATCACGTCGTCCGACTCGAGACGCGCCCCGCCAACATCGAGGGTCGCGGGGAGGTCACGCAGCGCCAGCTCGTGGTCAACAGCCTGCGCATGAGGCCCGACCGGATCGTCGTCGGCGAGGTCCGTGCGGCCGAGGCGATCGACATGCTCCAGGCGATGAACACCGGCCACGACGGATCGCTGACGACGGTTCACGCCAACACCCCCCGCGATGCGCTCGCCCGGCTCGAGACGATGGTCTCCATGGCCGGCCTGACGCTCCCCACGTCGGCGATCCGCCACCAGATCTCTTCGGCCATCGACGTCGTGATCCAGGTCAGCCGCCTCTCCGACGGCAAGCGCAAGGTGGTCAGCGTCTCGGAGATCGTCGGCATGGAGGGGGACGTCATCACGATGCAGGACATTTTCCTCTTCGAGCGGCGCGGCATCGGCGAGGGCGGCGAAGTGCTGGGCCGTCACCGGCCCACCGGCATCCGTCCCAAATTCGCCGACAGGCTGCTCGTGTCGGGGATTCCGCTGCCTCCGAATCTGTTCGAGGACGACGAACGCTACGTCGACGAGCCGCGCCATGCGTGGGGGAGGAGATGATGATCCTGATCGTCAGCCTGCTGCCGCTGATCGCCGCGGCCCTGTTCGTCGCCTGGATCACGATGAAACGCCGGAGCGCCGCGCGCGCCCGGATCGAGCGCGAGCTGATCCGTAGAACCGTGGAGGATCTGAGGGAGGAGGGGGCATTCGACGAATCCCTCCTGCTGCGCGACGAGGCCCACAGCGCGCTCAAGCCGCTCAACCGCCTGCTCGAGTCGATCCGCTTCACCACCAAGATCAAGACGCTCCTGGTGCAGGCGGACGTGGACCTGAAGGTGGGGTCCGTCGTGCTGATGATGGCGGTGCTCGGCCTGATCGGTCTGATCGCCGGCCGTGTCTTCCTGATGGGGATCGGCCCGGGAATCCTGACCGGAGCGCTGCTGGGCGCCTCTCCCCTGATCTACCTGCACGTGAGGCGGCGCCGGCGCCGGGCCGCGTTCGAGGCCCAGTTCCCGGAGGCCGTGGACATGATGTCGCGGGCGATCCGCGCCGGCCACGCCTTCACGACCGGAATCAAGATGGTGGGCGACGAGATGCCCGACCCGGTCGGCAAGGAGTTCCGCCGCGTGTTCGCGGAGCAGGACCTGGGGCTGCCGATTCGCAGCGCCATGATGCGCATGCTCGACCGGGTGGATCTGGTCGATCTGAAGCTGTTCGTCGTGGCCGTGCTCATCCAGCGCCAGTCGGGCGGCAACCTGGCCGAGATCCTCGACAAGATCGCCTACACGATCCGCGAGCGGTTCCGGATCTTCCGGCAGCTCAAGGTGCACACCGCCCAGGCGAAGCTGACCGGCATCATCCTGACCGCTCTGCCGCCGGTCGTGGCTTCGCTCATCTTCATGCTCAACTACGAGTACATCAAGATCATCTTCACCGAGCCGGCGGGCCTCCGGATTCTGGCCGCGTCCGCGGCGCTCCAGATCGTCGGGTTTCTCTGGATCCGGAAGATCGTCAACATCGAGGTATAGGGGACGGACATGATCACGACCGCCGTAGTCCTCGTCTTTCTGAGTGTCACCATGCTGATCGGGGCCTTCGCGAGCCACATGCTCTGGTCGCCCCGCCGCGTCGCCGCGGATCGCCTGCGCGAACACCGCCCCACATCGCCCACAGCCTACGACGAGACCATCCGCGTCAGCGCCGCGCGCGCCAACCGGAGCGGCCGCCGGTCGTTCTTGGACCGGTTCCGCGGGGCGAAGGAAGATTCCGACGACGCGACGAACCTCTCGCTGTCGCCCGACGACCCGACCTTCGTCCTGCTGCTTCACGCGGGCTTTCGCACGAAGCGCGCCGCGAGGATCTTCCGCCTCGTCCGCCTCTTCGGCGGGATGGGCCTCGCCGTTCTGGCGCTCATCATGACGAGCGGGTTGTTCACGGAGCCTTCCGCCAAGATGATGGCCGCGGCGGGGGCGGGGTTCGTCGGCTACCTCGGCCCGAAGTTCTGGCTCCGCTGGGCCGCCCGACGGCGGCAGCACCGGCTGCGCCTGAGCCTGCCGGACGCGCTGGATCTGCTGGTGGTCTGCGTGGAGGCCGGCATCGGCCTGAACCAGGCGATCGTGCGGGTCAGCGATGAGCTCGCCGAGACCCACCCGGAGATCGCCGAGGAGTTCCGCCTGGTGAACCTGGAGATCCGGGCGGGGCGCACGCGCACCGAAGCGCTGCGCGCGCTGGGGGATCGCACCGGCGTGGACGACATCATCGCCCTGGCGGCCATGATCATCCAGACCGAGAAGTTCGGCACCAGCATCGCGCGATCGCTGCGCGTGCACTCCGACAGCCTGAGGGTCGAGAGGCGCCAGCGGGCCGAGGAGGCCGCCGCGAAGACGACGATCAAGCTGATCTTCCCCCTCCTGTTCTGCATCTTCCCGTCGCTGTTCGTCATCATCATCGGCCCGGCGGCGATGCACCTCGCCCGGATCTTCGGCGGGGGCGGGCAGGTGAACCCGTGAGCCGGCCCCGGGGGGCGCTCGTCGCGAGCGCGGCCGACACCGGTGCCGTGATCGCGGCCGAGGTCCGCACCGCCGACACGCGCCTGACCCGGCTGGTGGGGCTGATGGGCCGGCGCGGGATGGGCGAACAGGAAGGGCTCTGGATCCGGCCCTGCCGCGGAATCCACACCATGTGGATGCGCTTCCCCATCGACGCGATCTTCCTCGACGAGACGATGACCGTCGTCGCGGTGCGCGAGCGGGTCGCCCCCTGGCGGATGACGCGGGTGTTCCGCGAAGCGGACTCCGTGCTCGAGCTGCCGGCGGGACGCGCCCGTGCGTCGGGAATCGCCCCCGGGGCCCGGATCTCCATGAGTCCCCCGACGGCCCGTACCCTCTCACCGGAGGATCGCGCATGACCACGATGACCGAAACCCCGACGTTCCAGCCGCAGGCCCCGCGCCGCATCGAGGACACCGGCCTGAGCGCAGGGTTCCTCGCCAACCTGGTCCTCAAGACCTTCTACTACCGGACCGACATGCGCGGTCACGACATGGCCCGGGCGCTGCACCTGCCCTTCTCGTGCATCGAGGGGCAGCTCGACGACCTGCGACGCGAGAAGTTGATCGAGGTCAAGGGCGCCGAGGGAAACAGCCTCTCCACCTATCGATTCGTGCTCACCCAGATGGGGCGCGATCGCGCCCGCGAGGCGCTGCTCATCAGCCAGTACGTCGGCCCGGCCCCCGTCACCCTGGACGAGTACACGCGCGGGATCGCGGCGCAGTCGGGGGGCCGCGACCCGATCCGCACCGACGAGCTCGCCGCCAGCCTCTCGCACCTCGTCCTGCCGCAGCAGGTCATCGACTCGATCGGTCCGGCGCTGAACAACCAGAGATCGCTCTTTCTGTACGGATCCCCCGGAAACGGCAAGACCTGCCTCGCCGAGGCGATCGGCCGGGCGCTGGGGGGCGACATGAGGATCCCGTGGGCCGTGGAGGTGGACGACCAG
>JBFGDZ010000178.1:0-6532 GCA_041580375.1 Candidatus Polarisedimenticolia bacterium
TCGCGCCGGCGGACGCAAGCGCGTGGGCCCGGACAGGCCGGAACGCCTCCCTGCGGGCGGATCGGTGAATCACCGGGCGGTCCGGCTCACCCTGTCGTCAGCATGCCGCTGGCGATGCCGGTCACCGTCTCCCGCAGCAGGCGCTGGTCGCGCCGCTCGAGGGCCGCGAGCTGCAGAAGATTGAGGGGGTGGATCATGACCGATCGGAGCCCGATGCTCGTGCCCAGCCACGGCCGGAACCAGAGCAGGTTCCTCCGATTGGAGATCGATCGCGTGAAGTCGACGGCCGCGCGGAATTCCGCCTCGAACTCGCGCGCGATCCCGCGGGCGCGGGACGGCTCCAGGCCGCTCCGCTCCAGGTAAAGGCGCCAGATCGGCAGCTCCACCTTCTGCAGGGTGAATCCCAGCAGTTTGACGTACGAGGAGAAGAGCGCGTGGCGAAGAAAGATGCGCCGCAGCAGCGCACGCTCGTTCCGGGGCGTCGCTCTCCAGGCGCTTCCGATCCCCCACCAGGCCGGAAACAGCGTGCGCGACTGTGTCCAGCAGAGAACCCAGGGGATGGCCCGGAGCGAGTCGATGCGGGCGGGCCCCTGGCGCCTCACGGGCCGGGACCCGATGGCGAGCAGGCCGAGATACCCGTAGGGGGTGGCCCGCTCCACGACCTCGCCGAAGGCCGGGGATTCGATGGTCCGGCGGTACGCCTGATGGACGCGCGCGCTGAATGCGCTCAGGCAGGCGCGGTCGGTCCGGTTCATCGCCACGGGACGCGAGCGCGCGAGCCGCGCGCTCAATTTGTCCATCTGGCTCTCCAGGATCTCCGGCGACGCGAACGTGCGCTGCACCATCTCTCCCTGGACGGTCGACTTGAACAGGGCGCGCGCGCTCTTCGGCCACCACTCCGTCTGCTCTTCGACCGACCCGCCGCCCCGGGCGACGCTCCCGCCTGTCCCGTGGAAGAAGACGGGAACGCAACCCATCTCCCTGACCAGCCGATCGATCCGCCGCAGCGCCCTCGCGATCAGGAGCCGGCTCGGGAACGCCCCCATCTCCTTGGCGGAGTCGGAATACCCCAGCATCGACTCCAGCCGGCCCTGCCAGGGCCCCTCGAGCGCCCGACGCGCGGCGGCGTTCCGCATGAACCCGCCGATGATGTCGGTCGCCCGCTCCAGCGCGTGCGCCGTCTCCAGGAGCGGGATGACGGGAACCGGGAGGCCGCCGAGATGCGTCCGCATCACGCGCAGGGCGAGCAGGAGATCACGTTCGCTCTCGACCATGCTGACGACGAAACCGCGGACGTACCAGTCCGGCTCCCCCCCGGCGGCCAGGCGAGCCAGCCTCCGGAGCATGCGCGCGATCGGTCGGCGCGAGCCGCGCGTTTCCGTGCCGGGCAGCTCGCGCGAAGACTCCCGGAACTCGAGCGGCACCACCAGCGCGGGAAAGAGGCTCAGCAGGGACCGGACTCGCGCGAGAGCCGGCACCGGCGCGCCGAAGACCCGGTCGGCCGATCCCGAAAAGTCGCGAAAGCGCCGGACGAAGGTCCGGATCCGTCCTCCGTCGCCCGGCCGGATCGTGCCCAGCCCCGCGAGGGCTTCCCTGACCTTCCGATGGCGCCGGCGCAGAGCCCGGAGCGATGCCCGGCTCCGCCCTTCGAAGAGCTCCGCCAGAGGGAGATAGGAGGCCGCCTCTTCGATCTCCCTGCCCACGTGTCGCAGCAGGCGGTGCCGCGAGAGTGAGAGGCTCTCGATGAAGGTCTCATCATCGACGAAGGGGTGCCCGTCCTTGTCACCCCCGACCCAGGTGCGCAACCGGAGGAGAATGGAGCGCTGCCTCAGCCCGTACAGGGTCCTCAGGATCTCCGGACGGAGGACGATCGAATAGAGATGCTCCGCCTCGTCGGCGACCGAGGGCTTGCTCCGGCTCGCCATCGGCATCCTCCAGAGCAGCTTCAGCAGATAACGGAGCGCGTCCTCCTCGGATCGGAATCCGTGCTCGAGGGCCCGCACGAGCCGCTCCTGGAGCTGCCCGAGCAGCAGGATGCTCCGCGTGGATCGCGCCTCGGTCGGATGAGCGGTGAGGACGAGGACGATCGTCTGCGGCGGGCTCTCCGGCCGCGCGCTCCGCTGCGCGCGGATGCGGACGGTCCGGTACGCGTTCTCGCACGCGTTGATCAGCTCGAGCATCGCGGAGAAGGCGTGCGCGATCCGGAACTGGCTCTCGGCGCTGAGGCGCCGGAGCCGCCGCTGCGCGCGCAGCAGGATGCGGTGCGCCTCGCGCGCGCCGGCGCGGCGGACGCGCTTCATCCTTCGGCGCAGGTTCTCCACGTCTCGATAGACGCGGGTGCCGGCTTCCTCCCGGATCACGTCTCCGAGGAGGGTGGTGGATCGGCGGACCAGCGCCCGCAGCGGCTGAGGGAGATCCATGGCTTTCATGGACGTGGAGCGGGGCACTCGCCGGCGGCCGGATCCGCGCCCGCCGGAACGCGGGCGGCTCACTCCCAGAGGGGCTCGAGTGTGCCGTCCGCCGCGCAGGGCGACCAGGCGAGGGAGACGAGGCGCACCTTGACGTCGCTCTTGCGAGGACGCAGGGCGATCGTCTCGAGCTTCTCGCTCAGGGCGTCGGTCCTGTCCTCGAGCTCGTCCAGCTCGCTCTCGAGCTCCCGGTTGAGATCGTCCAGTTGCTCCTTCTGCGCCGCGAGATCCCGCCGTGCCCGCTCGACGTCCTGCTTCTCCCGCGAGCGCCGGCCGATCCCGCGCGCCGTCGTGGTGGCCCGCCCCAGCGTCGACCGGCTGAAGGCCTTGCGTCCGAGGAATGCCGACAGCAGGGTGGTCCCCAGGGAGATCGCCGTCTGCACGCTCTGGTGCGAGACCTGCTCCTTCTCCCGCTCGAGGGCCATCGTCGACTTCCGGATCCGCTCCTCCAGGCGCGCGACCTTCTTCGCGTATTTGTCGCGCAGCTTCTCCGCCAGGGCGTCCCTTTTCTCCCGGCCGAGCTCGGCCAGACGGACACGGAAGTCGCTCTCGCTCTCCCCCGGCTCCGAGATCAGGCCCAGGCTTGGGCTCCTGAACAGCTCGAGGTGGCGATTCCGGTAGAGCGCGTCGGCGAAGTCCTTCTCCCATCCCTTGTACTGGCCGGCCCGCTCCGTCTCGGGCGGGAGCTCGCCGAAAGTCGCGCCCTCCTGCGGCGCCTTCTCCAGGTCCGCCGGATCGAGATCGATCGCCCGTCCGGAATCCCAGTCGGGGTCGATCGCTCCCTCCCCCCACGACAGAAGCAGCGCGACATCCTCGGCGCTCAACTTCTTCTTCGTCCCCCGGTCGACGTAGACGACCTGGCCCACGCCGAGGAGCTGCGGCCGGTAGTGGAGCCCTTTGTCCGCGGGCCGGCGCAGCGGCAGGAAGACCTGCGGGACCCCCGGAGCCAGAACGGGGCGAGCCCGTCCGGCGGGCCGGGCGGCCGCGGCGACCGGTGCGCGCCCGGCGACCGGGGGCGCCTGCGGGGCCGCGACGGCCCGTTCCTCCGGCGGCGGCTCGGCTCGAGGCCGGTCCTGCATGAGCCGTTTCACCTGCTCGCGCGTCAGCGGGCCGCGAAGATACGACATGGCCCAGCGCGTCTGGAAGACGACCGGCTCCGACTCGTGGACGTTGTGCATCAGGAAGACCCGCTTGCCGAGCCCGGCCAGAATCTCCTCCATGCCCCCCCGGTCGAAGCCGCCCTTGGAGCCCGCGGCGACACCCTCCAGACCTTCGAGCACGCGCATCTTGTCGCGCTCCGTCTGCAGGCGTCCCAGGAACCAGGTGCCGGTGTTGGACAGCCCCTTGTAGTCGAGATCGACGGGGTTCTGGGTCGCGAGCACGACGCCCAGCCCGTAGGCGCGGGCCTGCTTGAGCATCGTCAGCAGCGGCTTCTTCGAGGGCGGCTCGGCGCTCGGCGGCGCGTAGCCGAAGATCTCGTCCATGTAGAGCAGGGCCCGCAGGCTGGTGGTCCCCGGGCGGGTCCGCATCCACCCCAGCGTCTGGTTGAGCAGCAGCGAGACGAAGAACATGCGCTCCGATTCCGACAGGTGCGCGATGGAGAAGATGGCGATGCGCGGCTTGCCCGAAGACGTGTACAGGAGCCGCTGCACGTCGAGGGGGTGGCCGCTCATCCAGCCCTGAAAGCCCGGCGCGGCGAGCAGGTTGTTGAGCCGCATGGAGAGCTCGAACCGATCCTTGGCCGGGTAGAACGATTCCAGCTCGAGCACGCCGATCCGGCTCACCGGCGGAGCCTGGATAGTTCCGATGAGGGACGCCAAATCGAGATCCCCTCCAGCCCGCCAGTGGTGGTCCAGGAGGGTCGCGATGAGGATGTGCTCGCGGCTGCGGATCGGATCGGCGTCGACGCCCATCAGCCCGAGCAGACTCGTCGTGGTGCTCGCCACGCGCTCGCGCAGCAGGTCGCCGTCGGAGCGGACCGCTTCGGGGGGCGCCGCGAACGAAGACAGGATCGACACCGGGAGACCCGCCTCGCTCCCCGGCGTGAAGATGGCGAAGTCCGCCGCGTCGCGCAGCCGCCGGATTCGATCGCCGTCCTGACCCCACGAGGCCAGCCCGTCGCGCCAGAGCGTGGCCTGCTCGGCGGCGTAGTCCTCCACGCTCAATCCCTTGCGGCGCGCGTCGTCCTCGTTGACCCAGGGAGCGAAGTCCCCGGGCTTCAGGTCCGGAAAAGTCAGCAGGAGGTTGCCCAGGTCCCCCTTCGGATCGATCGCCAGGGCCGGGATCCCGTCCATGGCCGCCTCCTCCAGAAGGGAGACGCAGAGGCCGGTCTTGCCGCTCCCCGTCATACCCACGCAGACCGCATGCGTGGTCAGGTCCTTCGAGTCATAGAGGAGAGGGACCTTCCGCGTCGCTTCGCTCGCGAGGTCGTACGGCCGCCCGAGATAGAACGCTCCCAGCTTCTCGTAGTTCATCGCTGCGTACACTCCATCATGACGGGCGGACGGGCCGTCGCGCGCGGCGGTTCGAGAGCGACGATGCCCGGCGGGGATTCGCTCCGCCGGGCATCGAACGCGACATCTCGAGGCGTTCCCCGCCCTCGAATCAGTAGGTGATCCTGGGCTCCGTCGCCTTGGCCTGCCGGATCCACTCCTCGACCTCCGAGGCCGAAGGCGCCGTCCTCGCGAGCTTCTTTGACGCGTTGACCTCCTGCATCCGGGTCGCGAGATTGGCGGCGTTGCGGTTGCGCAGCTCCTTGATCGTGTCGACGCCGGATGCTTCGAGCAGCTCGGCGTACTGCCGGCCGACGCCGGACACCCGCATCAGGTCGGCCATGTTGGTCCATTCCAGAATCATCTTCTCGCTCAGCCCGGTCTTCTCGCCGATCTTCTTGCGGCCTTCGGGAGAGCCGCAGAGCTCCAGCAGGTCGTCCGTCGTCTTGATCCCGGCCGAATCGAGCTTCTGCTTGTAGGAAGGTCCGATCCCTTCGATCTCGTCGATCCTGTAGGCCATATCCGGGTCTCCTTTCCGAATCACGCGGTTGGAAGATTGATCATCCGAACACTCTAGCCGGCCATCCCTTTCAGCTCTGGGATCTTGCCGAGGATGCGGCCGGCCAGATCCGCCCCGGCCTTGCTCTTGACGAATTCCATGAACAGGGAGACGAACGAGCCGGCCTTGCTCATGTCCAGGCCCGACCCCTTCAGCTGCGCGGCGAGCCCGAGCGTCGCGCCCAGCTTCCCGCCCACGGCGGACGTCGCCGTCTCCATCAGGTTTCCGAACCCCCCGAATCCGCCGCCGGCCGCGGGCGCAGCGGCGCCCTCCCGCAACAGGTCCGTCGTCCCGGGAATCTTCTCGGCCAGCCGGTCGAAATCCTGATTGCCGATCTGATTCTGGATCAGGCGCAGCAGGCCTCCCGTGGCCGACCGCGCCGTGGATTCGCTCGTACCGAGCTTCCCGGTCACCATCTGAATAAACTCGTGCACGGATCGTCCTCCTCGGTTGTGGGACTCTCGATCTGACAGCGGGACGTCGAGGATTCTACACGTTCGAGAGCCCTTTTTTCACCCCCGTTCGCAAAGCACTCATTCGTGGAGGCTTGTGCTCCACCTCTTCGACCTGGACACGTGAATGGATGAAAAAGTCACGTGGAGGAGAAAAATCACGCGCCCCGGCCGATCGCGCGCCGCGGCGGAAGACCGCGAAGTCGGTATATACTCCGCGCTTCCCGGAACGCCACGAGGAGGTGACATCATGTCGGTCGCGCGCAACACCGAGATCGTCGCTTCGTCTGCGAAGGGCTTCGACGATGCCGTGCGCACGGGCATCGAGCGGGCCAACCAGACGCTGCAGAACGTCAAGGGGGCATGGATCAAGGAGCAGAAGGTGATCGTGGAGAAGGGCAAGGTGGCCGAGTTCCGGGTCACCATGAAGGTCACCTTCGTCCTCAAACCCTGAAGGACCACCCTGCGGTCCACGCCGCGGCGCGCCCGGCCGGCAGGACGAAGTCCGGGCGCCGCCGCCCCACACGGAGCCGGAGCGGGCTTTCTCAGCCTGGTGTTTCA
>JBFGDZ010000179.1:0-6481 GCA_041580375.1 Candidatus Polarisedimenticolia bacterium
ACATCCACACCCACGTCGCCAGCCCGGCCGTGAACTCGGCCCGGGCGATGCGCCCCGAGGATCACCGGACCCTCTGCTGCCCGCGCCGCCCGGGCCTGCGCTCCGGCGTGGGGAGCACCGTGCCGTCGAGTTTCGCCACCGGCTACATGTACGCCGGGATGGGGTACACGACGGTCATGGAGGCGGCCACGCCCCCGATCGGCACGCGCCACACGCACGAGGAACTGAACGACATCCCGATGGTCGACAAGGGCTGCTACCTGCTCATGGGGAACAACGAGTTCGTCATGCGCTACATCAAGGAGGGCGACGCGGACGGCCTGCGGCGCTACGTCGGCTGGCTGGTCCGATCGCTCAAGGGGTTCGGCCTGAAGCTCGTGAATCCCGGCGGCGTGGAGCAGTGGAAGTACGGCCGGGACGTCGAGGGGCTGGACGAGAAGGTGCATCACTTCGAGGTGACGCCGCGCCAGATCATCCGGGCCCTGGCGCGGGTGAACGAGGAGCTCGGGCTGCCCCACTCGATCCACATCCACGCCAACCGTCTGGGCGTCCCGGGAAATTATCGCGTCACGCTCGAGACCATGCGCGCCCTCGAGGACGTGCGGGTGCACATGGCCCACGTGCAATTCCACAGTTACGGCGGCGAGGACTGGCGGAGCTTCACGTCGAAGGCGCGGGAGATGGCGGAGTACATCAACGCCCACGCCAACGTCACCGTGGACGTGGGGCAGATCGTGTTCGGCGACGCCACGACGATCACGGCGGACGGGCCGTGGCAGTACCGACTGCACAGGATGACGGGCAACAAGTGGTACAACTCCGACATCGAGGTGGAGACCGGCTCCGGCATCGTGCCGTACACGTACAGGGAGAAGAACTACGTCAATGCGCTGCAGTGGGCCATCGGGCTCGAGACGTTTTTGCTGATCGAGGATCCCTGGCGCGTCTTTCTCTCCACCGATCATCCGAACGCCGGCCCGTTCTTTTACTATCCTTGGATCATCCGCCTGCTCATGGACGCCGGCTTCAGGGACGAGATGGTGCGCCGGGTTCACAAGCGCGTGCGCTCGCGCACGATGCTGCCGCATCTCCGCCGCGAGTACTCCCTGTCCGAGATCGCGATCATCACGCGGGCCGGCCCGGCCCGCGCTCTCGGGCTGCCCGACAAGGGGCATCTCGGTCCCGGCGCGGACGCGGACGTCGTCCTGTACGCCGACGACCGGGACCGGGAGGCGATGTTCGAGCGTCCCGTTCTGGTCCTGAAGGACGGCGAGATCGTAGTGCGTGACGGCGAGGTGGTGCAGTCCGTTCCCGGAAAGACCATCTTCGCCGACGTCCAGGCGGGCGACGATCCGACGGAATCCCTGCGCGCGCCGTTCAAGAACTACTACACCGTGGAGATCGAGAACTTCCCGATTCCTCTCGAGGATCTGCACGCCTGGCAGGCCGTGCCGACGGGGCGGGACGCGCGATCCGGAGAGCGGCGCGTGGGGCCGGCGCCGCGCTGAGGTGAGCCCATGGAGATCCAGGGAGTCCCGATCGACGACACGTACGCCGAGGCCTTCCCGGCCTTCGCCGCCCGCGTCCTGATCACGGCGGACGACCGGCGCTGGGCGCTGGAGGCGGCGACGAGCTTCACCGGATTCGCGACCTCGGTGATCGGGTGCGGATGCGAGGCCGGGATCGAGGGGATCGATCCGGAGGAGACGCCGGACGGACGGCCCGGCGTTCGGGCCCTGATCGTCGCGATGTCGAAGAAGGCGCTGGCGGACCAGCTGGTCCGCCGCGTGGGCCAGTCGGTGATGACCTGCCCCACGACGGCCTGCTTCAATGCCCTCCGGGGCGAGACCTGGATCCCGGTCGGCGGCAAGCTGCGATTCTTCGGCGACGGCCACCAGTCGAGCAAGCGGCTGGACGCCGCCCTCGATCCCGGGGGCGGACCGGCGCGCAGGCTGTGGCGAGTCCCCGTCATGGACGGCGAGTTCATCGTCGAGCACCGGTTCGGGGTCGCGGAGGCGATCGCCGGAGGCAACTTTCTGATCCTGGCCGCCGGGCGCGGCGAAGCCCTCGGTGCGGCGTCCGCCGCCGTCGAGGCGATGCGATCCGTTCCCGGCGTCATCCTTCCCTTCCCCGGCGGCGTCGTGCGCAGCGGCAGCAAGGTCGGCTCGCGCTACCGCTTCCTGACGGCTTCCTCGAACACGGCGTTCTGCCCGACCCTGCTCGGCCGGGTGGAGTCGTCGCTGGACGGGGACGTGGGCGCGGTGCTGGAGATCGTCATCGACGGCCTGACGCGGGACGCCGTGGCCGGCGCCATGCGCGCGGGCATTCTCGCCGCCTGCCGCGACGGCGTGCGGCGGATTACCGCCGGGAACTACGGCGGCAAGCTCGGCGAGCATCACTTCGGTCTGCACGAGGTGCTCCGTGGGTGAGCACACGTCCGTCCGGAGGACGGCATGAGCGGGATCAACCTGACCTTCAAGGGGACCGGCGGATCGGCGATCCCGCTCGAGGCCGAGCCGATCGGCCCCGATCTGTTCCGCGCGCGCGACCGGAAGGAGATCGAACGGCTGCCCCTGCATCACGGCAACGAGCGCGTGGCGATCGGTGACGTGTTCCGGATCGCCGGCGAACGATCCGACGATCTCCGCGTCGAGGGGGACCTCGCGCGGGTGAAAGGGCTCGGGTCCGGCATGACCGGCGGAACCATGGTGATCGAGGGACACGCCGGCATGCACACCGGCGCCGGCATGAGCGGGGGCGTGCTCGAGGTGCGGGGCGACGCCGGCGATTGGGCGGGCGCCGAGATGACGGGCGGTCTGCTCTGGATCCGGGGGAGCGCCGGCAATCGGACGGGCTCGGCCTACCGTGGCAGCAAATACGGCATGCGGGGCGGCGTCGTCCTCGTCGACGGCGAGGGCGGCCACGAGATCGGCGGGTACATGCGCCGGGGGCTGATCGCCGTGCGGGGCGAGGTGCGGGACCACGCGGGCGCGAGGATGTCGGCCGGGACGATCCTCCTGTTCGCGCGGGCCGGGTGGCGCACGGGCGGGGGGATGAGCCGCGGCACGATCGTCTGCTTCGAGCCGATCGAGATGCTCCCGACCTTCAGGCGGTCCTCATCGTACGCGCCCCTGTTTCTGGAGATCTACCTCCGCGCGCTCCGCGCGCGCGGCTTCGCGATCCCCCACGATGGGCCGCTGCCCCGATTCATCCGTCACGATGGAGATCTCGCCGAGTTGGGCAAGGGCGAGATCTTCGTGCGCACCGACTGATCGGCGACTCCTTCGCCCGCCACCATCGCCCGTCATGCCGGACGCCTGAGGCCACCGGCCCAGGCACACCAGCGGGCCGCCTCCGAGCCCGTGCGCGATCTCCTCGGCGAGGTGCGGCGCGAAGGGAGACAGGAAAGTCGCGTAATCGCGCAGGACGCCCCGGAGCGCCACGGCGTCGGCGGGAAGCAGGCGTCCGGCCGGGGCGCGCCGCCGCACGAAGGCTTCGAACGAGGACGCGAGCCGGGCCAGATCCTCGACGGCGGCGTTGGGGCGGTACGTCTCGATGAACCTCGCGACGCGCCGCGACGCGCCGCTCGTCGCGGCCTCGAGCGAGCGCGCCGCTCGCGTGGGAGCGGTCCCGGGCGGGGCGCAGCGCTGAGCGGCGTGCCACGAGACGACCCTCGAGCCCGTCCCGCGCACCGATCGGCGGGCGCGGCGCAAGGGCCGATCGCCCGGTCGATCCGGCGCGCGCGCCGGATACGCGGAGTCGCGCGGTTGGGCGGACCGCGGCCGATCCTGCTATTCTGTCGTCATGCTCCCGCTTCAGCGCCCGAATGCCCTCACGATCCCGGCTCTCCTGGCCATCGCGATCCTGATCGCACCGCCGACGATCGGCTGCTCACGGTCGGTTGGGGAGGAGACCGGATCGGACGGCGGGATCGCCGCGCCTCCCGGCGCGCGTCCCTATCCGGCCGCTCTCTCCCGCCGCATCGCGGCCGCGCTCGCGGCGAAGGGAACCGAGTACCGACCGCGCACCCACCATCTGCGGCCGGACGGCTCTCCCGTGCACACGAACCGGCTGATCCTGGAGACGAGCCCGTATCTGATCCAGCACGCGCACAATCCGGTCGACTGGTTCCCCTGGGGCGAGGAGGCGTTCGAGCGGGCCCGGGAGCTGGACCGGCCGATCCTGCTCTCGGTCGGATACTCCACGTGCCACTGGTGCCACGTCATGGAGAGGGAGAGCTTCGAGGATCCGGATATCGCGCGGTTCATGAATGAGAACTTCGTGGCCATCAAGGTCGACCGGGAGGAGCGGCCCGACGTCGACGGCGTGTACATGCAGGCCGTGAGGCTCCTGTCGGGCAACGCCGGCTGGCCGATGACCGTGGCCCTGACGCCGGATCGGCGGCCCTTCTTCGGCGGGACCTATTTTCCCGCCCGGACCGGAGACCGCGGCTCCGGCATCGGATTCCTGGAGCTCCTGCAGCGACTGGACGGCGCCTACCGGCAGGATCGCGACGCCGTGGCGGCCCGGGCGGGCGCGATCAGCAGCGAGGTGGCGCGGTCGCTCGCCCCGCCGGCGCCGGCCGGGCTTCCCGGTCCGCAGGCGATCGCCGCAGGAGCCGCGGCGCTCGCACGGTCCTACGATCCGGAGCACGGCGGTTTCGGACGAGGCCGCAAGTTCCCCAGGCCCGCGACGCTCCATCTTCTCCTCCGCTTCCACCGGCGCACCGGCGATCCGCACGCCCTGGCGATGGTCGAGCGCACGCTCGAGCGCATGGCGGCCGGCGGCATCCACGATCAGATCGGCGGCGGATTCCACCGCTACACGGTGGAGAACACCTGGCTCGTGCCGCACTTCGAGAAGATGCTCTACGACAACGCCCAGCTGGCCGCGACCTATCTGGAGGCCCACCAGGTCACGGGGCGGGCGGATTTCGCCGCCGTGGTCCGCCGCACGCTGGACTACGTGGCGCGCGAGATGACGGCGGCCGGCGGCGGGTTCTACTCCGCGACCGATGCCGACAGCCCGGCGCCCACCGGCCACCACGAGGAGGGCTGGTTCTTCACCTGGACGCCCGCGGAGATCCACGAGGCTCTGGGCGAGAAGGAGTCGCCGCTCATCCTGCGCCACTACGGCGTCACCGGGCAGGGCAATTTCGAGGGACGCAGCATCCTCCATGTCGCCGCGCCGATCGGGCGCATGGCCGCGTCCATGAAGGACAAGGAGCCGCGTCTGCGCCGCCGGATCGAGAAGGCGCGGGCCCTCCTCTATGAGGTCCGAAGCCGCCGTCCGCCGCCGCACACCGACACGAAGATCGTCACGGCCTGGAACGGCCTCATGATCTCGGCGTTCGCGCAGGCCGCACGGGCCTTCGGGGACGACGCCTACCGGGATCGGGCCGTGAGGGCCGCGTCGTTTCTCCTCGAGCACGTCCGAATCGGAGATCGGCTTGCGCGCAGCCACGCCGACGGGCGGCCCGGCCCTCCGGCCGTCCTGGACGACTACGCGTTTCTCGAGGCGGGGCTCCTCGATCTGTTCGAGGCGACGTTCGATCCGCGCTGGCTCGAGGAGGCGATGGCGCTCCAGCGAACCCTCGACGCTCGTTTCCGGGACGCGGACTCCGGCGGATACTACATGACGGCGGACGACGCCGAGGCGCTTTTGGCGCGGGAGAAGCCGCACTACGACGGCGCCGAGCCGGCGGGGAACTCGATCGCGCTTCTCAATCTGCTGCGCCTGCACGAGCTCACCGGCGAGGAGCGGTTCCGCCGCGAGGCGGAGCGGGGATTGTCGGCCTTCTCCGCCGCTCTGGAGGGCGGCCCCCACGCGCTCCCCAGAATGCTCGCGACTCTCGACTTCTTCCTGGATCGGCCGAAGCAGGTGGTGCTCGTGGCGGGCCGATCGATCGCGGAGGCCGGACCCTTCCTGCGCGTCCTGGGCGACGGCTTCCTCCCGAATGGGGTCGTGGTGGCGGCCGTCGAAGGGTCGGGCGTGCGGCGCTTCGATCCCCTGACGCCGCTGTTCCGGGATCGCACCGCGCTCGACGGCAGGGTCACCGCGTACGTCTGCGAGGGGCAGGTCTGCGATCTGCCCACGGCCGATCCGGACGTCTTCGGGCGCCAGATCGCGAAGGTGCACCCCTACGATGGGTTCACCCCGGCGCCGCTCGCGCCTCGCCGCGCCGCTCCGGCGGGCCGGGATCGCCGTTGACGACGGGACACGACCGCGATCCGGCCTTCTGGATCGAGAAGTACCGGCAGGGCCACACCCCCTGGGACCTCGGAGAGACGAGCGCCCCCGTTCGCACCCTCATCGAGAAGGATTTCCCGCCGCGCGGCCGCGTGATCGTGCCGGGCTGCGGGCGCGGCTACGAGGCGGTGGAGCTGGCGGAGCGCGGCTACGACGTCACGGCGGTCGATTTCGTCGAGGCGCCGCTCGCGTTCCTGCGGGATCGGATGAAGGCGCGGGGCGTCACGCTGGA
>JBFGDZ010000180.1:0-6471 GCA_041580375.1 Candidatus Polarisedimenticolia bacterium
ACGCCTCGGGCCTCGCCTACACCGACGCCGCGATCGATCAGGCCCACCGGGCCGTTAAGGAGATCCTGGGGTCATGAGCCCCCGGAAGCACGTTCGCGTCATCCTCCATGTCGACATGGACGCCTTCTACGCCGCGGTCGAGGTGCGCGAGCGTCCGGCGCTGGCCGGCAAGCCGCTCATCATCGGAGGACGGGGCCGGCGCGGCGTCGTCGCGACCTGCTCCTACGAGGCGCGCCGGTTCGGCGTGCGCTCCGCGATGCCGTCGGTCACCGCCGAGCGCCTCTGCCCGCGGGCGGTCTGGCTTCCCCCCCGCATGGATCTCTACGCCCGCGTCTCGCGCAGGATCCGCCGGCTGCTGGACGACTTCACGCCGGTCGTCGAGCCGGTGTCGATCGATGAGGCGTTCCTCGACCTGACCGGGGTCGTCCCGGACCTCGAGGGCGGCCGGACCGCGGCGGCGCGTCTGAAGACGGCCATCCTGAACGCCGAGCGGCTCACCGCCTCGGTCGGAGTCGCGCCGAACAAGTTTCTGGCGAAAGTCGCCTCCGATCTGGAGAAGCCGGACGGCCTGGTCGTCCTGCCGATCGCGGAGCTGCCGGACCGACTCTGGCCGCTCCCGGTGGAACGGCTCTGGGGGATCGGGCCGAAGACTGCGCCGCTGCTTCGTCGCGCCGGCCTGCTCACGATCGGCGACGTCCTGCGAGCGCCGGAGTCGACGCTGGCGGAGCGCGTCGGTGCCCCGGCCGCCTCGCACCTGCGGGCCCTGGCGGCGGGCGAGGACGATCGATCCGTCGTCCCCCACCATGAGGCGAAGTCGATCTCCGAGGAGCGCACCTACGGACGCGACCTCACCGCCCCGGACGACATCGACGCGGCGCTCCTGGCGCGCTCGGAAGGGGTGGCGCGCGAACTGCGCCGCGAGGGACTGGCCGGGCGCACGGTGCACATCAAGGTGCGCACGGGCGATTTCACGACGTTCACGCGCGCCGTCACCCTGCCGGCGCCGACCGACCTGGCCGACGCGATCGTCGAGGCCGCGCGTCGCCTTTACCGCGAGCGGATCGCTCTCGGCACGAAGGGCGTCCGCCTCCTGGGTGTCGGGATCAGCGGGCTGCAGTCGGCGGGGGGCGGGCAGCGGCTCCTGTTCGCCGATCCCGCGGAGGAGCGCGCGCGGCGGATGGCTCGCGCCTCCGACGCCGTGAAGGACCGCATGGGCGAGGGCGCGATCACGCGCGCCCGTCTGCTGCGCCCGGGCCGCGGCCGGCGGCCGGAGCGGCATTGAGAATCGGCCGGGCCGCGCGGCGCGGCGGGGGGGTCAGCGCCCGCAGGGGCGCTTGAAGTTGCAGGAGCGACAGCGCCACTCCTCGGTCGTCATCGGGCAGGAGTCGATGTCGGCGTCATTGCGATCCGGATCACGCAGGAGAACCTGCATGTCGCGGATCGAGCCCCGGATGTAGCCGCGGATCCGCTCGATGTCGGCGGCGTCGACCCAGTAGTCGCGCATCTGGTCGCGCGCCAGGTTGAACTCCACCGTGCGCACGCGCCCCGGCCCGGCCTGCCACTTCTCGTTGGCGTAGAGGGCGTAGCAGGCCAGCTGCACGCTGTTGTCCTCGTCGTCGCGCCGCCCCGTCTTCCAGTCGAAGATGTGGACCCGGTCGTCCTCGCGGCAGGCGAAATCGAGCTTGACGTGCACCTTGACGCCGTCGAGCCGGAAGGTCGAGAAATCCTCGATCTCCAGCCACTGATCGCGCGGCCGATCGCGGATCCAGCGGTAGGTGGGCGAATCGTAGAACGTCCGCAGGCAGGCGGCGACGTGATCGGCGTTGGCGCGCCACTCGTCGTCCGTCACCGGAACGTCGTACTCGTGCTCGAACAGGGCCGTCGTCTTCGGCCGCGAGCGGTACACGCGGTCCCGCGACTGCTTCCACTCGGTGCGCATCTGATCCAGCGCCAGCGCCAGGATCTCCTTCACCTCGAGCGGCTCGATCCCGGCGCGCAGGTTCTCGAGCGTTCGCTGGGTGCAGGTGTGCACGATCTCGCCCGCCCACATCTTGCGAGACTTCAGCTGCTTGAGGATGTAGATCTCGCGCGTCGCGGGGTCGGCGGTGATCTCCCATCCGCCGCGCGATCCGTAGTACTGGTAGTAGTAGCGGCGGCGGCAGTCGCGGAATGTCGCGTCGCGCGATCGGGACCAGGAGAACTCGTCGAAGAGCGGGGGCATCGGCGACGTCGATTATAGACCCTCCCGTCCGGACCCGGGAGCGGATATCCTAGGCGCGCCGATCGCACGATCCATCGTTCGAGTCCTCGAGGGGACGGAGGTGCGTTTCATGGTGCGGGATGCGGATCGCTGGGACGCCGTCATCGTCGGGGGAGGTCACAACGGGCTGGTGGCGGCGGGGTATCTCGCGCGCGCCGGCCGGCGCGTGCTGGTGCTGGAGCGCCGGCACGTCGTGGGGGGCGCGTGCGTCACCGAGGAAATCTTCCCCGGATACAGATTCTCCACGACCTCGTACGTGTGCACGCTTCTGCGCCCCGACATCATCCGCGATCTGGAACTGGCCCGGCACGGGTTCGAGGTGCTCCCCTGCCCGACGACGTTCACGCCGTTCACCGACGGCCGGTATCTTCTCGTCGGCCTCGATCCCCGAAGCGACTCGGAGAACATCGGCCGGTTCTCCCGCCGGGACGCCGAAGCCTTCCCGCGCTTCAACGCGGCGATGGCGCGGATCGCCGACGTCCTGCGGCCGACGCTGGACGCTCCGCCGCCCGATCTCGCCTCGCCGGGCGTCTCCGCCCTCATCGACCTTTTGAAGACGGGAGCGCGATTCCGCCGGCTGACGCGCGAGGACCAGGCGCTGCTCATCAAGGTCCTCACCATGAGCAGCACCGACCTGCTCGACGAGTGGTTCGAGTCGCCGCAGCTGAAGGCCAGCCTCGCCGCCTCCGGGACGATCGGCATCTGGGGCAGCCCGCGCACCCCCGGGACCGCCTTCCTCATCCTTCATTACTACATGGGGGGGGCGACAGACGCGCCGGGTCTGTGGGGGTTCGTCCGGGGCGGCATGGGAGGTTTGACGCAGGCGATGGCCGCCTACGCCCGGTCGCGCGGCGCGACGGTCCGCGTGAGCGCCCCCGTGTCGCGCATCCTCGTCGAGCGCGGGGCGGCGGCGGGCGTCGTCCTGGAGGACGGCGAGACGATCCGCGCCCGCGCCGTGCTCTCCAACGCCGATCCGAAGCGGACGTTCCTGAAGATGATGGACCGGTCCGACCTCGATCCGTCGTTCGCGAGCGGGATCGAGAAACTGCGCTGCCGCGGCAACTCGGGGAAGATCAACCTGGCGCTTTCGGAGATGCCCGATTTCAAGGCGCTGCCGGGGGACGGCCCGCACCTGCGCGGCGCGTTCCAGATCGTCGGTGACGATCCCGACTACCTGGAGGCCGCCTTCGACGACTGCAAGTGGGGACGGCTTCCGCGCCGGCCGTACCTCGACATGTGCATCCCCTCGACCCTGGACGACACGCTCTGCCCGCGCGGCCACCACGTCATGTCGATCTCGATCAAGTACCTCCCCTTCGAGCTGGCCGAGGGGGACTGGTCCTCGCGCCGCGAGGAGATCGGTGACCTCGCCCTCGACACGCTCGCGGAGTACGCGCCCAACATCCGGCGCGCCGTCCTGCACCGGCACATCCTGACGCCGCTGGACTTCGAGGAGACGTACGGCCTGACGGGGGGAAACATCTGCCACGGCGACATGGCGCTCGACCAGCTGTTCTCCATGCGGCCGCTCCTGGGCTGGGCGCGCTACCGCACGCCGGTGCGCAACCTCTATCTGTGCGGCTCCGGCGCCCACCCGGGGGGCGGGGTCATGGGGGCGCCGGGACGGAACGCCGCGCGCGAGGCGCTCAAAGATCTCTAATCGAGCGGAACGCGAAGGACGAGCCGAGGTCCTTGCCGTCGCCCTCGTCAGCGGCCGGCGCCCCGGGGATCCGCGCCGGCCCTTGACTCGATCGGGGACGATTGATAGTTGATGATTGCCGGGCCGATGCGGCGGACCGGCAGCGATCCAATGAGGAGCCCGATGATGAACCCGAATCCGATGCCGAAGGTCGAACGGAGGGCGTTTCTGCGGTGGATCGGCGCCGCGGGTGTTGCGGCCCAGGCGGGGGTCCTGTTGCCCCCGGGCTGGAGCCCCAGGGTGCGGGCCGCCGCCCGGATCGGCCCCTGCGATCCCGCGCGGGAGCGGCCCGCGGCCGCGCAGCCGCCGCGCCGCGACGGCGTCGTGCGGCTCAGCTCGAACGAGAATCCCTACGGGCCCTGCGCCGCGGCGAGGCGGGCGGTCGCGGAGGGGCTCGACCGCGCCAACCGCTATCCGATCCAGGAGCGCGAGGACCTCGTCGCCGCCCTCGCGGCGAAGCACGAACTGGACGGCGGGCGGATCCTACCCGGATGCGGCTCCACCGAGATCCTGCGCGCGGCGGTCGCGGCTTTCGCCGCCGGCGGGACCCTCGTGACGGCCGATCCGACCTACGAGGATCCGTTCGACTACTCGCGGCCGTTCGACGTGAAGGTCGTCCGCGTGCCGCTCGACGATGGTGGCGCGCACGATCTCGAGGCGATGGAGGTCGCCGCGGTCCGGGCGGCCCGCCTCGTGTACGTCTGCAACCCGAACAATCCGACCGGCACGCTCGTGGACGGGAAGGCGCTGGAGGGGTTCGTCCGGAGGGTCTCCCGCCGCGCGATCGTCGTCGTGGACGAGGCGTATCACGACTACGTCGAGGACGAGAAGTACCGGAGCATGGTGCCGCTCGTCGCCGAGGGGCTCCCCGTCCTGGTGAGCCGGACCTTCTCGAAGATCCACGGCCTCGCCGGACTGCGGCTCGGCTACGCCCTGTGCGGCTCGCAGGATCTGGCCGACCGGGTGCACGCTCACCTCACCTTCGCCGGCGCCAGCGTCGCCGCCGTCCAGGCCGGCCTCGCGAGCCTCGCCGATCTCGAGTTCCAGGCATTCTGCCGGAAGGAGAACACGAAGGCGCGGCGTTTCCTGAGCGACGCCCTGGCGAAACGGGGCTACCGGGTCTTCCCTTCGCAGACGAACTTCGTGATGTTCCGCCTTGGGACCGACGTGAGCGATCTGATCAAGCCGTTGCGGGCGCGCGGGATCCGGATCGGTCGCCCGTTCCCTCCCATGACCGACCACTGCCGCGTCAGCCTGGGGACCATGGAGGATCTCGAGCGGTTCCTGGAGGAGTTCGATCGCTGGCGCCGCGCCGAGGCCGCCTGACGGCGCGGCCGCCCCCCTCACCGCCACTCCGGCTTCGCCGCCGCGCCGACGGGAACCTCCCGGGGGGGAGGGTGTCTAACCGGGGCGATGGCGACGAATCGAGCTCCAAATCAGCCCCTTCCGGCCCCGGCACGATGGGGCCGGGATCCGCGCCATTACCAGATCGTCATCCTCGCCACTCTTCTTCTTTATGGTCTGCTGCGGCTCGATCTCGAGATCCGCCCCGCGCAGGCCGCGATCCTGCTGGCGGCGTCGCTCGCGGCCCAGTGGTTCTGGACCCGCGCCCTCGGCCGGGGGCCGTTCGAGCCGCGCAGCGCCCTGATCTCCGGTCTCTCCCTCTGCCTGCTGTTGCGGACCGCGTCGCCCGTCCTCGCCGCGGCCGCCGCCTTCGTGACCATCTCGAGCAAGTTCCTCGTCCGCTTCCGGGGCAAGCACGTCTTCAATCCGACCAACTTCGGGATCGTCGTCATGATCCTCGCGACCGGAAGCGTCTGGGTCTCCCCCGGCCAGTGGGGGGCGGGCGCCTGGTTCGGGTTCCTGCTCGCCTGCCTGGGCGGCGTCGTGGTGAGCCGGGCGGCGCGGGCGGATGTCACCTTCGCATTTCTGGGATCGTACGCGGGGCTTCTCGTCCTGCGGGCGTTGCGGCTCGGCGATCCGCTCGCGATTCCGCTGCATCAGCTCCAGAGCGGCGCCCTGCTGATCTTCGCCTTCCTGATGATCTCCGATCCGAAGACGACGCCCGACTCCCGGTCGGGACGAATCCTGTTCGCGGTTCTCGTCGCGCTCGGAGGCTACCTCGTCCAGTTCGGGCTCTACCGCCCGAACGGTGTGCTCTATTCGCTCGCATTCTTCTGCTGTCTGGTGCCGGTCATCGACCGCCTGCTGCCCGGCCGTCCGTACGCCTGGCCGGGACGGCGCTCGCCGTCCGCGCCCGTCGATCGAGGAGGTTCCCATGAGACGCTGGTTCCTGTTCCCGTTGCTGTTCGCGTGTCTCGCGCTGGCGCCGCGCCCCGTTTTCGCATTCTGCGGCTTCTACGTGGCGCGGGCCGATGCGCGCCTGTTCAATAAGGCGTCCCGGGTCGTCCTGGTGAGGGACGGCGACCGCACCGTCATCACGATGGCCAACGACTACCGGGGCGATCCGACGGAGTTCGCCCTCGTCGTCCCGGTCCCCACCTTCATCGAG
>JBFGDZ010000181.1:0-6443 GCA_041580375.1 Candidatus Polarisedimenticolia bacterium
CTGGATCAATCTTCACGGAAAGGTACAGGTTCGTTTCGCATCATGGATCTCGAACAACGCCCCCGGACCTTCGGCGCTCCCCAACCGGTGCAGAAGCGGTCGGACGCGTCACCGATCGACGCGGAGATACAGCGCTTCCGATCGCGCACGAAGCGCTCGCGCGCCGAGTGGGAGAAGGCGCGCCCGCTGCTGCCCTTCGGCGTCTGCTCCAACTTCCGCGTCATGGAGCCGCATCCCGTATTCATGCGCCGCGCCCGCGGATCCTGGATCGAGGACGTCGACGGGAACGGCTACGTCGACTACATGCTGGGCCAGACGACGCTGCTCACCGGGCACGCCAATCCGGTCGTGCTCGAGGCCGCCACCGCCCAGGCGGGGGACGGCACGCTCACCTGCTATCCGAACCCGCTCACGAGCGTCCTGGCGCAGTTGATCCGCGATCGCTTCCGCGTGGAGCGGATGCGGTTCGTGAACACCGGCTCCGAGGCCGTCGGCTACGCCGTCCGGGTAGCCCGCGCCGTGACGAAGCGGGACGGGATCATCAAGTTCGACGTCTGCTACCACGGGACGAGCCCCGAGCTGATGATCGGCAGGGGGATCGCCGATCTTCCGCCGGACTGCCCCGGCTGGCTCGGTTTCAAGGAGTGGACCTCTGGGGTGCCGGGGGACTTCTTCGGCAAGACGCACGTCGCGGCCTACAACGACCTGGACAGCGTCCGCACCCTGTTCAAGAAGCATCCGGGGGCGATCGCGGCGATCGTCGTGGAGCCGGTGGCGCTCAACCTGGGCGTCATCCCGCCGCGCGAGGGGTTCCTCGAAGGGCTGCGGGCGATCTGCGACCGTGAGGGCGCGCTCCTCGTCTACGACGAGGTGAAGATGGGCTGCAAGATCGGGCCGAAGGGCGCGGGCGAGCACTTCGGCGTGGCGCCCGATCTCGTCGCGATGGCGAAATCGATCGGCGGTGGGTTTCCGATCGGCCTGTTCGGCGGCCGGGGCGACATCATGAGCGCCGTCGAGGAGGGAGGCGTCACCCACGTCGGCACGTACACCGCGAATCCGCTCGCGCTGTCCGCGGCGATCGCGACCCTCACCAGGGTCCTGACGCCGGCGAACTACGATCGCATCTTCGCCACGAACCGGGCTCTCGCCGAGGGCCTGCGCGACATCATCCGGCGCAACGGCATCGACGCCCAGGCGGTCGACTTCGGGGCGGTCGGCTCCGTCTTCATGACGCGCAGGCCGATCGAGACGCTGGCCGATTTTCTGAAGGCCCGGCACGGCGCTCACACCGCCCTGCTGATGGGGATGCTGAACCGCGGCGTCCTCTTCGGAGCCGGCGAGGAGGATCCGTGGACCGTCTCGGTGATGCACTCGGAGGATGACGTCGACGCGACGCTGCGAGCCTTCCGGGAGGTCGTTCCCCTGATCAGCTGACCCCTCCGGCGGTCCCGGGGCGGCTACCAGGTGTGCTCCCGCCTCGGCGATTCCGGAGGCGGAAGGGTGAGCCCCCAGAAGAACGTCGCCGGCACGCCGCCGGTGTTCCTGACGGCATACTTCCAGCCGCGCGACCAGTAACCGAGGTCGCCGGCCCGCAGATCGAGACGATCCGATCGGCCGGCACCGACCTCGGCCGCGTCCCGCCCCCAGAACATGGTGAGCTCCCCCACGAGGACGTAGTAGAACTCGTCCACGGGGCCGTAATACTCCCTGGCCGTGCCATCGTCCCGATCCTCGAGCGAGAAGACGTTCGTCGTCGCGCCCGGCTTCATGAAGTAGAGGCCGAGATGCTGCTTTTCCCCCCGCACGATCCCGGCGAAGACGCAGCCGGGGGAGAGGGCGTCCGGATGCACCTCCCAGGATCCGGCGCGGATCACGCGCGGCGTCTCGATCTTCGGCTCCGCCATGGCGTCCTCCTTCACCGACCGGTGTGTGGCGCCGCGTCCGGCCGCACCCCCTCCGCCCAGCTGACCGCGTACCAGAGCGAGGCGTCCGGTCGCCGCCCCCACTCCTTCAAATCCTCGATCCCCCCGTCCACGGCGGAGCGATCCAGAAGACCCGCCTCGACGATCCGGTCGCGCGCCCCAGCGAGGATGCCGACGAAATTGGCCACGAAGCCGGCGAAGTCGGGGTGCCCGGCGCAGCAGCCGAAGAAGCTCCAGTGGTTGCGCCGCGGCGAGGCGCCCGCCTCGTGCAGCAGCGCGACGAGGCGGCGGCCGACGTAGGGGTCGCAGCCCAGTTTCTCGAAGGTCCGCACGTACGCGTCCCACAGGCGGCGCACGCGCGGCGGCTCGGGCCAGAAGCGCATGACGTCGTGATCGTCGTCCTCCAGGAGGACGCGCCCGCCCGGGCGCACCGCGCGGACCATCACCCGCACGACGGCCGGCGGATCGCGGACGTGCTCGAGCAGGAAGCGCGCGTGCGCGACGTCGAAGCGGCCCCACTCGTCGTCCTCCAGCGGCAGGCGGATGGCGTCCCCCTCGCGCAGATCGAGGCGCCCGCCGCCGTCGTCCGGCGGCCCCTCCCGGCGCGCCCCGGCCAGCTGCTCGGGGCTCCGCTCCACCCCGACGACGAGCCCGTCCGGGCCGACGGCGCGGGACATGGCCCGGGTCAGCTGACCCGTCCCGCATCCCACGTCGAGCACTCTCTCGCCCGGCCGCAGGGCGAGCGCCCGCAGGGAGCCTTCGTTGAGCAGGTCGTTGAGGAGGGCCAGACGGCGCTGCTCGTCCGGGTCGGTGCCGTGGATGTAGACGTCGGCGGAGGTCATCCCTCGTCGGGCCGCGTGCTGCCGTCCAGTGTGAGCAGGGCCCGGTAGAGATCCGTCCGGCGATCGCGGAACAGCCCCGTGGAGGCGCGCATCGATCGCACGGCGTCGAGATCGAACGTCGCCGTGATGATCGCCTGGCCCTCGCGCGGGGCCTCGGCGACCTTCTCTCCGGTCGGCGCGGCGATGAACGACGAGCCGTAGAAGGTCATCGTGGCCGAGTCCGACTTCTCGACCCCGACGCGGTTGGAGGCCACGACGGGCACCATGTTTGCCGCCGCGTGACCCTGCATGACGATCTGCCACTGATCGCGCGAGTCGCTGTAGTTCGGGATCGGCTCGTCGCCGATGGCGGTCGGATAGAGGATCATCTCGGCGCCCCGGAGGGCGAGCACCCGGGCGCACTCGGGGAACCACTGATCCCAGCAGATCGCCGCGCCCACGCGCCCGAACTTCGTGTCCCAGACCTTGAAGCCGGTGTCGCCCGGGTTGAAGTAGTACTTCTCGCGGTATCCGGGCCCGTCCGGGATGTGGCTCTTCCGGTAGACGCCCAGGACCGAGCCGTCGGCGTCGACCATCGCCAGCGCGTTGAAGTGGGCGTGTCCCGCCCTCTCGAAGAAGCTGACCGGCAGGACGACGCCGAGCTCCTTGGCCAGCGCGGCCATCCTCGCGACCACCGGGTGCCCCTCGAACGGCCGCGCCAGGGCGAACATCTCCTCCTTCTGATCCGGCGGGAAGTACGGCGTCTGGAACAGCTCCTGGAGCAGGATGACGTTGGCGCCCTGCCCGGCCGCGGCGCGCACGATCTCCGCCGCGCGCTCCACGTTGGCGTCGGTGTCCCAGCTGCAGGCCATCTGCGTGGCCGCGAGGGTCACGCGTCTCATGTCGGGCTCCCTTCCCGGACATTATCCATCGGCCGGTTCCGTCCGCGCAACGCGGCGGCGGTGCCACAGGGACCCGAGGTAGAGGAGCGGACCGACCGCCAGGAAGGCGAGGCCGACGAGCAGCTCTTCGAATCCGATGGAGAGCAGCACGAACAGCGCGATCAGCGTGGGGACCGACGCGGTGATGATCAGGACCGGCCAGCCGCCGGGAATCCGGAACCGGCCCTTCAGGTCCGGCCGCTTCCACCTCAGGATGATCGGGGCGGCGAACGTGAGGATGTAGGTGGGCAGGGCCAGCCAGGTGCTGAGCTCGAGGAGATAGTCGAACTCGAAGAAGAACGTCAGCGCGCTGTAGATGATTCCCTGGACGATGAGCATCAGGGCCGGCGTGCCGTACCGCGGATGAAGCCTCATCAGCGCCCGGGGGAGCAGACCGTCCCGCGCCATGGCGAAGGGAATCCGCGAGATGACGAGCTGCTCGCTGTTGAACAGCCCCAGGTTCGCCAGCTGCGCCGCCACCGCGAACGGGACGAGGAGCCAGATCCCGCCGAGGGCGAAGGCGACCGTGTTCAGGTGCCCCGTGGTCCACGTGCTCCAGTCGGGCGTCACGCCGAGGGCGACGATCAGCGGCAGGACGTAGACGAGGACCGAGATCGGCAGGAACGCGGCGAGCACCCGCGGATAGCTCTTCTCCGGCTCGACGATCTCCTCGCTGGCGGCGGCCAGCGCGCCGTATCCGGAGTAGTTCCACAACCCCCAGATGCACGCGCCCCGCAGGGCGGTCCAGAACGACTCCCCGGCCGGGATCATCGGCGCCAGATTCCCGGGATGGAGGTGTTTGAACCCCAGCACCAGCAGGATCAGGATCGGGAGAATCTGGAGCACCGCCATCACCATCGACGTCCCCCCGACGGCCTTGACTCCGCGGATGTTCAGCCACATGCATCCCCAGACGACGATCAGGCAGATCGACCAGTCGAGCATGTGGCCCGGCTCGCCGTTCCGGAACACGGCGCGCGTGAGGTACGCCGCGACCAGCGGCGGGTAGAGGGCCGCGTCCATCACCCAGGTCAGCCAGTCGACGTACGTGAACTGGAACGACCAGAACGGCGACAGGCTGGCGCGGAACCACTGGTAGATTCCGCCCTCGAGAGGGATCTTCGTGACGAGCTCGGCGACGATCAGCGCGTAGGGGACGGCCCACAGGAGGGCCATGAGGGTGAGCACGATGATGGCCAGGCCCGGGCCGGCGTGCGGCACGATCTCCTCGGTGCCGAACGGCCCGCCGCACAGGAGCACGTACATCGTGGCCAGAAGCGGGATCGGGCGGAGTCCCCTGCGCAGCATGATGGCGGATCGTCTCCCCGCATCGACGACCGTTGCGCGGTCCCGTGGACCGGTTGCCGGCCGTGGCAATCATCTTCGGAAAGTTCCGCATCCTAACACGAACCCGCTCGACGACTCACACCGCACTTCCCGCTCCGTCGCCGAGTCCGTATAATCATCCTCACCGATACTGCGGAGCCGCACGCCGCGCTCCGCAAGGCACGATCCAGCGCAGGTCGGCCGCCTCCCCCGCTTCCGCCCGCAGCCGGATCCACGCGATCCGATCCGTGGCCCGCCGCTCCATCATGCGGCATGGCGCCGCGATGCCGGGCGTCCGGATCGGGACGCGGCCTCCCCATCGGCACGAGGTGAAACGACATGGAACCACGAGCGAACCCTCCAACGAACGCGGACGACGCTCGCCCGGTCTCTCCGGCGGATCCGATCATGCAGGAGTTCCGGAGGCGCACGCCCGGATCGAAGGCGGAGTGGCTCGCGGCGAAGGCGGTCCTCCCGCTCGGCGTCAGCAGCAATTTCCGGTATTCGGAGCCGTATCCGATCGCCATGGCCCGCGGGCAGGGCTCGCATCTGTGGGACGTGGACGGCAACGAATACATCGACTACAACCTGGCGCAGGGCGTCATGATCACCGGCTACGGGCATCCCGAGATCGTCCGGGCGGCGACGGCGGCGGCCGCGGGGGGCAGCGTCTACTGCCTTCCCTGCCCCGACGAGCGGCGTCTCGCGCGCCTGCTGGTCGATCGTTTTCCCGTCGACCAGGTCCGGTTCACCAACACCGGCTCCGAGGCGGTCATGTATGCGATCCGCATGGCGCGCGCCTTCACCGGCCGCCCGCGGATCCTGCGCTTCGAGGGGGCCTACCACGGCAACCATGACGCCGTCCTGGCGAGCTATCGGCCCCGCATCGATCGCGCCGGGCCGGCCGGCGCCCCTCTCCCCGACGCACCGTCCGAGGGGCTCGTACCGGGGGCGATCGAGGAGACGCTGATCGCGTGCTACAACGACGTCGAATCGGTGCGGCGGCGCTTCCGGGAGCATCCGAAGGCGATCGCGGCCGTCCTCGTCGAGCCGGTCGGCCTGAACTACGGCGTGTGCGCCCCCGAGGCGGGGTTCATGGAGGAGATCCGCCGGCTCTGCGACGCGAACGGGTCGCTGCTGATCTTCGACGAGGTCAAGACGGGCGTCAAAGTCGCCCGCGGAGGAGCCTGCGAGCTGCTGGGGATCGAGCCGGACATCGTCTGCCTCGCCAAATCGATCGGCGGGGGATTTCCGATCGGCGCCTTCGGGGCCCGGCGGGCGATCATGGATCTGATTACCGAGGAAAGAGTCCTGCACGCGGGAACGTTCACCGGTAATCCCGTCTCGGTGGCGGCGGGCATCGCGACGCTGGAGAAGATTCTCACGCCGGACGCGTACGCGCGGCTCAACGGTCTTTCGGCGCTGCTCAGGGA
>JBFGDZ010000182.1:0-6351 GCA_041580375.1 Candidatus Polarisedimenticolia bacterium
CCCGCGGCCGCCGCCTCGCGCGGGGCGTGCTGGAGAGAGCGCATGCGCCGGGCCAGACGCTCGCGGGCCGCCTCTCCGGAGGGCAGCGTGGACGTCTGCCGGTTGCGACCCAGCTGGATGCGGTGCTCGACGTCGCGCAGAAAGGTGTACGCCTCTCCGAGCGTCGCGCACTCCGCGTAGCCGAGAAAACCCTTCTCCGCCAGCCTGTGCAGGGCCAGGAGTGTGTTTCCCTGGCGCAACCACGGGTCGCGGCTCCCATGCTGCAGCTGGAGAGCCTGGACGGCGAATTCCAGCTCACGGATGCCCCCCCGGCCCAGCTTGATGTCGGTATCCGTGCGTCCTTCCGCGCTCAGCCTCCCGTCGATGCGGTCCTTCATGGCGCCGATCTCGAGCGCGACGTAGGGATCGGCCTCGCGCCCGTAGATGAGCGACTCGACCGTGTTCACGAATCGCCGCCCCAGATCGAGGTCACCCGCCACGGGCCTGGCCTTCATCATCGCCTGCAGCTCCCAGGCCTCCGCCCAGTTGCGGTAGTAGGCCTCCGCGGCGCCCACGGTCATCACGAGATCGCCGTCGCGCCCGCCCGGTCGCAGATCCAGATCGACCCGGAAGACCTGTCCCTCCGGCCCGCTCCCCGCGATCAGCCGGGTCACCTCCGTGGCGAGGCGCGTGAAGTGGTCCCGGTTGCGGATCGATCCCTCGCCGCTCTCGCCGGTGCCTGTCGTCTCCCCGTCGCGCGCGTACAGGTAGATCAGATCGATGTCGCTGCTGTAGTTGAGCTCCTCACCTCCCAGCTTGCCGAGTGCGATGATCGTGAACCCCGCGTCCTGAACGTGTCCCTGGTCGTCCCGGCTCGTCGGGCGGCCGTGGCGCGCCTCCAGCTGGACTCGTGCCATGCGCACCGCCCGGTCCAGAAGAACGTCGGCGAGGAGGGAGAGGGCCCGCATGATCGCGGGCAGATCGGCGGATCCGAGGGCATCCGCGAGGGCGATGCGCAGGTACTCCCGCTGCTTGAACCGCCGCAGGACGGACGAGTCGTCGTCGCCGGCGTGGAGAAGCTGGAAGCGCGAGAGATCCTCGTCCAGGTCCTCCCGCGTGCGCGATCCGCGCGCCGGGCCGCCCGAGGGGAGAACGTCCAGGAAGTCCGGGTTTCGAACGAGCAGGCCGCCGAGGTAAGGGCTGAATCCCGCCAGCGTGAAAAAATCGTGCAGCTGCGCGGGCACGGGAGGGCTCCCGTGCCGCGCGACGAAATTCTGAAGGATCTGGATCGCGCCGGCCGGATCCGGGAGCCGCCCCACGTGCTCGCCGTGGCGCACGGCGTCGTCGGCCGGGAGCAGAGCGGACAGTGCCGCCCGGATGTCCTGCTCGTTCACCCGGCCTCTCCCTCCCTGCGCCGGGCCCGGGGCCGGCGCACCGGGAGCCTGCCGGCGGCGCCCGGCGCTCCCTCAGATATCGAAATACAGGGCGAACTCGAAGGGATGCGGGCGCAGGCGGATCGGGTTGACCTCCCGCTCACGCTTGTACTCCAGCCACAGACGGATATTGTCTTCCGTGAAGACATCCCCCTTGAGCAGGAATTCGTGATCCTGCTCCAGAAAGTCGAGAGCGTCCTCGAGCGACGCCGGGAGTGACGGGATGTTCTTCAATTCCTGGGGGCCGAGCCCGTAGATGTCCTTGTCGAGAGGCTTGCCCGGATCGATCTTGTTCTCGATACCGTCGAGCCCGGCCATCAGCATCGCCGCGAACGCGACGTACGGGTTGCAGGACGGATCGGGGGGCCGGTACTCGAGCCGGGTCGCGGCCGGCGGGTTGGCGACGATCGGGATGCGAATCGCTGCCGAGCGGTTCCGGCGCGAGTACGCCAGGTTCACCGGTGCCTCGAAGCCCGGGGTCAGCCTCTTGTAGGAGTTCGTCGTCGGGGCGATGAGAGCGGAGAGCGCCGGAGAGTGCTTCAGGAGCCCTCCGATATAGTGGAAGGCCGTCTCTGACAGACCGCCGTAACCCTCCCCCGCGAAGAGGTTGTCCTTCCCCTTCCACAGGCTCTGGTGGCAGTGCATGCCGGTTCCATTGTCCCCGAACAGCGGCTTGGGCATGAAGGTGACGGTATGGCCATGCTTGAACGCCGTGTTCTTGACGATGTACTTGTAGATGACGACGTTGTCGGCCGCCCGGGTCAGCCTGGCGTACCGCACGTCGATCTCCTGTTGACCGCCGCTCGCGACCTCGTGATGGTGCGCCTCGACCGGAACCCCGCACCGCTCGAGCGTGACGACCATCTCGGATCGCAGATCCTGGAAGTGATCGGCCGGCGGGACGGGGAAGTACCCCTCCTTGTGACGCGGCTTGTAGCCGAGATTGGGTTTCTCCTCCTTGCCGGAGTTCCAGCGTCCCTCGACCGAGTCGACGTAATAGTAGGCCGAGTTGGCCGTCTGATCGAAGCGGACGTCGTCGAACACGAAGAACTCCGCCTCGGCGCCGAAGTAGGCCGTGTCGGCGATCTTCGTAAACTGGAGATAGTTTTCGGCGCGCTGGGCGATGCCGCGCGGGTCACGACCGTACGGCTGTTTGGTCACCGGCTCCACGACGTTGCAGATCAGGTTGAGGGTCGGGATGGCCGTGAAGGGGTCGATGAACGCCGCGTCGGGATCCGGGATCACCGTCATGTCGCTCTCGTTGATCGCCTGGAAGCCGCGGATGCTGGAGCCGTCGAAATTGAAACCCTGATCGAAGGACTCCTCCGTCAGCTGGTGAACGGGAACGGAGAAGTGCTGCCAGAGCCCGGGAAGGTCCATGAATCTGAGATCCACGATCCTGACATCGTTCTCCTTGGCCAACTTCAACACGTCCGCCGGCTTCTTCATGTGGTGATCGGCTCCTCAAGTAGGGAAAAAGTTGAGCGATGAAGTGGGGGCGGATTATAGCACGAGGCCGGTGAGGGTCAATGGCCGCGAGGCGCGAGACTCCGCTCCTTGTCCCCTTCCCCCCGGTGATGTAGTCTCGCCCCGTGCGCCGCATCCTCAGCGTCTCGCTGGCCGCCTTGCTCCTGCCGCTCGCGCCTCCGGCGCAGCGTCCGGCGGCCGGTCAGGTCGAAGGCGGCCACACCGCTCCAGCGCCGGGCGAGCCGGAGGCCGCGCTGACGGCCGCGGAGCGCGACACGCTCCTTCGGCTCGCCTGGAAGACGCTCGAGGGGCACCTCACCGGTCATCCGATCCGGAACGACGATCTCGCGGTCTTCCCCTTCACCCCCCGGCTTCTCGAGCCCCGCGGGTGCTTCGTCACTCTCGAGGTCGACGATCGGGTGCACGGGCGCCAGGGCGATCTGGCCTCCGACCGGCCGCTGTACCAGCAGGTGATGATCCACGTTCGGCGCGCGGCGACCCGCGACCCGCGGTTCGCCCCGCTGAGCCTCCATGATCTCGACCGGATCACGCTCCGGATCGACGTCATCACGGGGCTGCGCGAGATGGCCGGGCCGGAGGGGATCGATCCGGGTCGCCACGGCGTCTACCTGGAGAAATGGGGGCGGAGCGCGATCCTGCTTCCGATCAGTCTCGCCGGACGCGGATGGGATGCCGGGAGGACGCTCGAGGAGCTCGCCCGGCTGGCGGGGTTGCCGAAGAAGGCCTGGACGGAGGGAGCGCGGTTCGGCGTCTTCGGGACCGACTCCTTCGGTGGGACGAGACCGGTTCCCTGGTCGCCGGACGTCTGGTCGGGCGCGCCTGCGGAGAAACCGGGCGCGCGTGGCGACGTCCGGACGCGGCGGCCCCGGGGGTGAGGCCCGCCCGGCCCGGGAAACCGCGCCGCGTCAGCGGCGATCGCGGGACAGCGGGACGATGGACGACTTGAACGTGTCGAGGAGGGCCTCGACCTGCGCGGCGAGCTCGGCCTCCTTCTCGGGTTTCGGGGCGGCGCTCGCCTCGGCGCCGAGCCCGCGGCCGTGCCCCAGCCCGAGGACGTAGTATTCCACGTCCTCGCGCTTACCGAAGAAGACCCGCGCGCTCAGCACCCCCTCCCCGAGCCGGTTGCGGATGGTGTCTTTCCAGCGGCCCTGGACGTGCCACGCGTCCTTGTATTTCTTCCATTTGCCCTGCGTGACCTCGAGGCCCTCATCCATGATCTCGAACTCGCCGCACCATTTGAGGTACCGCCCGACGCGATCCAGCACGGCCTCGCGGGTCGAGATCTTGTTCTTCTCGTCGACCGCCTTGTACACGACGAGGACCTGCACGTTGTCCCCGGGGGGCCCGGAGCGCAGTCGGAAGTGACCGTTGTACTGATCCTGGCCCGGGAAGGTCCCGATGATCCCGGTCGGGAAGCGTCCCTGCGCGCTCGCGGCGATGGGCGCGAACTCCCATTCCGTACGGTTCGGGATCGCCTTCAGGAAATCGAAGGTGATCTTGTTGTACTTCGACAGGAACCGCTGCAGGCCTCCGACGACGTTGGAATAGATGAACAGATTGTAGGTATTGTCGGAGAGTTTTTCGGTGATCCGCGACCCCTCGCCGTCGGTGTAGGTGATCACCGTACCGGGGAACGTGATCTCGTCCAGGCGCCTCGCCAGATCCAGCTCGTTGAAGATGACGACATACTGGCCGTTCTTGTAGGCCTCCATGTTGGCGTAGAACACGTTTTCCTTGACCGTCCGGTCGGATGACTGCTCCCCCGTCTCCGCGGTCCCGATCTCGCGCTGGTAGGTCTCCTTGACGCGAACCCCCTCGGGGTATTTCTGCTCGAACGACACGTCGCTGAACGTCTTGCCGCTGATGTTGTAGAGCACCATGCTGGTGACCAGCGAGAACTTCTCCGAAGCGAGATCGAATTTTGCGCTGTATGAAGGATACGCGTTGAACTTGGGCGCGGCCGCGGAGGCGTCCGCGACGGCGAGCGATCCGATCAGGAGCAGGGCTCCGGCTGCTGCAGATAAGCGAGTGCGTGTCATGCCGCCACGACCTCCTCGAAGAATGGGCCCGAACGCGGAATTATATCACGCCGGTCCGGACCTTTCCGGCGCGCCGTCTCCGGAGGATGAAGAAGGAGGCGGCCACGAGCGCTGCGGCCGCCGCGAGTGTCGCGGCGGAATGCGCGACCCGCGGCAGCCCGGTCGCCGGCTCCGTGAGAGTGATGGCCAGGAGGTTGTTGGCCGCGTGGGCCAGGATGGGCAGGATCAGGCTGCCGCCGCGGTGCGCGAGGAAGCCCAGCCACACGCCGAGGATGAGCGTGGCGACGAATCGCCACGGATCGAGGTGAAAGGCGGCGAAGATGAAAGCGCTGGCGATGATCCCTTTCGGCGCGCTCGCCATCAGGCGGATGAGGCCGCTCTGCAGGTAGCCCCGGAAGAGAATCTCCTCGCACACCGGGACGATCCCCGCCGCCAGCACCAGGATGAGGCCCAGTTCCAGTCCGTCGCGATAGCGGAGGAAGTTATCCAGCAGGTCGCGCAGGAAGCGAGGCTGCGGGAAGACGCTCTCCTGCCACATCATCGCGGCCGTGAGGACATGGTTCAGGCCGATGGCGCCCGTCAGGGCCGCCAGGAGCCATCGGGTGCGGACCGGCGCGAGGGGGATGACGGCCCTGCGGTCGAGGTAGAACCAGTGCACTGCGAGCAGCGCCGGACCGGCGATGAACAGGACCTGGCTGGCGAGGAGCCCCCAGCGGAAGCTCAGGTACTGGAGAACCGAGCCCGCGAAGAGGTTGAGAAAGAAGGCGAGCCCGGCGATCAGCGCCATCTCGCGCTGCTCGGGCGCCGTGCGCCGCGCTGGCACGGGTCCGGTGCCGACCGAGGGCTCGGGCGGCTGCGGGTCGACGGAACGCATCGCCGCCCCGGCCTCAGCGGTCGAGGCGGACGGTGACCCTGAGGTTGAGTCTCACCGGCCGGCCGTCGACGGTCGCGGAGACCGGCACCTCGAGGACGCGATCCTGCCCGGGATGGATGGGGCCGATCTCGAGCACCTGGGCACCTCCGGAAGCGGCCGCCCCCGCGGCGCCGGCCCAATCCGGCGGACCCGCCTCGATCGGCTCATCGAGCTCGATCGGCTCCTCGGACGCCTCCACCTCAATCGGCGAGACGACGCGCAACGCGGGAGCGCCGGCGGGCGCCTCCTGTCCGATCTCCTCCTCCAGCTCCTGGAGCAGGTCCTCTCCGAGGTTGATGCTGCCGTCAACCGGACCGTCCAGAGCGGGGAGATCGATCTCCTCTTCGAGCTCGAACGTCTCCTCGCCGAGAAGCTGCTGGGCGCCGGCCGCGTCCGGCTTCGGCGCCGTCGCCGCTCCCGCGGGGGGCCCGGCATCGAGGTCGATCTCCAGCGCGTCGAGCGCGAGATCCTCCGGCGAGGGGACGGGGGCGCTCGCCGC
>JBFGDZ010000183.1:0-6323 GCA_041580375.1 Candidatus Polarisedimenticolia bacterium
GGCACCGCGTCCGGCCCGGTGTCGTTCATGAAGGGGTACGACGCCTTCGCCGGCGTGATCAAGAGCGGCGGCAAGACCCGGCGCGCGGCGAAGATGGTCATCCTGAACATCGATCATCCTGACATCGTGGAGTTCATCCGCTGCAAGCAGGAGGAGGAGCGCAAGGCGTGGGCCCTGATCGACGCGGGATACAACCCGGCCCTCGACGGCCCGGCCTATTCCTCGATCTTCTTCCAGAACTCGAACAACTCGGTCCGCGTGACGGACGAGTTCATGCGCGCCGTCGAGCGGGACGATGACTGGTCGACCCGCCAGGTGACGACGGGCGAGCCGGCCGAGACCTTCAAGGCGCGTGATCTGATGCAGAGAATCGCCGAGGCCGCCTGGGCCTGCGGCGATCCGGGCATGCAGTTCGACACCACGATCAACGAGTGGCATCCCTGCCCGAACACCGATCGCATCAACGCCAGCAATCCCTGCTCGGAGTACATGTTCCTGGACGACTCCGCGTGCAATCTCGCGTCTCTCAACCTGATGAAGCTGATGACACCGGACGGCGAGCTGGACGTGGCCGCGTACAGGAAGGCGATCGACACCACCATCCTGGCGCAGGAGATCATCGTCGACAACGCCTCCTACCCGACGGCGCGCATCGCGCGCAACTCGCACGAGTACCGGCCTCTCGGCCTCGGCTACGCCAATCTCGGCGGGCTCCTGATGAACCGCGGGCTGGCCTACGACTCCGACGCGGGGCGCGACTACGCGGCGGCCATCACCGCCGTCCTGACCGGCGAGGCCTACGTCCAGTCGGCGCGCATCGCGGAGGTCATGGGGCCGTTCATCGGGTACGCGAAGAACCGCGAGCCGTTTCTGGGGGTGATCCGCAAGCACGGCGAGCAGCTGTCGAAAATCGACTCCGCGCACGTGCCCCTCGACCTGTACACGGCCGCGCGGGACTGCTGGGAGGAGGCGCATGAGCTGGGCCGGAAGAACGGCTTCCGGAACGGCCAGGCCACCGTGATCGCCCCCACCGGCACGATCGCCTTCATGATGGATTGCGATACGACCGGCATCGAGCCGGACATCGCGCTGGTCAAGTACAAGAAGCTGGTCGGCGGCGGCATGCTGAAGATCGTCAATCAGACGGTGCCGAAGGCGCTCCAGCGCCTGGGCTACTCCGACCAGCAGGTCCGCGAGATCGTCGAGTTCATCGACGAGAACGAGACGATCGAGGGCGCCCCGCACCTGAAGGACGCGCACCTGCCGGTGTTCGACTGCGCCTTCCGGCCCCTGCGCGGCAGCCGGAGCATCCACTACATGGGGCACCTCAAGATGATGGGCGCGGCGCAGCCCTTCGTCTCGGGCGCGATCTCCAAGACGGTGAACGTCCCCTCCGACGTCTCCGTCGAGGAGATCACCGAGGCGTACCTGCAGTCCTGGAAGCTCGGCCTGAAGGCGGTCGCGATCTACCGGGACGGCTGCAAGCGCAGCCAGCCCCTGAGCACGAGCCGCGACGCGTCGAAATCCAAGGTGGAGCCGATCCGTGACGCGTCGCGGATCGAAGCGGTCGCCGGCGGCGCGATCCGCCATCGCCTCCCGGACGAGCGCCGCGCCATCACGCACAAGTTCTCCATCGCCGGCCACGACGGCTACATCACCGTCGGCATGTACGAGGACGGACGCCCCGGCGAGATCTTCCTGGTCATGGCGAAGGAGGGGAGCGTCGTCTCCGGCCTGATGGACTCCTTCGCGACCGCCGTGTCTCTCGCCCTGCAGTACGGCGTGCCGTTGCAGGCGCTGGTGGACAAGTTCAGCCACGTGCGGTTCGAGCCCTCCGGGTTCACGAACAACCCCGAGATCCCGATCGCCAAGTCGATCATCGACTACATCTTCCGCTGGCTGGCCTCCAAGTTCCTCAGCGTGGACCAGCAGCGGTCGATCGGCGTGCACGTCAGGCCGGAATCCGGCGGGGACGATCGGGGCGAGGATCCGGATGGCGGTGAGGGGACGCGTTCGAACGGTCCCGTCCAGCCGCTGCCGATCGGATTCGTCCCGGGGCCGTCGGCTCCGGACGGCGCGGCGGGCGACGGGAAGCCCCCGTCGGTCGGCGCGGCGGCGCTCGATCAGACGCGCCCGCTCTTCGCGTTCCGGCCGGACGAGGACGCGCCCCCGTGCCCCGACTGCGGATCGATCATGGTCCGCAACGCCGCCTGCTACAAATGCCTCAACTGCGGGGCGACGAGCGGATGCTCCTGAGCTTCCGAGCGGGCGGGATCACTCCCGGCGCAGAGCGTGGAGGTGGTTCAGCGGCCCGGCGCCGCGCCCCAGCCCGGGTGCGGTCCGGATCGCCTCCGCCAGGAACTCCCGGGCGCGGGTGACGGCGGCGAGGGGTTCGAGGCCCAGCGCCAAATGCGCCGTGACGGCGGCGGCGAAGGTGCAGCCGGTGCCGTGGGTGCTGCGGGTCCTGATCCTCTCTCCGTGGATCTCCTCGAAGCGCGAGCCGTCGTAGTAGAGATCGACAACGTCCTCCCCCTCGAGGTGCCCCCCCTTGATGACGACGTGACGGGGACCGGCCGCGTGGATGCGACGTGCCGCCTCCCGCATCGTCTCCTCGCTGTTCACCTCGATCCCGGAGAGCGCCCCCGCCTCGGGCAGGTTCGGCGCCACCACCTCGGCCAGCGGCAGAACCTCGCGGCGAAACGCGCCCAGGGCGTCCTCCCGCAGCAGGCGCGCGCCGCTCTTGGCGATCATCACCGGATCGACCACCAGATGGGGGATCCGGTGCCGGCGCAGGGCGCCGGCCACGGCGACGACGATCCCCTCGCTCAGGAGCATCCCGGTCTTCGCGGCGTCGATCCCGATGTCGGAGGCCACGGCGTCGATCTGCGCCGCGACCAGGTCGGCGGGAATCTCATGGATCTCCGCGACCGCCACGGTGTTCTGCGCGGTCACGGCCGTCACGGCCGTCATACCGAACACGCCCAGCGCCGTGAAGGTCTTCAGGTCGGCCTGGATCCCGGCCCCGCCGCCGGAGTCCGATCCGGCGATGCTCAGGCAGCGCTTCATCGCGGCCCCCCGGGCGCGGGCCGACTCAGCCCGGCGATCCGGCGCTTGAAGGCGCGGGCGGCGGCGGCCACGTCGTCGGCGCAGGCCACGGCCGTCACCACGGCGACGCCGGCGGCGCCCGCGCCGAACACGCCGGCCACGTTCTCCAGCGTGATCCCCCCCACCGCTACGACGGGCACCGAGACGGCCCTGACGATCCGGGCCAGCCCCTCCAGACCGAGCGCCTCCCCGGCGTCCGGCTTGGTGCCGGTCGGGAAGATCGGCCCGATCCCGATGTAGTCGGCCCCCTCCCGCTCGGCTTTTCTGGCCTCCTCCCGGGTGCCCGCCGAGATGCCGAGGATCAGGGGACGGCTGAGGAGGCGCCGGGCCTCACGGCCCGGGAGATCCTCCTGGCCGACGTGGGCCCCGTCGGCTCCGGAAACGAGGGCGACGTCGACCCGGTCATTGACGAGGAACGCGGCGCCGAATTTGCGGGCCAGCGGCTGGATCTCTTCCGCCATGCGACATAAGTTGATGGCCGGGGACGACTTGTCCCTCAGCTGAACGGCGTCGGCGCCTCCTTCGAGGGCGGCCCGGGCGATCTCCACGTGGGATCGCCCGGCCGGCGTGGCCGCGTGGGTGATGACGTAGAGATCGAACCTCGGCCAGCCGACGGCGATCATCGTGCCTCCGGGGAGGGGGCGATCTTACCACCATGAACGAGTCCGCCCCGCAGACGACCGGCGAGCCGGCTCCGGCCGAAGACGCCGCGACACCCGCACGCGACCGCGCGGGATCCGCGGGACGGGCCGATCTCCTCGTGCATCTCGAGGCGCTGCACGAGCTGCAGACCGCCCTCTCCCAGGAGGAGCGCGACGACGAGATCCTGCGCGTCGGCACGACGGCCGCCGTCGAGATCCTCGGGGCCGACAGCGGGCTGGCGATGGTCCGATCGGACGACGGGAGGGCCCCGCTCCGGTTCGGCTGGCGGGAGGGGAGCGGGCTGGCGCAGCACGAGATCGAGGTCCTGGCGCGCAATCTGGAGGCGCACCTCAAGTCGGTGCGCCAGGGGGAGACGACGCGGGTCGTCCTCGCGACCGATCCGGCGGAAGGCGAGGTCGAGGTCGACGGCGAGCCGTCGGGGGCCCTCCAGTCGCGCGGGTTCGGATCGATCCTGATCCTCAGCCTTGGGAAAGGGGGCGGCCGGCTCGGAGAGTTGATTCTGGGGCGCCGGGATCCGGCGCCGTTCTCTCCCGAGCAGCTCCTCCTCGCCGAGATCCTGGCGCTGCAGTTCGCCGTCCAGGTGGAGCGGGTCCGGCGCACCAGCGAGGCGCGCGACGCGTCGGACCGCACGCGCCGGGAGGTGGAATCGGCGACCCGTCCGCTGCGCGAGCGGAACCAGGAGCTCGAGTCGCTCAACGCCGTGGCCGCCGTCGTCAGTCCCTCGTTCGAGCTGGAGCGGCAGCTCGACCAGATCCTGAAGCGCGCCGCCGAGGTGACGGGGCACGAGGGCGGGGCCATCTACCTCGTGGAGACGGAGGCGGACGGCGAGGAGAGGCTCAGGCTCGCCCGTCTGCTCGACGAGCGCCTGCGGACCGGCGCGATCGGGACCGAGGGCATGCGCCCGGGCGAAGGCCTCGCGGGCCGGGTCTGGCAGAGCGAGACGATCGTGGCGCTGGCCGATTTGAGGTCGGATCCGGACGCCGCCGCCCGGGAGGACCTCGTGCACGCCGGATTCCACGGCATCCTCATGGCGCCCCTGCGCGCGCGGGGCCGCATCGTCGGCGTGCTCGAGCTGGTGTCGCGCGAGGAGCGCTTCTACCTCGACGACGAGCAGCATCTCGCCCAGGCGATCGCCGATCAGGTCGGCCTGATGATCCAGAACTCGCGACTGCTCTCCGACCTGATGCATCACAGCCTCGATCTCGAAGGCCGCGCCGAGAGGAGCGCGCGCGAAATCGATCGCAGGGCGCACCACGCCGGCGCCGTCCACGGCGTGATCCGGGGCGTCGCGGGCCGGGAGGATCTGGAGACGACCCTCGTCTCGGCCCTCGAGAGCGTTCTCGACCTGCTCGGGGCCGAGGTCGGCGCGGTGCACCTCCTCGATCCGCGCACGGGCGCCCCTCTCCGGAAGGCGCAGTGCGGCATGCCGGAGCAGGTCGAGGCGATGGAAGCGGCGCTGCACGAGGGGACGGCGGCGCGACGCGCCGTCGAGACGGGCGAGTTCCAGGTCAACGAGCGGCCGGGCGGCGGCCGCGACTCCGGCGCGGAGCGGCCGGCCCTCGAGATCCTCGTCGTCGTGCCGCTGACGTCGATGAATCGCGTGATCGGGCTGCTCACGCTCGCCTCGATTGGACCTGTCGAGATCGGCGAGGAGGAGCGGACCTGTCTGCGATCTCTCGGCGCCGTGATCGGCATGGCGATCGAGCTCCGTGCCGGCCGCCCGGGCGGGGGCGCCGGCGGCGACGGGGGTGCCCCGCCGTCCGGGATCCTGCCCGCCGGTCTCGTTCAGGCGCAGAAGCTCGAGTCGATCGGCACGCTCGCGGGGGGCATCGCGCACGATTTCAACAACATCGTGGGGGCCGTGCTCGGCTACGCGACGCACATCAAGACGCTCGTGCCCGAGGACAACCCGATCCACCGGTACGTCTCGATCATCGAGAAGCAGTCGCAGAGGGGATGCGATCTGACCCGGCAGCTCCTCGCGTTCGCCCGCGGGGGCGAGCGGAGCCGGCAGCCTGTCGACGTGAGCACGGTCGTGGAGGAGACCGTCGCGCTCCTTTCGCGCAGCGTCGGCGCCGACATCGCCCTCGAGGTGCACACGGACCCCGACCTCCCGGCGGTCGAGGCGGACCCCGTGCAGATGAAGCAGGTTCTGCTCAACCTGGCCGTCAACGCCAAGGACGCCATGCCGAACGGCGGGCGGATCACGTTCGAGACGCGCGCCGCTCACCTCGACCGGCGCTTCGTCGAGGGAATCCCGGATCTCCCGCCCGGCGACTACGTCACGATCGTCATCGGGGACAGCGGCGTCGGCATGAGGCCGGAGGTCATGGAGAGAATGTTCGAGCCGTTCTTCACGACGAAGCCGGACGGCCTCGGGAGCGGTCTGGGCCTGGCGGTCGTGTACGGCGTGGTGAAAGGGCATGGCGGTCACGTCGCCATCGACAGCACCCCGGGGATCGGCACCACCGTGCGGCTGTACTTTCCTCCCTCGAGCCGGCCGGCATCCTCCGCGGTCGCGGCGGCACATCCGGAAGTCCCCGCCCCGGATCGCC
>JBFGDZ010000184.1:0-6315 GCA_041580375.1 Candidatus Polarisedimenticolia bacterium
GACCTTTTTCGGATCCCGCCGCCGCACGGACGACCCGGGCCCCTCCTGGACCGAGGCGGCGCTTCGCCCCCTTCGGACCGAGCGCGTCGATCCGGACGTGGCCCGCGCGGTCATGCGCCGGATCGCGGCCGGGCGCGCGCGGCCGCTGCCCGATTCGTTCAGGCTCCGCCGGCCTCGGCTCGCCCTCGCCTCCTGCGTGGCGGGGGGTCTCGTGGCGTTCGGCCTCGTCTCGGCCACGCTCGTGACGCTCGTCGCGGGCGGGGACGACGGTGTGCGGCAGATCGGCGCCCTGGCCTCCTCGGCCGGACGGATCGTCGTCGCCCTGGGCGGGTTCGCACTCGCCCTGCTGCAGGGGATCCTGTCGGCGGGGCTCCTGCTTCTGCGCGGAGCCTGGACCCTTCTGGAAGCCGCCGCCCCTCTGCTCCGCGGGGCCGGCCTGATCGGGGCCGCCGCCGGGATCCTGTCGATCCTGATCAGCAGCTGGCTTCTGGCCCAGGCGTGCCGCACGGCTCCCCTGATCGCCGACGCGAACGGAGGCGCCGCGCCGAGGGGAGGGTTCCGATGAGACGGACGCTGACCATCGCGCTGATCGCCGCCGTCGTCCCGCTCATGGGCGCGGTCCACGGCCCGGGCCCGGCCTTCTCCATGTCGGCCGACGCCCACGTGCCGCCCGGCGAGGTGCATCACGGCGAGCTGGTTGCGGTGTTCGGCGACGTGGTCATCGAGGGGACTGTCACGGGCGAGGTCGTCGTCATCATGGGAAGCCTGCACGTCAGCGGAACGGTGGACAACGACGTCGTGTCGGTCCTGTCCCGCGTGACGCTCACCGAGACCGCCCGCATCGACGGCGAGTTCGTCAACGTTGGCTGGAGCGTGAAGCGCGCCGCCGGAAGCCGCATCGACGGCGAGATCGTCAACGTCAACTTCATGAACCTCATCCCGTTCGCGGGCGAGGACGGCGGGTGGCCCGCTCTGCTGCGGGTCCTCTACCTGATCAAGCTGGCCAAGCTCGCGGCTCTGTTCGTGGTCGTGCTGCTGGTGGCGGCGCTCGTCCCGCGCCGCGTCTCCAATGTCGCCGCGGCGATCCCGGCGCGCTGGGGATGGTCGATCCTGGTGGGACTCCTGACCTGGGCGCTGTTCGTCATCGCCTGCTGCGTCCTCGCCATCACCCTCATCGGCATCCCGCTCGCCATCGCGCTCGGCTTCGTCATGCTGATCACGAAGTGGCTGGGTCTCGCCGGGATCTTCTTCCTCGCGGGGCAGACGATCGGGCGCAACGTCCTCCATCGCGACCTGCCGCACATCTCCTGCGTGCTCGGCGGGTTCCTGGCGTTCGCGCTCCTGTGCCTGATTCCGTTTCTCGGAACGATCCTGACGCTCGGCCTCAACGTGGTCGGGATCGGCATGGTCATTCTGACCCGGTTCGGCGCCGAGGAGCCATGGGGACGGGGCCGCGCCGTCGCCTCGCCCGATTCGGAAGCCGGAATCTCCGTCCCGCCCACGCCGCCGCCCTCGCCCTCGACCCCCGCCAACGGCTAGCGGCGGGCCCGGCCTCCCGCCCCGCGCGGGACGGCGATCGTCCGACCCGGCGTCTCAGAACTCCGCCGAGAATCCGAAAACCGGCATGAACGGAGCCTGGAGGCGCCGCGTTCTCGTCAGCGTCCGGGTCGCGGGATCGTAGGTGACGTCGACGTTCCTCACGTTGTCGCGATCGTAGACGTTGATCAGATCGACGTGGAGCGTGACGCGGCCCCGCGCGGTCGGCAGCGTGCGGGACAGGCGCAGATCGAGCCGGTGATAGTCGGGCAGGCTCGCGGCGTTGAGGGCGCCGGCTTCCGTCCAGGCGTCGATCCCGTTGCTGCGGAGGACGACGGGCGTGTAAGGATGGCCAGTCGAGAAGCGCGCCGTCGCCGAAAGATTCCATCCGCGCCCCAGACGGCGACCGATCAGAGCGGTCAGCGCGTGCCTCTGATCGCTGTTCATCGGGAACCTCTCGCCGTCCATCTGCTGACTCGCCCTCATGCGCGCGTAGTCGAATCGCCACCGCCACGGGCCGGCCTGGCTGCGCTCCCACGCGATCTCGAGACCCCGCACCCGACCGCGCTCGAAGCGGGCCATCGCCTCGGGCAGATCGACGTAGAGATTCACCGTCTCGCCGATCGGGTGACGCAGATCGCGCGCGAAGGCCTCGACCAGCAGGCGTCGTCCGCCCGGGAAGCGGCGCTCCAGCCCCACGATCACCTCGTCTGCGATCTGGGCCCGCAGCGGCGAGCCGGAGGCGAGAAACCTCTGCCGGGGTCGCGGGAACTGGACGAAGCGCCCTGCGGCGCCGCTGAAGGCCAACCCGGCATGGGGCGTCACGACGATGCTGAGCCTCGGGCTGATCTCCGATTCACCCGTCAGGGAGAATCGATCGAGACGGATCCCGTAGCGCAATCCGACGCGGGGCGATCCCTCCCATCGATCCTCGACGTACAGGCCGCCGGTGCGGCCGACCTCATCGATGGCCTCCGGGCCGGGCCCCGCCCCCCGGTCGATCCGACCCGCGATCGAGGCCCGGTCGACCGACAGGCTCAGGCCCACGTGCAGGGCATGACGCGATCCCAGCAGCCGGATCAGCGAGGCGCGGGCCTCCTCCGTCTCGAGAAACTCGTCGTAGGAGGAGCCGCCGGTCACGCCCGATGACGCGTCGCTCACCCCGCGGCCGAGGGTCGCGCGCAGCAGCGTGCGCTCGTCGATTGGAGTTTCGATCCGCACGCTCCCCGCGGCGTGACGCGCGACCTGCACGGCCCGTCCCGAATCCCCCACCTTCTGATCGAATTCGCTGGCCCCGCGCATGAGCCATGCGGCCAGCCGCGCCCCGCCGCGCAGGGTGAATTCAACACCTCCGTAAAGATCCCGGAAGGCGACCTCCTCGATTTCCTCCCCTTCCATGCTCGCCTCGTACAGCCCCATGTCCCCGGCGCGCCCGGCCAGGCGCCAGACGCCGTTCCGGGCGACCGGCCCCGCCAGCGCGATCCGTCCGTGGGTCGTGTCGATGCCGGCCCGTCCAATGAGACGCTCGGGACGATCGCGCGGCGTGCGGATCTCGACCACTCCGGACAGAGCGTCGCCGTGCTCCACGGAGAATCCCCCCGCGTGCACCTCCACGGACTCCACGAGGTCGCCGCTCAGGACCGACGCGGTGCCGGCTCCGCCCGCGAAGTGGAACGGCTCGAGGACCGGCAGTCCGTCGAGGACGACCCGCGTGTCGGCGCCGGCGCCGCCGCGCATCCCCGCCTCCGACTTGAGGTCGCTGTCCGTGCGGATGCCGGCCGAACCCCGCAGCGCCCGCATCGGATCGCCCAGCGCTCCGGGCCGCGCGCGGAGCGTCCGCCCGTCGTACACCTCGCGCTGCGTCCCCTCGTGCCGCGACCCGGCGGGCCCGCCCGTCACGGTGACCCGTTCGAGGTGGGTCTCTTCGATGTCCACGAGTAGGATGATGTCCGTCGTGCTCCCCGGCTCGACGCGCACGGGGCCGGGATTCGAGAGCGCCGCTCCGGCGAGGTCACCCTCCAGACGGTAGATTCCGGGGGGCAGGTTCTCGAAGCGGAACTCCCCACCGGCGGCGCTCCGCGTCAGGCGCAACACCCCGTTCCCGACGAGCCGCAGCGGAAAGCCCTCGAGCGGGTCCGCGCTCGAAGCCCGCGCCACGCGTCCGCGCACGAGCCCCGTGCGGACCGCCCCGTCGGCGGCGATCCCCGCATCCCAGACGATCAGGCTCAAGCCCAGTCCGATCGCCGCCCATGATCCCGCTCGTCGAACGCGGTCGCGGTGCAAGCCGCACCCCCCCGGGACGCCGCGACGGACGTCCGCTCCAAGATAGGTTCCCGGCGTCGCCGGATCACGCGCACTCCTTGCCGTACGCGGGATTCAGGGGAATCGGAACGGCGGCGATCACGGATCGGGAATCGGACGGGGGCGCGGAGGAGCCGGGTCGTGTGCTACCATACGGTCCGATGTCGACAAGGCGGCTCTCCACGTTCGACGACTGGGTCGATTACTTCCGCGTCTGGCTCGCGGACATCGACCTCGACCCCGCGGTCACGGCCGATTACCGCTTCGAGGCCAAGTACGGCGATCTGCACGCGGAGGAGATCGAGTTCGGAGACTACCGCGGCTCGAGGAAGTGGGACAAGGTGATCGAGATCCCCGATCAGAGGATCCGGGACGCCCTGCTTCACCTGATCACCTATCAGGGCGACACCGAGTTCGCTTCCGTCGAGCAGCAGCGGCATCTGGTCGCCACGGCGCCCTCGGAGCACGACCTGAAGTCCCTCGTCCGGATCATGCGGGAGGAGATGAGGCACGGCTGGCAGATGTGCCACATCCTCATGAATCACTTCGGCGATTCGGGGAAGGTCGAGGCGCAGAAGCTCCTCGAGCGGCGCTCGTTCAAGAACAACCGCCTGCTCGGATCGTTCAACGAGCCGGTCGAGAACTGGCTCGATTTCTTCACCTACACCCAGTTCATCGACCGCGACGGAAAATTCCAGCTCGGCATGCTGTCGCACTCCGCCTTCGCCCCCCTGGCCCGCAGCATGGGGCCGATGCTGAAGGAGGAGTCGTTCCACCTGGGCACCGGCAACAACGGCCTGCGGAGGATCGTGAAGGCCGGCCGGATGCCGATCCCGCTGATCCAGAAGTACTTCAACAAGTGGATCCCGACCGCGTTCGATCTGTTCGGAACCGACCACTCCTCCTCGGCGCACTGGGCCTACGTCTGGGGCCTGAAGGGCCGCTTCGACGAGGACCAGAACGCGGAGCCCCCCGACCGGGATCTATTGAACGAGTACGCGCGGAAGCTCTACCTCGAGGAGATTCAGGGGCTCGTGGACCTGTTGAACCGGGAACGGCCCGAGGGGACGCCCGCTCTCTATCTCCCCGACCCGAGGTACAAGCGCCGCATCGGCGAGTACGCGGGCCGGCCCTACTCGGTCGACGGACGGCTTCTCGATCAGGCCTCCTACGATCGTCATCTCGCCGAGACGCTCCCCACCGACGCCGATCGCGCCGCCTCCGAAGAGATCTGCGGCCGGGAAGGCTGGATCCTCCCGCGCTGATCATCGGGCGCACCGCCGGCGCACAGTCCGGCGGATCGCCCGCGATCAGTGCCCGCGGTTGCTCCCCTCGTGATCGAAGCGGGTTCGCATGAACGGAATGGCGTGCGCCATCAGGGCCCGGTTGGTCGCCAGCAGGGTGTAGTGGCCGCGGTTCATCCACTGGAGTCTCGGCCTGCCCCACGCGTTCCACAGTCGGCGCACCGAGGCGGGGAGCATGATCCGATCGTAGCGGCCGGCGATCAGCAGGATGCCCTCCTTCGGCACGCGCGGGCGGAAGGCGCCCGGTGAGATGATCCTCCAGGACCGGGTGAGCCTGTCCCGATCCAGCATGCCGCAGGCCGCGAGATCCTCGCGGATGTTACGGCCGAGGCGGGTGTCGAGTATGGGTGAGATGGGCGAATCCCCCGTGCCGCAGAGCACGGCGAACGACCAGTCGCCGCGCACCGCCGCCATGATCCCGGCCAGGTACCCTCCGAGCGAGTAACCGAACAGACCGATCCGATCGTGCCCGCGGGCGCGCAGCCAGTTGGCCGCGCCGAGCAGATCGACGACCCCCTGCCGGAACGCCTCAACCGTGAGGACGACGTCCGCCGAGACCACCAGCTCGCCGCTGTAGGTCCCCCGCGGCGTACGCTCGAAGTGGAGCGGATGGGCCACGAAGGCGACCGAGAAGCCGGCCCGGAGGAACGGCCGCACGTAGAGATGCTCGATCGTCTTCAAGGTCCGGTGCGCCCAGCCGTGGCTGATGAGCACGACCGGCGCGCGCGGGTCGCCGAGGTTGCTGTAGAGACGGCCCACGGCCACGTTCGTTTCGGGAAAGGCCATCGGGTGCAGGGTGGGAAACGTGAAGCGACTGACCTCCGCGCCAGCGATTCGACCGGCATCGCCGGTCTCGGCCTCCGGCACCGTCCCGTCCGCGTGATAGAAGCGGCCCGGGTCCTCGAACCAGGCCGGGGTGTCGAGGGCCCGCCAGGCGTCGCCCTGCGTGGCCAGGATGCGGCCGCGCTCGTAGGTGATCTTGTACCAGACGCGGAAACGATCGAACGAGATGCTGATGTTGCGGGCCAGACGATCCCGCCCGCGATCCCGCCGGCTCCGCGCGGCGAGGCCCGCGCTCACGGCCCGCCTCCCAGCGACATCGGCGGCAGGGTCCCGCGCCGGAACTGAACGAACCGGATCACCGCTTCGACGGACAGCCAGATCGACAGCCCGA
>JBFGDZ010000185.1:0-6234 GCA_041580375.1 Candidatus Polarisedimenticolia bacterium
CCCTGCAGGCACATCGGCCAGAGCACGATCGGCACCCACTCCTTCGCCAGCCCGATGCACGCCTCCGTCATCGCCTCGTCGTGCTTCAGGGGCGACACGGGGCAGGTGACCATCGAGAAGACGGGACGCTCGCGCTGCTTGCGGCGGTCGCCGTAGACGGCGTCGAGCATGGAGAGCAGGTAGGGGACATCCTCGGGATCCTGCACGCCGCCCACCATCTGGAAGTGCTTGCGGGACCACATGAAGGAGGTCGCGAACTCGAACAGCGCGCGCCGGTCGGTCGAGGCGTCGGTCGGGAAGACCGTCGACCAGACGACCCGGATCGGTTCGAGCGCGTCGGCCAGCAGCGTGCTCAGGGCGAGATCGGCCAGCGTCGAGCGGCGGTGCTCGCCGGTCTTCTCGTCGATGGTGAACGAGCCCTGCCCGTCCGTCATGTGGTGCATCCGCTCGCCGTCGATGACGGCGTCGTGGCGGCCGTCGAGCGAGGCGAGGGTGAACCGGCGGGGCGCGCTCGCAATGCACCGGTCGACGAGATCCGGCTTGATCCAGGCGACGCCCGCGCCCCGATCGACCTTCTGCCCGTGCGCCTCCAGGATGTCGAGGGCCGTCGGGCTCTCGTAGAGGATCCCGGTCTTCTCGAGCACCTCGAGGGAGGCGTCGTGGATCAGGTCGACTTCCTTGTCGGTGAACAGGGACATGCGCGGGCTGCGGTACATGAGGACCCCCTGGAAAGATGATCGATACGGGGATCTCATCACGGCCCGCGGCCGGGCGTCAATCGAACGCGCCGCCCGCAAGCGCTCCGGGACGCGAGTCGCACCGACCGCCGGCGGTCGGCTTCAGGTCCGGAGGTCTAAGAGTCCTCGGGCAGCGGCTGCGGTCCGGGGCGAATGCCGGCGATATCCGGGTCCTCGCCGGTGGGCTCCTGCCCCGTGGACTGCTGGCGTTCCTGCTTCCTCTCCATGCGCCGGGCCATCTTGTCCTGCTTGCGCTGCTTGCGCGCCATTTCCTTCTGGCGCTTCTTGAAGGTGGGGCGTGATTTCTTCGACATAACGGTGCTCCGAGAATCACTGCCGGCGCGCGGTGTGATCCGAAGATCGCGCCGCGCGCCGGCAGCCGTGGCTCGGTCGGGCGAGTTACAGGCTGCGCTTTCTCCCGCGGATGCCACGACGACTGCCCCCGTCCTTGCGGAAGCGGGGGCCGGGTTCCCCGGCGGGTGGACCGAAGCTGCGCGGCGCCGGGCCGGGTCGGAAACCTCCCGGCCGGCTCTGCGAACGCTCGCGCGCCTCGCTGACGTTGATGGCCCTGTCGCCCAACTGCGTTCCGTTCAGCATCGACACGGCGCGCCGGGCCTCCTCCTCCGACCCCATCTCGACGAAGCCGAAGCCGCGCGGACGTCCCGTCTCGCGGTCCTTGACGACCGCGGCCGAGACGCAGGCGCCGGCCTTCGAAAACGCTTCCTTGAGCTCGGAGTCGGTGGTATCAAAGGAGAGGTTACCCACGAACAGTTTGCGGCTCATGTGGCGGGCGTCAGACAATCTTGACGTTCTCCGCGGCGGGGCCTTTCTGACCCTGAACGATGTCGAACTCCACATCCTGGTTCTCGCTCAGGCTCTTGAAACCCTGCATGGAGATCGCGGAGTGATGGACGAAGACATCCTTCGATCCGTCGTCCGGAGTGATGAAACCGAAGCCCTTCGCATCGTTGAACCACTTCACTTTACCTCTGGCCATCTGCACTTCTCCTCCGTTACAAACTGCAACTCGACTACGGGCGGGATTGCCCACTTCACGATCACCACTCATGCTGGCATGGGATTCGTCAGGACTGTTGACTCCTGAAGTCCGGGTGCTAGCTGAAGGTAACACATTTTACGTCAGGTCTCCCTCCGACGCAAAGGAAACCGGCGGGGGTCTGGAGACGCGCCTCGACCGGCCGTCCGTCGTTGCGGACGTGGATCCCTTCCTCGAGGATCCCGGTGACCGCCGGCTCCTCGATCAGCGGCCGCTGCTGGACGGGCTCGGGCGGGGCGAGGCTTGAGATCCGCCCTCGCGATCAGGGCGCCCCGCCGCCCGGCGGTCTTCAGGGAGGCGATCAGCGCACGCGCGCCAGGTCGAACTTCGCGGTGTAGGTGTTCTTCCCCTTCTCGAACTGGAGCCACTCGACCCTCAGGTGATCGGGGTCGACGAAGGTGAACACCGCCTCGTGCATGTGCCGGTCGTCCTCGCTCGCGATGTTCGTGCCTCCCCGGCACTCGAAGACGATCCGGGCCGGCGTCGAGGCGGCGCGCGCCCTCATGCGCGGCTGGTTCCCCTCGACGCAGTAGTGGGTGAGCGTGAGGTCCTTCTTCTCCTGGTGGTAGACGGTGACCATCTCGTGGTCGCTCCCCGGGAACAGCCGCTCGATGACAGCGCTGCCCCCCGCCGTGACGGCATAGGACGAGATGACCCGATCGGTCGGCTTCCCGTCCTCGCCGACCTCGACCCAGTCGCCGGCCAGGCTCTTGATCGTGTCGAGGCTCGGCCGTTCCGCCACCGGCGAAGCGGTCCCGGGCGATCCGGCCGGAGCCGGAGTGGCGATCAGGATCAGTGACAGAGCCGTGATGAACGTCACGAACGCTTTCATGGTGTCCTCCGTGTCGATTGGGAATCCTCCCGAATTTCGCCGGGTGATCCGGTTGTGAGTGGTGCATCGTCGCGGCAGGCGGCCGCCTTCCTGCGCAGGATCGCACGGTCGGCCTCCGAGGAGGCCAGCCGCAGGGCCCGATCGAAGAACCCCGCGGCCCCGGCGACATCGCCCGCCCGCAGATGAAACTCCCCCAGCGCGGCCGGCAGGAGGTGGTAGGCCGCGAGGGCGGGATCGGAAAGCAGCGGTTGCAGCGCCCCGATGGCGGCGGCCGGGCCTCGCGCGTGGCCGAGGGCGATGGCGCGGTTGAGACGGACGACGGGCGAGGGGTGGCGATCGAGGAGCATGTCGTAGAGTTCCAGGATCCGAACCCAGTCGGTCTCCTCGAAGCGGGGCGCGCTGCAGTGGCAGGCGGCGATCGCCGCCTCCAGATGGTAGCGGGTCACCTCGTCCCCCGTGCTCGCGCGGCCCAGGTGCTCGAAGCCCCGATCGATCAGGTCGCGATCCCAGAGGCGCCGATCCTGATCCCCCAGCAGGTGGACCGATCCCTCGTCGTCCAGGCGGGCCGGCAGCCGCGCGCTGTGAAAGCACATCAGCGCCACGAGCGCGTCGGCGCCGGGTCCGCGGAGACGATCGTCGCGCGCGACGAGCAGGGCGAGCCGCAGCGCCTCGCGGCAGAGATCGCGCCGGATCGGCCCGGCGGCGCGGGACGCCTGGTAGCCTTCGTTGAACAGCAGGTAGAGGACGGTCTGCACGGCGTCGAGCCGCCCGAGCAGAGCGTCACCGCCGGGGACCTCGAAGGAGATGTCCGGCTCCCGGAGCCGCCGGCGCCCCCGGTAGAGCCGTTTCTGGATCGTGGCCTCGGAGGTCAGCAGGGCGGATCCGAGCTCGGCCGCCGTCAGACCGCAGAGGAGGCGCAGCGTGAGGGCGATCTGGGACTCCGGAGGGAGGGCCGGATGGCAGCAGGTGAAGATCATCCTCAGCTGATCGTCCTCGATGCCCTCGTCCCGGATCGAACGGGCGACCGCGGCGTCCAGCGTGCGATCCGAGCGGAGCCCCGCCTCGTACTCGTCCGCGAACCGCCGGCGGTGCCTCTCGCGGCGGATCAGATCGATCGCCCTGTTGCGCGCGGCGCGCGTCAGCCACGCGGCCGGGTTCTCGATCGGCGGGTGGTAGGGCCAGACCCGGAGCGCCGCCAGCAGAGTCTCCTGGACGATCTCTTCGGCGGCCTCCAGGTTGTGGACCCCCAGGAGGCGCGTGAGCGAGGCGATCAGACGCGACGACTCGTGCCGGAACAGGTGCTCCACGAGCCCCGGGATGTCCTGCCGCGCCGGCATGATCCGCCCCCCTCCCCGCCGCTACGGGAGCTCGAGGGGGACGATCGGCCGCACCTCGACGCGCCCGCCCGCCTCGAAGATCGGGCAGTGCCGGGCGTGCTCGACCGCCGCGTCGAGGTCCTTCACGCCGACGACGATGTACCCGCCCACAACCTCCTTCGACTCGGCGAACGGCCCGTCGGTGACGACCTTCTTCGGGCCGCTGAGGGTCTTCCCGCCCGATTCCAGCGGGTTGCCGGCCTTGTAGACGCCGGCCTTGCGCATCTCGCCGATCCAGCCGTACCACTTCTCCATGTAACGCTGCTGGTCCGCAGGCGACAGCTTCGCGCCGTGCTCCGCGCCGCCGATGAACAGGTAGAGAAAGTCCTTCATGGTGACCATCCTCCCTCGATGTCGGGCCGCGCCGGGCCCGGTTTTTCGTTCATTCACCCCTCTCGACGTCCGGCGCCGCCCGGATCGGACACCTCCGGGCGTTTTTTTTCGGGACGTCTCCCGCCGGCCGGCTCGCCGGTCCGGGTCCGCCCTCAGCGCGGGGCCGGAGCGGGGCTCCCCGCCCGCTCCACGCGGGCGGCGCAGTACTTGTACTCGGGTATCTTGCCGAACGGATCGAGGGCGGGGTTCGTGAGGACGTTCGCCGCGGCCTCCGCGAAGCAGAACGGGATGAAGATGACCCCCGGGGGGACGGAGCCGTCCCGGCGCGATTTGATCTCGATCGTGCCGCGCCGGGTGCGGACGCGGATCGTCTCACCCGGCTCGATCCCGAGGCGCCTCAGATCCTTCGGGGAGAGGCAGGCGACCGCCTCCGGCTCGATCGCGTCGAGGACGCTGGCCCGGCGCGTGATGGCGCCCGTGTGCCAGTGCTCCAGTTGCCGGCCGGTCGTCAGGATCATCGGGTACGCCTCGTCCGGGCGCTCGTCGGGCGGGATAATGCCGGCCGGCACCATCCGGCCGCGGCGGCTCGGCGTGGGGAAGCCGTCTCCGAACATGACGTCCTGCCCCGGACGGTCCTCGGCGTCGCAGGGGTAGGTCACGGCGTGCTCGGCCATCAGACGATCCCAGCTGATCCCCCGGATCGAGTCCATGCAGGACCGCATCTCCTCGTAGGCGTCGCGCGGGTGGGCGTAGTTCCAGTCCAGCCCGATGCGCCGCGCGATCTCCTGGATGATCCACCAGTCCTGCCGCGCTTCGCCAGGCATCGGCAGCGCGAGGCGCCCCATCTGCACCTGCCGGTTCGAGTTCGTGACGGTGCCGTCCTTCTCCGGCCAGGCCGACGCCGGCAGCACGACGTCGGCGTGAAAGGCGGTCTCGGTCAGGAAGATGTCCTGCACGACCAGGTGCTGGAGCTTCGCCAGCGCCTCCCGGGCGTGTTGCACGTCGGGATCCGACATGGCCGGGTTTTCGCCCATGATGTACATGCCGCGGATCGTCCCGTCGTGCACGCCGTTCATGATCTCCACGACCGTGAGCCCGCGCTTCGGGTCGAGTTGCGTTCCCCACAGTTTTTCGTACGACGCCCGCACGGCCGGGTCCTCGACGGACCGGTAGTCCGGATAGACCATCGGGATCAGCCCCGCGTCGGACGCCCCCTGGACATTGTTCTGACCGCGCAGCGGGTGCAGTCCGGTGCCGGGGCGGCCCACCTGTCCCGTCATCAGGGCCAGCGCGATCAGGCACCGCGCGTTGTCGGTGCCGTGGATGTGCTGCGAGATCCCCATCCCCCAGAAGATCATCGCGCGCTCCGCCCGCGCGTAAGCGCGGGCGACCGTGCGCAGCGTCTCCGCGTCGACGCCGCACAGGGGAGCCATCGCCCCGGGCGTGAACTTCCCGAGATGCTTCCGCATCGCCTCGAAGCCCTCGGTGTATTTCTCGACGTACTCCCGGTTGAACAGTTTCTCCTCGACGATCACGTTCATCAGCGCGTTGAGGAGGGCCACGTCGGAGCCGGGCGTGAACTGCAGCATGTGGGTGGCGTGCTCCCGCAGGGCCTGGCCCCGCGGGTCCGCGACGATGAGGGTCGCACCGCGCGTCGCGGCGTTCTTGAAGAAGGTCGCGGCCACGGGGTGGTTCTCGGTGGCGTTCGAGCCGATGACGAAGATCACGTCGGCCTTGAGCGCGTCGGTGAACGGGGCGGTCACGGCCCCCGATCCGATCGTCTCCAGCAGGGCGGCGACCGACGAGGCGTGGCACAGCCGCGTGCAGTGATCGACGTTGTTGGTGCCGAACCCGGTCCGCACGAGCTTCTGGAACAGGTAGGCCTCCTCGTTCGAGCCC
>JBFGDZ010000186.1:0-6233 GCA_041580375.1 Candidatus Polarisedimenticolia bacterium
CCGATCAGCTGCCGGACGCTGCGCTCGCGCTCGTCCGTGCCGAGCGTCCCGCGGAAATACTTGGAGGCCACGACGTTGGTGGCGGTCTGCGACCAGGGCTTCGGGACCTCGACCCCCTTCTGCTCGAAGACGATCTCCCCCTTCTCGTTGCCGATGATCGCGTCGCGGGTCTCCCACTCGACCTCGTCGAACGGGTCGACGCCGGGCCGCGTGAAATACCGCTCCATCCTCAGCCCGGTGGCCGACTTCCTGAGGGTCAGAGGCGCCCCGAAGCCGGACTGCCCCCGGCTCTTCTGCTGCCCGTTCTCCTCCTCCACGGCCCTGGGTACCTTGAGGTCCGACTCTTTCCTCATCGACTCGCCCTCACATGGGGGATGCCGTCCGCGCGGACGGATCCCGGACCGTCCCGGTGCGCGCTCACGCCGGAGAGCGCCGCCTGGCTCGAGATGATTGTGAAATAATCCGGTGAAGACCTCAAGGTCGATGCAGACCCAGGAGAACCCCGCACTCCGCCTCCCCGGGCCGAAGACCCCCGGAGCACCGGGGCCACCCGAACCGCCCCGGAGTGGGGTACGGCCTCCATCTCGTGGATGGGAACGCCCGACCTTTGCCCGATCCGCCGCGAACGGCCGCCGCCTTCATCCCCACCGCCGCGCCGGCGACCCCCGCGGAACGACGGGCCAAGCGTAGCGAGGTGACCGGGGAGTGTCAAGCGCAAAACACAAAATATGGGGGGCCATCCGATGAATTCCCACAACATGCAGCCGGGACGGGCGTTTAGCCTGTGCATCGGGCGGTGCCTCTCCTGTGGACCCGCGGTGGACCGGCTGAGGACGGCCGGGAGCCCGCGCGTTGACTCGCCCCGGGGGGCGGTCTATCATCCCGGCCGCAGCGGCGTTGCGCTTCCCGGGGAGAGGTGTCCGAGTGGCTGAAGGAGCACGCTTGGAAAGCGTGTGTGGGGGAAACCTCACCGTGGGTTCGAATCCCACCCTCTCCGCCGCCCGCCGCCACGCCGCCCCGTCCAGGCTCACCGGGCGCGGGAACGAGCACGGGCGTCGAGGCTGAGCGCCCCGGCACCGTAAACCATCGTCTGGATCAGACCGCCGAGGATCGCGAGGTTCTTCAGGAACTGAACCATCTGCACGCGGCGATCCATCCCCTCCAGGGCCCAGAAGTCGTGGAACAGCAGCGTCGCCGGCACGAGAAAGACGACGAGCGCGGCGGCTCCGGCGCGCGCGCGAAATCCGGCGAGGAGAGACAGGCCGCCCCCGATCTCGAGCGCGACCGCCGCCGCGAGAAGAATCCCGGCGGCCGGCAGCCCCTTCGACGACATGGAGGAGGCGGCCCCTTCCGGATCGAGCAGCTTCCCGAGCCCGCTCGTGAGAAAGACGGCGCTCAGCAGGAGTCGCGCCGCCAGCTGACCGAGCCTCCGGATCCGGGCGCTGGTGTTCGGGTCCATGAAGGGCCTCCTTCATCCTGATCGATCGTGCGGGGACGCGATCGCGGTATTCTGGCACGCAGGGGCTCCGGGGGATCCACATCGATGTTTGCCGCGCTCCATCATCGGCTGGCGCGCCGTGTCAGGCGCTCGCTCGATCGATCTCAACGGGCGGCCGTTCTCGTCCCGATCATCGATGACGGCGGTCCGGTGCGCCTGCTCCTCACACGCCGCACGGAGCACCTCCCCACCCATCGGGGCCAGGTCGCCTTTCCAGGCGGCCTGATGCTCCCGGACGAGGAGGATCCGATCCGGACGGCGCTGCGCGAGGCCGAGGAGGAGGTCGGGCTGCTCCCGGCGCGCGTGCAGGTGGTCGGCCTGCTCGACGACTGCGCCGCCCGCAGCGGATCCGTCGCGGTCACGCCGGTCGTCGGCGGCATCGTCGACCTCCCTCCCCTCATGCCGCGGACCGGTGAGGTCGCCCGCATTTTTTCCATCCCCCTCGAGGACCTGGCCCGCCCGGATCTCTGGACGGAGCGGACGGAGCACGAGGCCGGCCGCGAGATCCGCTTCGCCGCATTCGACCACGATGGGGAGACCCTGTGGGGGCTGTCCGCGCGGATCACCCTCCAGCTGCTGGAGGTCCTGCGCGCCGCGCCGGCTCCGCGGCGGCGGCGCGGTCGCGGCGGGGATTAGGAGGTGAGCCAGCCGGCGAGGCCGTTGACCCAGACGAGGCGGGCGCCGATCGCCAGGCTGAAAAGGCCGGCGACCCCGCGCAGGCCCCGGTGAACCCAGAGGGCGCGCCGGCGCGCGAGAACGATGGGCGCGGCGAGGAGGACGCTCATCAGGGTCATGCCGGCGGCCGATCCCGCGCCGAAGAGGCCCAGATAAAGGGCGCCGAGGAGCCAGGTCGGAATCGTGGCCAGGACGACGAGGACGACGGCGCCCGTCCCCGCCAGCCCGTGCACGCCTCCGACGAGGAACGGCCGGAGCGCTGCCCGCAGGGGGTGCGGGTGGGCATGCGGCGCGTCCTCCTCCCCGTGCGGCGCGCGGTGGAAATGAAGGTGGCTGTGCTCCTCGCCGCCGTGCCGGTGCCGGTGAACGTGCACCCGGCCGCGGAGGGCGGCGACGAGGGCGGCCGTCCCGAGCGCCAGGAGCATCAGGCCGGCGGCCGACTCGAGCAGATGCTGGGTGCGCTCGCCCAGCGGTCTGCGCAGCAGGACGAGGGCGAAGCCGAGCAGACCGAGCGTCGTCGCGTGACCGAGGCCCCACGAGAACCCGGCGAACGTGGCCCGGCGCAGACCGCCGCCCTCCGTCATCGCGGCGACGGCCGCCACGTGATCGGCGTCGAGGGCGTGCCGCAGTCCCAGCGTGAAGCCGAGCAGAAGCAGCGCCGTGACGGTCGGATCCTGCATGCCGGAGACTGTACCACCTCCCCGCGCCGGACGCGCGAGAGAGTGCCCATGCCCCGGACCGACCCGCGCAGCGTGCGGCACCGGCCTGCTCCCGACGGACCGTGCGAGACCGAGCGCCGGGGACCCGACGCGCGCTTTTTTGCGCGACGGGCGGAGCGAGGCGAGCCGAGGGGAGCGTCGCGCAGCGACGCGGACCCGTGTCCGGAGGGCGCAGGGCCGGCGCCGCACGCGACGCGGTGCGTCCGCGGCGCCTCGCGTTGACAGGTCCCGTGGCTTGGATTTACCATCCGCCACGGATCCGCAACCAGTCGTCCTGCGGACACCTTGCTGCCGGTCAAGCCGGCGTGAAGGCCGGTTCGAGCCCCGCGCGATGCGAACCACCGAACCCGGTCAGGCCCGGAAGGGAGCAGCCGTAAGGCGGACCTCGCAGGTGCCGCGGGTTCACTTGGACCGGCCCTCAGGCCGGCTTGTCTCTCATCGGGCGCGGCGCCGACGCCGGCAGCCGCCCGCGCCGTGACCGCCGTTTCGAACGTGAGCCGCCATTGAGCTATCAGGTCCTCGCCCGCAAATACCGACCCCAGACGTTCGAGGAGGTCGTCGGCCAGAAGCCGATCGTCGTCACGCTCCAGAACGCCGTCTCGCAGAACCGCATCCATCACGCGTATCTGTTCTCCGGACTGCGCGGCGTGGGGAAGACGACGGTGGCGCGGCTCATGGCCAAAGCCCTCAACTGCGCGCAGGGACCGACGCAGCGGCCGTGCAACGAATGCCCGTCCTGCGACGAGATCGCCGCCAGCCGCAGCCTGGACGTCCTGGAGATCGACGGTGCCAGCAACCGGGGCATAGACGCCATTCGTGAGCTGCGCGAGACGGTGCGCTACGCTCCGGCCCGCGATCGCTACAAGATCTACATCATCGACGAAGTCCACATGCTGACGCCGGAGGCCTGGAACGCGCTCCTGAAGACGCTCGAGGAGCCCCCGGCTCACGTCCTGTTCCTGTTCGCGACGACGGCCTACAGGAAAATCCCGCTCACCATCCTCTCGCGCTGCCAGCATTTCGAGTTCAGAAAGATCGCGCCCTCCGAGATCCGCGCGCACCTGGAGCGCATCGCGCAGGGCGAGAAGGCGCGGGTCGCGCCCGGCGCCCTGGAGCTGATCGGCCGGATGGCGGAGGGATCGCTCCGCGACGCGCAGAGCGCGCTGGATCAGGTCATCGCCTTCTCCGGAGAGAGCGTCTCGGAGGAGCAGGCGCGCACCATCCTGGGCGCCGTCGATCGGGAGCTGGTGACCGGGTTCTACGAAGCCGTGAAGGCGCGCGACTGCGACCGCCTGCTCGCGATCGTCGACACCGTCTTCGAGAAGGGGCATCAGCCGGTCCAGTATCTGGAGGACCTGATGGCGCACGGCCGCGACCTCCTCCTGGCGTGCGTCGCCTCCGACGCCTCCCGGCACCTCGCCGGCAGCGCGGAGGAGATTCGCGGCCTGTGCGAGAGCGGAAGGGCGTTCGGCGAAGACGCGCTGCTGCGCCTGCTGGAGCTGATGACCCGCGAGGAGTCGCGGCTCCGTTCCTCGGCTCACCCGCGCTACCTCCTCGAGGCTCTGGCGATCAAGCTGAGCCGTCTCGCCGACCTGCGCCCGATCGAGGACCTGATCGCGCGGCTCGAGCGCGCGCCGGACGGGGCGGCCCCGCGCGCGGCCGACCCGGATCCGGATCCGCGGCCGCCCCGCGGCGGACGCCGGGCGGCGCCCGCGGAAGGCTCCGCGCCGGCGCCCGGGCCGGCCCGCCGGTCCGTGACGACCCGCCCGGCCCGGTCCTCCCCGGCCGGCGACGGCCTGGTCGAGGCGATCCTGAAGCGGGTCCACGACGAGCGCGGCGCCCTCGGCGCTTTTCTCGGCCAGGCGCTGTGGGTCGAGATCCGCGACGACGCGCTCCGGATCGCGTTCGGGGAGAAGCAATCGTTCTTCCGGGAGAAGGTGGCGGACCGGGAGGCGATCGAGTATCTGAAGCGCACCGCGCGCGACATCGCGGGTCGCGATCTGGAGATCCGCGTGGAGACGTCCACGCCGGAGATGATCGACACCGCCGAGGTCTCGCCGGAGGAGGCCGAGGGGCTCCGCAAGCGCCGGCTGCGCGAGCAGGCGATGAAGGAGCCGGCGGTGCAGAAGATCCTGGAAGCGCTCGGCGGCGAGATCGTCGACGTCGACACGGTGTGAGAGGCCCCCTCATTCAGCGGGCACGCCCCGCGGAGATCCGGACGATGGACGTCAAGGCGCTGATGCGGCAGGCCCAGAAGATGCAGGAGAAGATCCAGCGGGACATCGCCGAGCTGAAGGTGGAGGCCTCCGCGGGAGGCGGCATGGTCACCGTCACGATGGCGGGCAACCGCGAGCTGCTGTCCGTGACCATCTCGCCCGAGGTCGTCGACTCGAAGGACACCGAGATGCTGGAGGATCTCGTCCGGGCCGCCGTCAACGAGGCGAACCGCAAGATCGAGCAGGCGCTCGGTGAGAAGATGGGCGGCCTGAAGATGCCGGGGTTCTGAAGCGGATGCGCCTCGCCCCCCCTCTCGAACGCCTCATCGAGCGCCTGAGGAAGATGCCGGGCATCGGCGCCAAGTCGGCGCAGCGGCTCGCTTTCTACATTCTCGGCGCGTCCAGGGACGAGGCGCGGGGCCTCGCGGACGCCATCCTCGACGTCAAGGAGTCGATCCGGCTCTGCTCGGCCTGCTTCAACATCACCGACACCGACCCCTGCCTCGTCTGCGCCGACGCGGCGCGCGATCGCTCCGCGATCTGCGTCGTCGAGGAGCCGCACAACGTCGTCGCCATCGAGAAGTCCGGCGGATTCCGCGGCCTGTTCCACGTCCTGCACGGCTCGCTGTCTCCGCTGCGGGGCATCGGCCCGGAGGAATTGCGGATCGCGCCGCTTCTTGAGCGCATCCGGGACGGCTCCGTGAACGAGGTCATCCTGGCGACCAATCCGAACGTGGAGGGCGAGGCCACGGCCGTCTACCTGTCGCGGCTGCTGAAGCCGCTGGGCGTGCGCGTCACCCGGATCGGCCTCGGGCTTCCGGTCGGTTCCGAGCTCGAGTACGCCGACGAGGTGACGGTCGGCAAGGCGCTCGAGGGGCGGCGGGAGCTGTGATCGGGCGACTCGCCCCGCCGGAGGTCGTCCGTTGAAGCCGGGCGTCAAGCAGGGGCTGTTCCTGCGCATCGAGGACTTCGCCCGCCGGCGCTACGGCCTCGTCTTCCTCGTCACGCTCCTCCTCGTGCTCGTCAGCCTCTTCCTGGGGACCCGTCTGTCCCTCGACGGCGACGTCCTCAACCTCGCCCCGCGCCACAACCGCGTCGTCAACACCTTCCGCGAGGCGATCGAGG
>JBFGDZ010000187.1:0-6230 GCA_041580375.1 Candidatus Polarisedimenticolia bacterium
CCGGCAACAACCGTGCCTCGATGCGGTCCAGCCACCGGCCGGCACGCCGGCGCCCCGCGGCGTCCTGGATGTGGCCGGCGCGCTCGCGCAGCCGGCCAACGTGCTTGACGTCCCACAGGAGGGTGTGGCCCGCCGCCGGGTGGAAGTAGCCGCGCAGGGCCCGGCCGAGACGCGCGTTCAGTTCGCCGATGCGGCGGCGCAGGCTCCGGGTGCCCGCGGGGCGTTCGAGCGCTCGTCCCGGCAGGTAGGTGAGCAGGCTCACCGTGTGCCGCGTCCCGCCGGGCGCTTCGACGGTCGCGTAGGCGGTCCCCTCCCGGGTCTCGCGCACGCGCGGCACCGGCAGGGCGGGGTCGCGGGCGGCGATGTGCCGCAGGACCCCGACCTGGAAATCGACGACGGCCGGGTCCTGCGCCGCGTTGGCAATCTCGAGCACCAGCTCCTCGCCGCCGTCGGAGCGAAGGCGGAAGTTTTGATCGCGCTCGCCGACCAGTTCGCGGGCGGCTGCGGCGACGCCGAAGATCTCCCGGGCGATGCGCTCGGCATCGCGCGGCGAAAAGCGGGGCGGGGGCGTCGCGAGAACGGCGTCCGGATGATCCTCTCTCGAAGGCGGCATGTCGGCGGTCGCTCCAGGTTCGTGTGTGTACCAGTTTACTCGATGCGGGGGGTAACCGATGCGGGCGCCTGCGGGGGCGGTCTCGCGCGGCTCCCGCGCGGTCCCCTCGGATTCGAGCCCGTCATTCCGGCGCCGGGGCATCCATCGTTCCGTCGGGCCTGACAGGAAAATACCCCCGCGCGTCAGATTTCGTCTGACGGAACTGCAACCTGTCCGGAGGATCGCCACCGTTACGGATCGGTCGGCGCGCGCAACCGGTTGACGCGAGGGAGGCTGGCGGCGCGGGCCGCGGGCCCTGACCATCCTCGCGACATGGTACCCGCCTTGCTGACAGGAAGAGGCACCGCGTCACGGCTTTTTGGCGCGGGGAAGGACAAGGTGGTGATCATGCCGAGATTCACGAAGTACGCGTTGGCGGCGGCGGTGCTTTCATTCTGTCTGTCCTGGCAGCCGGCGGACGCCCAGGCTCTGATGCGTGAGTCGGCCTGCACCCGTACGTTCGGCTCGAACACCCTGACCTACGACTGCTCGTTCAACGTGAAGCACTATCAGCCGAAGACGCCGGTCAGGATGTACATCGACTTCGCCTGCACGGGCTCGTGCGGCCCGGTGTTGGGCTTCGGCCTGAGGAAGCGGGACTTCTTCACCCCGGAGGATGTCTCGGGCAGGCTGGTCGGCGGCGGCCGGACCGAGAACGGCCTTTGGATCGACTTCCAGTTCGAGTCCCTCAAGCGGACGGGCAAGACCTACGTCGGGAACGCCCACTTCACGATCCCCATCATGGTCGAGGATGGCAGCGGGAACGCGGTGCAGACTAGACTCGACGCCGATCTCCATGTGAAGACGGAATGAGGCGGTCCGCCCGTGAGGGCGGAAGCGGCTAAGGACATGGAGGCGGACGCGGCCTCGCGGTCAGGTCGGAGCGGATGCCGAGGGCCCCCGTCTCGCCGGACGTCGTGGGGCTGTGGCCGGCCAGATAGAAGACGATCTGGCCGGAGGCGGGCGTGCCAACTTCGGAGACGGCGACCGTGGGGCCCGGGGCTCCGGCCGGCTGCGGGATGTCGCCCTCCAGGCAGGAGAGGCCGGTGAGATCGCGGACCGCGGGATCGCCGGCGAAGGTGATCACGCCGGCGTAGAGGTCGTAGCCGGACACGCCGACGATCTGGGGACGCGAGGGCCAGGAGACGGTCGTCGTCGCGGAGAGGCGGTCGTGCACGGCGCTCAGCGCGATGTCGGTCCCGTCGCCGGGATACACGAGGACCTGCACGCCGGCCCCGACCCGGCTCGTGCAGGCAGGATCGCTGCTGCACCGCGCGCTCGCGGCATAGAGGGTGTCGCTGATCAAAACGTCGTAGGCGGCGACCGACGGGGACCAGTTCTGCAACAGGTCCGCGTCCCGCTCGAACAGGAACTCGGCGTAGCCGTTCACGCATCCCCCGGGAAGCGTCGATTGGCTAGCGCTCAATCGGATGGTCTGGCCGGCGACGGCGACGGCGCTCACGCCGTCGAGCGGGACGCCGTCGAGATCGGTCGCTTCGAGGATGACCGCGTTGCCGCCGTCGCCGACCGACGGGTCGCACGCGGCCCCGGGACAGATCCCCCCCGCGCCGGGGGAAGGGTCGGCGGTCAGCGAGGCCTGGCTCTCGACCACGCCGGTGATCCGGATGTCGTCGAGCCACCAGCCGTCGTCCTGCCCGACTCCGTCCCACCCCTGGCCATACTCGAAGTAGGACGACGCCGCGAAGGAGAAGACCCAGGAGGCGCCGATCCAGCGCACGCGGATCCGGCGACCGGCGTACTGCGAGAGATCGAATCGGCTGCGCACCCAGGTTCCGAACGGCGAGGCCGCGTCCTGGAACCCCGGCCCCTCGCAATCGCCCGTGCTGCCATTGATGGAGAAATCGCTCCCGCAGTTCGACCACGCCCCTTGCGGGTCGCAGATCGTCTCGTGCACGCCGCGGGGCGCCGGGGGCTCCGGGCCGGTGTCGGCGGGGGTGAAGAGGCAGTAGTAGTCGCCCCAGATGCCGTCGTCGGGCGTCTTGTCGTAGACGTTCTCGAACGGCACCAGTTTCTGCCATGCCCCCCACGTATCGATGAGCGGGTCGGGGTCGAGGTCGCTCTGGACCTGGACGTCGCCGCAGTCGCCGCAGCGGGGTACCAATCCTCCGAGCCCCGTGACGCTGTTGTTGTCCATCAGGTCGATGATGTGGAAGAAGGACAGCTCGAGGTCGTCCGGCCCGGCGATCGGGGTCAGGTTCAGCGGCGCCGTCACGAAGGCCTGGAGCGCGCGAAGGTGCGTCGTGTCGCCCGAGATCGCGCTCACGGGATCGAAGTGGGCTCCCATGTGCAGCGAGTTCGGCAGGCTGAGGGCGTGTTCGCCGTCCAGCGGCGTGTCGTACGAGCAGCCGCCGACGCAGACGCGGGGCGCGACGTCCCCCGGGAGGATCTCGTCGTTCGGGCAGTCGGTGGCGCCGACGGGGCAATGGAAGTGCCAGTCGAACGGGAAATCGGGGTCGAGGTCGCAGGCCGGATTCCCCTCGGCGGGGGTCCTGAACCCGGCGCAGGCGACCGCGGTCACCGTGTTGAGCGAGTTCCCGGCGTCCGTCCCGCGCATGTAGGTACCCGACGGCCCGGCGTAGGTGACGACGCCGCCCTGGCTCTCCGCCTGGAGGAAGGTGTCCCTCACGCTGAAGATCCCGTCGCCGTCCTTGTCCAGATCGAAGTTCTCGAGCGCGAGGCCGTCGTCGCCGGTCCCCCGCAGGCCGTCGGGCCCCGCGACGCGTGAAGGCGCGACGCCGCCGGCGAGATCGAGATCGAGCGGGATCGTCAGCGGGGACGAGACGGCCCGCAGGCCGACCTGATCGGCCTGGAGGCTCAGGACGAACTCGCCGCGCGCCGGGAACGCGGGATCGGTGGTCATCGCGTCGCCGGACACGATGAACTCGAATTCGCCGGCCGGCTCGCCGAGCGCGAGCGTGTCGGCCACCTGTCCAACGGCGAGATCCCCGAGGGCGATCGTCGATCGGGTGACGCACGCGATGTCGGCGTCCGTGGATGAGAGGATCAGCGCGGCGCCGCTCAGATCCTGTGCCCCGTCGTTGCGGACCCTCAACGACAGCCTGGCGATCTCGCCCGCATCGGCGAAGATGTCGCCGTCGCCGTTGAGATCCCGCACTGCCGTTCCGACCACGGTGAGCGCAATCGGCTGGCAGGCATCGCCGACGCCGTCCCGGTCGCTATCCTCCTGCGCCGGGTTGGGATCGTCCGGACAGTTATCGTCCGGGCACGTATTGGCGGGGAAGCCCGGATCCCCGAATCCGTCCCCGTCGGTATCGGTGCAGGGATCGCAGGCGTCCCCGAGGAGATCGGCGTCGGCGTCCGACTGCGAGGGGTTGATGTCGAACGGGCAGTTGTCGCAGGCGTCGCCGAGAAGGTCCCCGTCGACATCGAGCTGATCCGGATTGGGCGTCAGGAAACAGTTGTCGAACTCGTCCGCGAGGCCGTCGCCGTCCGAGTCGACGGGACCCTGATTCAGGAGGGGCCAGATTTCGCGGACCTGGCTCGCGATCCCCGCGAGATCGTCGCGGCGGTCCAGGTTGAACCGGCCGACGGCGAGAGCGTAGATGCCGCCGGCGAAGAGATATTCGCCCGAGAACTTCCCGGCTCGCCGGCCGAGGAGGATCGCGATCCCGTCGGACGCCAGGGCCAGATCCCGGATCCCGTCGTTGTTGAAATCGCCGACGACGATCGAGAACGCGCCGCGTCCGCCGGTCGGGATCCCGGGCCCGAATGTGCCATCTCCCCTTCCGGGCAGGAGCGTGAGGAATCCGCCGTTCATGAGGGCGAGGTCCGGAAGGCCGTCGCTGGTGAAATCCTCGATGGCGATCGGCCCCTTCAGGGATGCGTCCAGGAGGATCGGCGACCGGAACGTGCCGTCACCGTGGCCGAGGGCGATCGACACGCCGAGGCGCCCCCAGACGGCCAGATCGGCGTGACCGTCCCGATCGAGATCGCCGATCGCCGTGCCGAGAGGGATATGATCGAAGGTGACCCGCCGCTCGGGATCGAAGGCGCCGGCCGGGTTCGTGAGGAGCAGGGAGACGTATCGTTCCGTTCCCGCGCCGGCGGCGACGAGGTCAGCCCTTCCGTCCCCGTTGAGATCCCCCGCGGCCAGGTGTTGGGGACCCTCGCCCGCGGCCAGGGCCGCTTCCGAGCCGAACACGCCCCCTCCGAGCCCGTACAGAATCGACACCGTGTTCTGTCTGGCGCGGGCGGCCGCCAGGTCGAGCCTCCCATCGCCGTTGAAGTCGGCCGTCGTGACGAATTCCGCCCCGGTCGTTCCCGAGCCGTAACGCCTCTCGACCCCGAACGTGCCGTTGCCGTTCGCGAGGAACACAGCCACGAAGCCGGGGCAGAATGTATCGCTACGGCAATTCGAGTTGACAATGTCATCGACGCCGTCGTCATTGAAATCGCCGCTGTCGATCGTGCGGGGACTGAATGGAGCGCTTGGATTGAATGGGGTGGTGATGATCGGATGCACGAACCTTCCGTCCCCCCGCCCGCCGAAGAAGACCAACCTCTCCGGCCCCGCCAGCAGCAGATCGATCCTCCCATCGCCGTCGAGGTCGCCGGAATGGATCGGTCCAAGCGCAACGAATCCCACCAGATTCCCGACCGTGAAGCTCCCCTGGCCGGTGCCGCGGAGCACACGGAGGCCGTACGCGTACGTCATGACGGCCAGATCCAGCGCGCCGTCATTGTCGAAATCGGCGATTGTGAAGTAACCGGGATCGCGCGAGATTCCGACTGGGTAGAGCGTCTCGGGGCCGAATCCTCCCGGGCCGCCCAGGAAGACCGAGATGTCGTAGGCGGTGCAGGTCGTCCTGTTCGAGAAGATGAGATCATCGAATCCGTCGGAGTTCAGATCGGCCACACCGACGATGTTTCCGCCGCAGGTCAGATTGATGGTCGGCCCCGGCCGGAATTTGCCGTTGCCGTTCCCGAGGAGGATCTCGCCGGTGGTCGAGAACTCGCCGGTGGTCGAGAACGTGATCCCGGCGGCCAGGTCCGGATTTCCATCCTGATCGAAGTCGCCGATGCCGATCGAGAAGACCCAGTGGCCCTGCAGCACCCGGGTCTCGGGGCCCAGGCTTCCGTCGCCGTTCCCCGGGAGCACGGAGATGCCGTCATCGGTCGCCACGGCCACGTCCTGGTTGCCGTCCCGGTCGAAATCGGCGATCGCGATGTGCCCCGGATCCGGGCCGACCGGGAAACCGGCCGGGGCGCCGAAGCCGCCGTCGCCGGATCCGAGCAGGATGGAGACCTCCCGGTTCAGAACGTCCGTCGTGATGAGATCGGCGTTCCCGTCGCCGTTGAAATCGGCCGTCGCGATCCGGATCGGCTCGCCGCGCGCCGCGAAGCGCCTCTCCGGACCGAACGTCCCGTCGCCTTTCCCCGGCAGGACGGCGATCTCCCCGGTGCGGGTCGTGGCCGCCACGTCGAGCAGGCCGTCCCCGTCGAGATCCGCGACGACGTGGGAGGCAATCGTGCCGTCGATCACGGTGGCCGGGTAGCGGAACAGGGTGGCGGCCGCGGCCGGACCGGCCGCGGAAAG
>JBFGDZ010000188.1:0-6015 GCA_041580375.1 Candidatus Polarisedimenticolia bacterium
CCGAACGAACGCACCTCCCCGCTCTTCCGCAGGAGCACGAGGGAGATCCGCGAGGCGACCTCGCCCTGCCCCCGCGGCAGCGGGACGAGGATGTCGTCCCCCGTCCGCTTCGGCTTGGCCGGCTCGCCGTTGAGCAGTAGCGACCAGATCTCCACGTCCTCACCCGGAACGCGGAAATTCAGAAACTGCTTGCGGTTGTTCTTGATCGTGAGATCGACCCAGGTCGCCTCGGTGCCGTTCTCGAGGAACGCGGCCGTGGCGTTGAGCGATTCGATGATCGCGGTCAGGACCGCGGCGTCCTCGTGCTCGGAGACGGCGACGGTCGCCTCGTCCGGCGCGCCCGAGTACTTGAAGGCGGTGACCAGCGTCGGGTCGCCGCGCGTGACGTCCGCGGGCAGCTCGCTCACGTCGGCGGGCAGGAGCCGGCCGCTCAGCCCCAGCTCGACCTCGGCGCCGTCCGCGGCGATCGCGACGAAGCCCGACTCGCGCTCGACCTCTCGCGGCGCGAAGCGGGGGACGAGGACGCGCCCCTCTCCCGCTCCGTACGTCCCCTCGAACCGCACGCTGACCCGCACCTTCCCCTCGGTGGGAGCGCGCAGCTTGACGCGCAGGTAGCGTTCCCCGCCCTCGCGCTGCCGGATCTTCCAGCTCTCCAACCCGGGCGCCGAGGCGTCGAAGACGACGATGTCGGGGGGCAGATCGACATCGAAGTGATCCACCTTGGCGACGCGGATCGTGTAGTCGTGAACGAGAAGCCCGCTGACGACCCCCTCCCCGAGTCCCAGGAGCTGGTACGCCTCGAGCTGCACGCGCGGCTCCAGCTTCACCTCGCGGCCCGCCTCGTCCTCGGTGCGCTGGTAGGGCAGCCTGTACTTCATGGCGAACGAGCCTCCCGCGAGCGCGACGTACAGGCGGCCCGCACGCGTCCGGTAGTGCAGGCCCGCCTCGACCGCGACGTCGCGGAAGGACGGATCGACGGCGAGGTCGAGGAGATTGCGCGGCGCGTCCGGTAGCGCGATGGCCAGGCGGTTCTCCCCGGGATGCCGCGAAGCGGTGAACGCCGTCGTCGAGCGCAGCGTGTAGGTGCGCGGCCCGCGCGCGAGGACCTCGAGACCGCTGCCGTTGCGGTGCAGCAGGGCCCCGCCGCCCTCGAATCGAATCACGGTGCCCTGCGTGCGGAGCGGAACCCGGACCCAGCCCACCTCGAGCACCTCGAGGACGAGGGTCCCCTCGAGCGTCAGGACACCCGGTTCCAGGCGTCCGGTGTACTCGGCGGAGCGCAGGAACGCCTGCGACGGCGGCGGCGGATCGACGATCGGCGGGACGTACGTCCTCTCGACGAGCTTCTTGAAGTCCTCCCAGGAGATCGTGATCTCCGTGCCGGGCAGATCCGGAAGCCTCGACCCGTTCGCGGCGGCGGGCCGCTGCGCCGATTTCGCGGGCGGCGGCGTGGAGGCCCGCGCCGACGACGGCGCGACGACGCCCGAGCTCACCAGGAGCGCGAGAATCACGAGCGGCATCGCGACCCGGCGGGTCAGGGAGGCCGCGAAGACGAGGGCGACGCCGGCGGCCATGCCGAGCCAGAAGGGAACGCGGCCGGCCGTCGCGAAAGCGAACAGCGCGATCAGCCCGAGGCCGGCCAGCGCCGCGAGGACCAGGCGCGAACGGGGCGACGCGGGCGGCGGGAGCCCCCCGAATCCGGCGCGCAGCCACAGGAGGGCGAGCGTCAGGAGGAACGACAGGGCGAAGACCCCCGGCCCCGTCAGGGTCCATCCGGCGGGACGGTAGCCGATCGACAGGGACGGCGCCTCGGCGGCGGTGAGGATCCGTCCGGTGAACGACAGCCGCAGCCCTTCCGTCGGGATCCCGAAGCGAACCGGCAGGACGCCGCGCGCCCGTCCCGCTCCCCCGACGAGGGCGCCCGCGTCGCCCGCGTAGCTCCACGCCTGAGCCTGCGACGACGGCGGCGCGGCCGGTGCGGCCCGGTCGACACCCGGCTCCGGCCGGTACGCGCCTTTCGAGGCGATCTCTTTCAGCTCGGCGTCGAGCCGCTGCGCCACCTTCGCGCGCTCCCTCTTGCCCTCGGCCGGCCCGGCCCCGGCCGCCTCGTCGCCGACGTAGCCGAGCGATCGGAGCGATTCCTCGATCGCCTTGTCATCCCTCTCCAGGAATCCATCCACCCGCTGCACGCGGACGGCGTCCAGATCGACGCTCTCGCGCCCGTCCGAGATGATCGTCCGCCCGCCGACGCGCTCCGCGCGCAGGCGGCCCCGATCCTCCCGCGATTCGAGGTTGTACGCGGCGCGGCCGACGTAGAGGATGCGGTTCAGCTCCTCGTCCAGGTGCAGATTGCCGTCGAAGCCCCAGTAGCGCCGATCGCGCGGCAGAAAGAGATGCCACTGCACCTCCAGCGCGTCGACGTCGAGCACCGGCCCGCTCAGACGGTGCCGCCCCCACCCGCGCACGGGGAGGCGCTGAAAGTAGACCAGCTCGACGTCGAACGGCGCCGGATCGCCGTTCATGGCGGCGGAGGTCTTCTTCAAAGGGATCAGGACGCGGCCGGCCTCGTCGCGCGCCGCCTTCACCGGCCGATCCTCGAGGTAAGCGCCCCAGCCCTCCGCATCGGCGGGCAGCGTCAGCTCGAGGTACTGCTTGCGGTTGTTCTTGACCGTGTAGCGCGCGGAGGTGATCAATTTTCCCTCGGGGCTGAGGTAGGTGAACATGCGCGCCGACTCGACGATCGTCCGCTTCACGGCCAGATCCTCGTGCCGCGTGATCTTCAGCGAGACGTCGACCGGGTGGCGCAGATACTTGAAGCCGTACAGGATCGGCTGCCCGGCGCGCGACACGAGATCGGGCGGCAGCTCCGCCGGATCGACCGGCGCCGCGTTCGCGAGATCGCCGGCCGGCTCCACCTCGACATTGGTGTCGGCCGCGATGGCGATGAACCCCTTGTCGCGGATCACCTCCCGCAGCACGACATCGGGAACGCGCGTGTCCTCCCCTTCCGCGAGGTCCTTCTCGAACGAGACCTGGAACGCGTACGCCCCCTGCGCCCGGTAGTTGAGCCGCACGAGGAGATCCCGATCCGCGCCGGGATCGCCGTTCGGCTCCGCCACGGACCAGTCGCGGATCCCCTCCGCGCTGACGTCCAGCACGCGCAGATCGGCGGGCAGCGACAGACGGAACGCGTCGACTCCCCTCCCGTGAACGGTGTAGACGGCGCTGCTCGTGCCGCGCAGGGCGCCCTCGCCGACCGACAGGAGGGTCCGGACCTCGCCGAACACCTTGGTCTCCTTCTCCCCCAGCTCCACCTGCCTGAACCACGTGACGGACGATCCGCCCGTGTGCTGCAGCGCCGCGCGGACCCGCGTTCGATCGGTCCCGCGCTCGATCGAGCGGATGACGGCGCCGCCGATGTTCACGTCGATCCCCGGCCGCGGGACGACGAGATCCAGCGTGATCACCGGAGCCCCGGGAAAGGTCAGGCTGGCGGAGCGCGTCCCGCGACCCTCGACGACCGGCGCGAGGTACTCCAGCGACAGGAGGTGACGACCCTCCCCCTTGAGGGCGACGCGGTGATGACCGTCCTTGCGATAGACGTTCGCGGGACGGCCGTCGATGCTGAAGCTCGAGAGAGCCACGCCCTCCGCGATGACCGGGATCTCCACCCACCGCTTCGGCTGCAGGACCTGCGCCGAGAACTGCAGGCTCACCCTGACCTGCTCCTGGTCCCGGGCGACCTCGGCCCGGACGTCGCAGCCGGAGAGGGCGTAATCGACGGGGGGGGGCGGCGGCGGATCGACCGGATCGCCGCGGCGGATCTCCTCCAGGATCTTCCTGAAGTCCTCCCAGGGAACGACGACGCCGGTCTGATCGAGCCGCGGCAGATCGCCGTTGCGCCTCGGCGCGGGCTCCGAGGCCGCCGCGGGAGACGATGCGGGCTGGACGGTTGCCGCCAGACCCAGAACGAGGATGCAGGGAATGTAGAGAAGGCCCTTTCTCCGGGACGGGGCCCGTTGTCCCGCGGATGGCATGGCGTACCTCCTGGAAGCCCTTCGAGGAGCCGGCACCGGGTCCAAGATGGGGTCCGGCGGGCCCCGGGTCAAAGGCTTGGAACCCAGTACCCCACGCAGGTTCCCGGCAAGGCCCTTCGATTATCGGGAGGGTCGGGGGGCCGGCCCGGGGCGGCCGCGGGTCAGGGCGGGCCCGACGGACCTTCGGACCGAGTCGAACTCCTCGGCGGCCCCTTCGGGCGGGCGGGTGATCAGGCTGACGCCCACGACGAGGACGAACGACACGAAGAATCCCGGGAGCATCTCGTACAGGCCGTAGAAACGCTCCTTGAGGACGAGGATCCAGACCACCGCCGTCGCGAACCCGCCCACAATCCCCGCCACGGCCCCCGCGAGCGTCGTCCGCTTCCAGAACAGCGTGCAGAGGACGACCGGCGTGAAGGCGCAGGCGAGCCCCGACCAGGCGAACAGGACGAACCAGAAGATCATCCGCGCCTCGATCAGGGCGAAGTAGAGGGCGCCGCCGCCGATCGCGAGCGTCGTCAGCTTCCCCAGAATCGACAGGCCGCGTTCCGACAGGCGGGCGTGAAACATCTTCTGCACGACGTCACGCGTGATCGCCGACGACGCCAGGATCAGCAGCGAATCGGCCGTCGACATGATCGCGGCCAGGACCACGACGAGGAAGACGCCGGTGAACAGGCTGGGGAACAGCGCCGCGCTCATCTCCGGCAGGATCGTCTCGGGATCGACAAGCCCGGGGAACAGCGCGCGCCCGGCGATGCCCGACATCACGGCGCCCAGGTCGAACACGATCATGCAGAGGACGGCGAGGAGGCTGCCGCCGACGATCTCCTTCTGATCGCGCGCCGACATGAAGCGGGTGAGGAGCTGCGGCGAGCCCAGGAAGGCCAGGCCGATTCCCACGAACCCCGCGGCGCTCGCGACGCCGGCGGGCGTGAGGCCGAACGATCCCATCGGTCTCAGCAGAGCCGGATCGGCGGCCGCCAGCGTTTCCGTCAGCTTCGTCCACCCGCCCGCGGCGACGATCCCGACGATCGGCAGCGTGAACAGGCAGCCGAACATCAGAACGCCCTGCACCAGATCGCTGTAGGCGACGGCCTTGAATCCGCCCACGGACGTGTAGAGGAGGACGATCACGGCGCCGATCAGCACGCCCGCCGTGTAGCTCGTCCCGAGGAAGGAGCCGAAGGCCTTGCCGGACGCCGTCAGCTGGGCCGCCGTGTAGGCCATCACCATGCTGACGATGATCACCGCGCTGATGAGGCGCAGCACGCGCGTGGTGTCGCGCAGGCGACTCTCCAGGTAATCCGGGACGGTGATCGCGTCGTAGCGATCGGTGTATTCCTTGAACGGCCGCGCCACCCAGATCCAGGCCGCCGCGACGCCGAGGACCTCGCCGAGCGTGACCCAGAGCGCGTGCACGCCGACGAGGTACCCCATTCCCGTCAATCCCAGGAGGAGCCAGCCGCTCTCGCCCGTGGCGTTGGAGCTGAAGGCGATGACCCAGGACGGCAGCCTCTTGCCGGCGACGAAGTACCCCTTGACGTCGCCGGAGGCGCGCGCGCTCCAGAAGCCGATGATCAGAAGGATCGCCAGGTAGGCGATCAGGACGCCCAGGATGACGTCCGATCCGGCCGTCTCAGCCACGGTCCCCGCGCCCGACCGATCGGGATGCGCCGTCCCCGGCTCGGCCCCGCGGCCGGTGCAGGAGGTAGAAACGGATCTCGAGCGCGAGGCCGATCCCGACGGCCGCGATCAGGAGGAGCCACGCGCTGATGGGAAGGCCGGCGATCGTGCAGGCGGCGAGGGGCGGGTCCGTCGGCATCCGCGAGAGCCTAGCCGCGGCGCGGCGCCGGGGTCAAGAGAGCGGAGCCGGAGCGGCTCGCTGCGACGCCGCCGGGTCAGGCGTTCCGCTGCAGCGCCAGGAGCGTCGCGTCGTCCTGGCGGGCCTCTCCGCGAAACTCGTCGACGCACC